>CACPOD010000001.1 GCA_902635515.1 uncultured Pelagibacteraceae bacterium
GAAATAAATAAAAATATTAAATAATAATCATGATTAAACTATCAAAAAAAGACATAATAAACCTATTACCCCATAGAGAACCGATGTTATTGATAGACGAATTATATGATATAAAAAAAATTACATTCAGCTACAGCATTGGTAAATGTTAAAAAAAACAGTTTTTTTGTCCAAGGTCATTTTCCAGACCAGCCAGTAATGCCTGGTGTATTAATTGTTGAGTCATTTGGACAAGCTGCTGCTGCACTTACAGCTCATGGCTTGGATAAATCAACATATGAAGATAAATTAGTTTTTTTAATGGGTGTTGAAAAAGCAAGATTTAGAAATCCTGTTATACCTAATTGTAAACTTGAACTTAAAATTGAAGCTATCAGATCTCATGGTAGAGTTTGGAAATATAAAGGTGAAGCTTTTGTTGAAGGAAAAAAGATGGCAGATGCTGTATGGTCAGCAACTATTGTAGATAAGAAATAAATAGCAATAAATCTTGATAACTTATTTTTAAATGCTTTGTTAAAAGTATTTATGTTTAATCCATTCTTTAAAAATTATGGTCCAATATCTATTTTAGAAATTATAAAAATTTTAAATATAAAAGTTGATAAACTAAACTCAAATCAAGAAATTACAGATATAAAAGATTTATATACTGCAAATACTTCAGATATTACTTTTTTTCATTCTAAAAAATATAAAGAAATTGCTAAAGATACCAAAGCATCTTTCTGTATAACTACCGAAACTTTGAAAGATGATCTGCCTAAAAATTGTAAGCCATTAATTGTAGAAAATGTTTTAGTTTCAGTATCTAATTTAACTTCCAAGTTTTATCCTGAATCTATAAATGATGATTTTGATGAAACTGTAATTTCTATTTCAGAAACTGAATTTAAAGATAAAGTTAAATTTGGTAAAAATGTTTTAATTGGGGATAATGTATCTTTAGGATCGAATTGCTATATAGGTCACAACTCCATAATTGAAAAAAATGTAAATATTGGAAATAATTGCTCTATTGGATCAAACACAATTATTAGAAATACAATAATTAAAAAAAATGTAAGAATTTTAGACGGATGTGTTATTGGAAAACATGGATTTGGATTTTTCCCTGTGAAAAATAAAAATTTAAGATATCCACATATAGGTATTGTTATAATTGAAGATAATTGTGAGATAGGGTGTGGAGCTACAATTGATAGAGGCTCTATGTCAAATACAATAATTGGAAAAAATACTTATTTAGATAATCAGATTCATATAGCTCACAATGTTAAAATTGGTGAAAATTCAATCATAGCTGGACAAGTTGGTATAGCGGGTAGCTCTGTAATTGGAAACAATGTTAAAATTGGTGGACAAGCTGGAATTTCAGGACATCTTAAAATTGGAAACAATGTTGAAATAGGAGGTGGTTCTGGTGTTATCAAAAGTATTCCTGACAATACAAAAGTAATGGGTTACCCAGCAAAAAATATTAAAGAATTTTTAAGAGAAAACAAATGATTCATAAAACAGCAATTATAGACTCGAAAGCTAAAATTTCAGAAAATGTTAAAATTGGTCCTTATTCGGTCATAGGCCCAGATGTTGAAATAGGTGAAGGTACAATTGTTCAGTCACACGTTAATATTACAGGACATACAATAATTGGAAAAAACAATATTATTTATCCATTCGCTTCAATTGGAAATGATCCTCAGGATTTAAAATTTCAGGGCGAAAAAACAAGATTAGAGATTGGAGATAATAATAAAATTAGAGAGTATGTAACGATTAATCCAGGAACTAAAGGAGGTGGTGGATTAACAAAAGTTAAAAGTAATTGTTTATTTATGGTTTCTGCACACATTGCACATGATTGTTTTGTTGGTGATAATGTTATTTTAGCAAACAATGTACCTTTAGGAGGTCATGCACATATAGGCGATAATGCAATTATTGGGGGTAATTCAGCTGTACAACAATTTACAAGAGTAGGTAAATCGGCAATGATTGGTGGTATGTGTGGTGTAGTTAGAGATATAATTCCTTATGGTATTGCACATGGAAACAGAAGTATTTTACAAGGATTGAATTTAATAGGTTTAAGAAGAAAAAATATTCCAAATAAAGAAATAATGACTCTAAGTGATGCTTATAAAGAAATTTTTAAGAACGAAAATTTAACAGAAAATTTAAGTAATTTATCAAATAAATTTAAGAATAATGAATTAGTTGCAGAAGTTATTGAATTTATAGAAATGGATAAGAAAAGACCAATTTGTACTCCATTTTCAAAGTAAAATGATAGGTTTATTTTTAGGTGATACTGATTTTTCAGAAATAGTTCTTAGCAAAATAAAAAAAATAAATAAAAAATATTTTATAATTGATTTTTCAAAAAAAAATAAATTTCAAAAAGATAAAAACTCTTTTAGAATTAGTATTGGGAAATTTGGCTCAATTATTAATTTAATTAAACAAAAAAAATGTAAAAAAGTTTTATTTGCAGGTAAAATATCAAAACCAAATTTTTCTTCTTTAAGGTTAGATTTAAAAGGAATTTATTATATGCCAAGTGTAATAAGAGCAGCTAAAATAGGTGATGCTGCTATAATTAAATCAATTATAAAAATTTTAAACAATGAAGGCATTAAAGTTATAAGCTCAATATTTTTTAATCCAGAATTATCTTTAAAGAAAGGAAATTACAGTAAATTTAAACCAAATAAGCTGGATATAATTTCAATAAAAAAAGGTCAAGCTTATTTTAACAAAACTAAAAGTTTAGACCACGTTCAAGCTTTAGTTGTTAAAGAAGGTAAAATTTTAGCCAAAGAGGGAAGACAAGGGACAAAAAAAATGTTGTCTAAATTAAAAAAAAAATCAGATGGAATTTTAATGAAACTCCCAAAAAAGAAACAAGATTTAAGAATGGACTTACCAACAATTGGTTTACAAACTTTTAAAGATATTAAAAAATATGGATTACGAGGTGTCGTTTTACAATCTAAAAAGAATATTTTTCTAGATAAAGCTGAATGCATTAAATTTGCTAATAAAAACAAGATATTTATTAATATTATATGAAAAAAATATTCATACTAACAGGTGAACCTTCTGGAGATAAATTAGCTTCAGCAGTTATTTCTAAGTTAATATCTCAAAATTCTGATATTGAATATTTATCTGTTGGTGGAAATCATTTAAAAAAATTAGGAATAAATTCTATTTTTAATTTAAATGAAATAACCTATCTAGGTTTTACGAGTATTTTGTTTAACATATTTAAAATTAGAAATAAAATTAACCATACTGTTAATGAAATAATAAAATTTAACCCTGATATATTGTTTTCTGTTGATAGCCCTGATTTTACTATGAGAGTTGCTGAGAGAGTTAAAAAAATTAATAGTAATATCAAAACAATTCACTATGTGGCTCCTCAAGTCTGGATATGGAGAAAAAATAGAGTAAAAAAAATTAAAAAATTTATTGATCATATTCTTTTATTATTTAATTTTGAAAAAAAATACTTCGATGAAGAAAATATTAAAAATACTTTCGTAGGACATCCATTAATTGAGAATAACGATGTTAATAAAAAAATTATTGAAAATATAATTCCTAAAGATAAAAAAATTATATCAATTTTTCCTGGAAGTAGAAAATCCGAAACAGATGCATTATTAAATATTTTAATTGATTTTATAAAGCTTATGAACAAAAGACATAATGATTTTTACTTTTACTTTCATGTGACTGATGAAAATAAAAATTTAATCCTGTCAGAAATTAAAAAATTTAATATCGAAAATGTAGATGTTGTTTCGGATGAAAGTATTAAATCTAAAATTTTATCTAATTCTGTTTTTGCTGTATCTAAATCAGGTACAGTTTCATTACAAATATCTAGCTCAAATATACCGTCTATAATTATTTATAAACTCAGTTTTATAAATTTTATGATTTTTAAAATGTTAGTTAATGTTAAATTTGCAAACATAATTAATATAATCAATAATAGAGAAGTTATTCCAGAATTGTTACAAAATGAATGCAATGCAGATGAAATCTATAAATCTGTAATTTATCTTTTAAAAAACCCTGACCTTATAAAAAAACAATTACTTGATTGTTCAAAAACATTAGATGGAATTAGATCTAAAACTTCTTCTTCTGAAGAGGCTTGTTTAGTTTTAAGAAATTATCTTAGTTAGTCTTTTTAAAACTTCTTCTTTTCCAAGAGCCATAATTATATCATATAAACCTGGACCAAATTTTGATCCTGTTAAAGCAATCCGTACAGGCTGACCAACTCCTTTAAAATTTGTATCATTTGTCTTAATCAAATTGTTTACTACAGGCTCTAAACTCTCTTTATTTATATTAGATATAGTCGATAATTCTTTGATTAATTCTGAAATAATTTTTTTAGCTTTATCATCTATTAATTTAATATCATCTTCATTAAAGTTAACTTGATCATTGATGATAAATTTTGCATTATTATAAATGTCTTCTAAAGTTTTAGCCTTATTTTTTAAAAATGATAATGAGGATTTAACTTTTGATTCTTTATTATCTTGAATCTCTTTTTTATAAATTTTACAATATTCAACTAAACATTCATAAAGATCTTTCTCATTTATTGTTTTTATATAATGCTCATTCATTGAAAATATTCTGCTCATATCTAGTTTTGACGGAGATTTTCCAATACCTTCTAAATTAAAATGTTCAATACTCTCTTCTAGAGTAAATATTTCTTTATCTTTATATGACCATCCTAGTCTAAGCAAATAATTTCTTAATGCATCAGGCATTATACCTATTTTTGAGTAATCATCCAAAGTTGAGGCATTATCTCTTTTTGAAAGCTTTTTACCTTCAATAGTATGAATTAATGGAATATGTGCAAATTCAGGAACATCCCAACCCATTGCTTGGTATATTTGTATTTGTTTAAAAGTATTTATCTTATGATCATCTCCTCTAATTATATGAGTCATTCCCATTTGATGATCATCAACAGTCGCAGACAAGTTATAAGTTGGTGTTCCATCATTTCTTAAAATTATAAAATCTTCTATTGTATTATTTTCAATTTCAACATCTCCTTGAACTAAATCTTTAAGTTTAGAATTTCCTTCTATTTTACTTTTAAATCTAATTACAGGTTTAATACCTTTAGGAGCATCTTTTTCACCTGCATCTCTCCATTTTCTATTATAAATATATGGCATCTTTTTTTGCCTAGCTCTTTTTTTTTGTTCCTCTATCTCTTCAGCAGAGCAGTAGCATTTATATGCATTACCTTTTTTTAATAATTCATTAGCAATTTTAATATGATCATCTATTTTTTGTGATTGTATATACTCATCACCATCATGTTTAATCCCTATCCACTCTAATGATTTAATAATTTGTATTTTGTGTTCTTCTTTTGATCTTTCTTTATCAGTATCTTCAATTCTTAAATGAAAAGTTCCTTTTTGATTTTTAGAGAACAACCAATTAAATAAGGCTGTTCTTACCCCTCCAATATGAAGTGCTCCAGTAGGGGATGGAGCAAAACGTGTTGCTACTTTTGACATCAATGTTGTTTAGACTATTTTTTTAGAAGTTTCTATATAAAGATACCAAAACACCTTGAACTTTTACTCTATCTGGTCCAAAAATCTTAGTTTCGTAGTTTCTATTAGCGCTTTCAAGTGCTACAACTTTACCTTTTTTTCGAATTCTTTTTAGCATTGCTTCATGCTCATCAATTAAAGCTACAACAATTTTGCCATTATCGGCAGTGTCGGTTCTTTTTATAATAACTGTATCACCTTCATGAATACCCGCATCTATCATTGAGTCTCCTTGAACTTTTAATCCGAAGTAATCTCCATTTTTTTCTAAATTATTAGGCAGTGGAATTCTAGAAACTTCATTTTGTATAGCCTCGACAGGTGTTCCTGCAGCAATTTTTCCAAGAACAGGAACTTCAATTTCATCAGAACTAGTTTGCTCTTCATCTAACCCACCTTTAATTACACTTGGTGAAAAGCTATTATAAATATCATTTGCAGAAGCTGTTTCTGGTAATTTAATTACCTCTAAAGCTCTTGCTTTGTGAGCTAATCTTTTTATAAAACCTCTTTCTTCTAAAGCACTAATTAATCTGTGAATTCCTGATTTAGATTTTAAATTAAGAGATTGTTTCATCTCCTCATAAGAAGGAGATACGCCTGAACTTCTCAACTTCTTGTTGATAAATAAAAGCAGGTTTTTTTGTTTTTTTGTTAGCATAAGAACAAATATCGTACAAATAATGTTCTATAAAAGTTCTTTTAAATTAACAATACTAAAAAAAACTAGCAAAATAGGGCTTTATTTGACTATAAAACTGAAAATATAGAATTTTTATCTAAGTTTTTCAAAAGTGATTCACCAATTAAAAAAGTGTTAATTGATGTTTTGTTATTAAGCTCTAATAGCTCATTTTTATTTTTAATTCCACTTTCAGATATTAAAGGACCTTTGTGACTTTTTACAACATCATAAATATCATAAGTTGTATTTATATCAGTTTTAAGCGTTTTCAAATTTCTATTGTTTATTCCTATTAATGCATTTTTAAAATTTAAAGCTTTTTTTGCTTCTTCTACTGTATGAACTTCAACGATAACAGACATATTATATTTCATAGCTTCATCATATAATTCAGAAGCAAGATTATCAGAAACCCCAGCCAAAATAATTAAAATAGCATCTGCGCCATAACTTTTTGCTAAAGGTATTTGAAATTTATCGATAAAAAAATCTTTACACAATATAGGTAAATTTATCTTATCTTTTATTTTGCTAATATGAATTAAATTTCCTAAAAAATAATCTTCTTCAGTTAAAACTGAAAGACAAGTAGCTTTATTATTTAAATAAATTCGAGCAATATCTACTGGATTATAATCTTCAATTATTATACCAGCTGAAGGACTTGCTTTTTTAATTTCAGCAATAATTGAAGTTTTATTATTTTTTATATTATTTTCTATTTTCTCTTTGAAATTAATATAGCTGTTGTTTTTATTAATTAATTCATCCAAAGTTTTAAGATTTAAGGATTTTTTTAATTTATCAACTTTTTCAATTTTTTTTTGAATGATATTTTGAAGTATATTTTCAGACATTTTGAATTTTTTCTAGATGTGAAAAAGTTTTCCCAGAAAGGATAAATTCTCTTGCGTGATTATAGGCATCAGAAAAGTCAGAAAATTTTTCTCCAACAATTAAACCTGCTGCAGCATTTAAACAAACTGCTTTGGAAAAATCATTATCTTCACCTTTAAATATCTCAATCATCTTATCAGCATTAAATTTTGCATCATCACCTACTAAATTTTTAAAACTATCTGCATTAACCCCTAAAGCATTTGGGTCTATTTTAATTTCAGAAATTTGACCATCTTTTAATTGAACAACATTAGTGTTTGCATATGGAGATATTTCGTCTAATCCATCTTCACTATTTACTATCCAGGCAAATTTTAAATTTAAGTTTTTAAGTCCTTCTGCGAAAATTTTTAATAATTTTTTATCAAAAACACCTACAACTTGTCTCTCTACAAGAGCTGGATTACTTAATGGACCAATCATATTAAAAATAGTTCTTTTTCCAATTTTTTTTCTTACAGGTCCTACAAATCTCATTGCACTATGATAATTAGGTGCAAACATAAAACCAAAATTATTGGTATTAATTTCTTTTTCAATATCCTCAGGCTCTAAATCAATTTTAATTTTAAGAGCTTCCAAAACATCACCAGAACCACATTTTGAAGAAACAGCTTTATTGCCATGTTTAGCAACTTTTGTACCCATGCTAGCTAAAAGTAGGGCAGAAGCAGTTGAAATGTTAAGGGAATTCATGCCATCACCGCCAGTACCACAAGTGTCAATACAATCTCTTACATTTACTCTTTTTGACTTTTCTCTAAGAACAAAAACTCCACCCGCTATTTCATCTGAAACTTCACCTTTTTCAGATAGCAAAGTTAAAAAGTTAAAAATTTCATCATCACTGGCTTTTCCAGTCATTAATATTTCAAAAGCAGTTTTACTTTCTTCAAAAGTTAAATCTTGTTTATTTTTAATCTTTTCTAAAATTTGTTTCATAAATTTAATTGTTAATAAAGTTTTTAAGAATTTTCATTCCAAACTTAGTTTTAATACTTTCAGGATGGAATTGTACACCATGAATATTAAATTTTTTATGTTGAACACCCATTATAATCCCATCTTCTGTCTCTGCTGTAATCTCTAGCTCTTTTGATAACGTTTTTTTATCAATTACCAAACTATGGTATCTGGTAGCTTCAAATGTATTTGGGAGGTTTTTTAAAATACCGATTTTTTTAGATTTGATTTTACTTGTTTTACCGTGCATTAACTTTCTTGCTTGAACAATTTTTGATCCAAAAACTTGTCCGATTATCTGATGACCTAAACATACTCCTAAAAAAGGTAATTCTTTATATAATGATTCCAATATTTTAATACAATTGCCAGATTGATTTGGGTTGCCTGGTCCTGGTGAAATAACAATTTTATCATATTTCTTTTTAATGATTTCTTTAGAATTAATTTTATCATTTCTAACTACATCAACTTTAACATTTAATGAGGAGATATAGTGATACAAATTAAAAGTAAAACTATCGTAATTATCTATTAACAATACCTTCATTATCTTAAAGCATTAATTAAAGCTTTCGCTTTATTAATTGTTTCCTCATATTCATTATTAGGTTTACTATCTGCAACTATACCTGCACCTGCTTGCACATAAAATTTTTTATTTTTAGCAACTGCGGTTCTTAAAGCTATGCATGTATCAAATTCCCCATTTGCAGAAAAATATCCAATTCCACCCGCATAAACTTTTCTTTTTGTTGTTTCTAATTCATCTATAATTTCCATAGCTCTAATTTTTGGAGCTCCAGAAACAGTACCTGCTGGAAAACCAGCTAAGAGCGATTTAAATTTTGAAAATTTTTTATTATATTCTCCAACTACATTTGAAACTATATGCATAACATGAGAATACCTTTCAATAATGAAGCTTTCTGTAACTTTTACTGAATTTATCTTTGAGACTTTACCAGCATCATTTCTACCTAAATCAAGTAACATTAAATGCTCTGAAAGTTCTTTTTTATCTTTAAGTAGGTCTCTTTCATAAAAAAGATCTTCTTTTTTAGTTTTACCCCTTGGTCTAGTGCCTGCAATTGGTCTTACAGTAATTTTATTATCCCTAAGTCTCACAAGTATTTCAGGACTTGCACCAATTATTTGAAAATCCTCAAAATTGAAGAAAAACATAAAAGGAGAAGGGTTTGTTACTCTTAGTTTTTTATAAATATCTAATGGTTTCTTTGTTAATTTTGCCTCAAATCTTTGGCTTAAAACAACCTGAAAAATATCTCCTAATTTAATATATTTTTTTGCCTTATTAACCATTGATAAAAATCTATTTTTTGAAGTGTTAGATTTTACTTTTATATTTTTTGATTTTTGAATTATTTTTTTATCAATATTTTTAATTGACGACTGAATCAATAATTTAAACAAATCAGATTTAATTTCTTCATATTTATTTTTATAGTTTTTAATTTTTTCATCTTTAAAAATATTAGATATGTAAAAAATTTCTTTTTTTAAATTATCATGAATGACTAAAGTTCTTGGACGAAGAAGCCTTACATCTGGTAAATTAAGATCGTTTTTACAATTATTTGGAATTTTTTCTATGTATCTGATTGAGTCATAAGAAAAATACCCAGAGATTAATGAGCAAATATTAGGTAAATTTTTGGGAGTTTCAAACTTGAAATCTTCAATTATTTTTTCAATTAATTTATCTGGTTTATTATTTAATTTTCTTTTTTTATTTCTTTGAATTAGATAAGAATTATTATTATTAAATTCCCAAATTTTATCAGGATTTTTACCAAATATTGTATATCTACCTTTGATTTTACCTTTTTCTACAGATTCAAATATAAAACTATTTTTTTCCTCTAGAAAATTATCAATTAAATTTAGTACTTCCTCATCATTTTTTATTTTCTGTTTAGTAAAGATGATTTGATTTTTTTTGCTTCTGTGTCGAAACTTAAAATCATTGAAGCTTCGATTAATGATCATTTGAAATAATTTTTAACTCTATCAATAGTTTTTTGATTTAATTGAACTTGATATTTATCATTAAGTAATTGATCATACGATTGTAAGATACTTTTTCTATTATTTGTATTTTGGCTATTTACAAATTTAATATATTTTTCATCAGTTTTATTAAATGAATTTTTATTTGTTCCAGTAATTTTTACTAAATAAATTTTATCTTCTTTGTTTACTAGAGCAAAAGAGTTTACAGGTAACGCATAAAGCATTTTTACTGAATTAATATCAATGAGCTTATCATCTTCTATAGAATTAATAGAAGAATATTCCTTATTTGATCCTGCCAGTTCTTCAAATTTTGAATTATCAAATTTGTTTTTTTGAATTTCTTCTATAATTTCTCTATTGTAATCAAATTTACCTTTTTGATATATTAACTCAACTATTTCTCCTTTAATAATTTCATCATTTAAATCTGGAGCTCGATCATATTGATTATAAATACTATAAAGTAAAAAGTTATCACCGTTTTCTATCAAATCTATTTTGGATGCTTTCTTAGAATAAATTAGATCTTCATTATTAAGTTTACTTGAGCTAGGCGCAAACTCGTTTACTTCAATGATATCAACATTTATATCTTCTAGTATAGTTTCAAATGTAAGTTCTTGAGAAATTTTGTTTTCAATTGAGTCAATTTCATCAAAAAAATCTTGATTAAATTCTTCTATCCCAATTAGATTTTTTGGATTTAAAATCACATACTTAAAATCTATATATTCTCTTTTTAATTGATCTTTGTTTTCATCAATAAATACTTCAATTTCATTTGCTGTGTAATTATCTTTTGTTTTATATAGATTTTCCATATTAAAATACTCGATGTCTAAGGATTTATTATTTTCTTCAAACTTTTTTTCTATTAAAAAATTTGGTGTTATTGTTCCAGCACCAATAAAATCAAATAAGTGCTTCTGTAATTCTCTATTTTTTAATTGCAATTCAAACATTGTAGCTGACAAGTTGTTGGAGAGTAAAAATTTTTCATATTTAATTCTTTGAAAAGTACCATTTTCATCTTGGAAATTTTTATTTTCTTTAATGTTTTTAAGTATAGTTCTTTCGTTTATTGATAGATCAAAGTCTTTAATTTCTAAATCAATCAATGTAGTTGAAATTAATCCTGATAATAATTCTTCAATAATATTGTTGTCTAAATTATTTCGAATAGCTTCTTGTGAAATTCCACTTTGATTCACATAGTCAATAAAATCTTGGGTTGTTACATTTGTTTTATTTATTTTTGCAATATTGTTTTGATTGTTTGTACTAAACCCACCACCAAAACCACCAAATCCAAAAGCAATTATGATTATGACAATTAAAAACAATCCACCAAGTTGTTTCCAGCCTAAATTTTTTAATTTTTCAATCATAGCTTTATAAATTTATTGATCTGTAAAAAACAAATCTATAGATTAAAAAGTCAATTATGACAAATAAATATATGTATTTTGTAGCTAATTGGAAAATGTTTGGTGATTTAAGAACTCTAAATTCACTTGATAAAGTAATAAAGTTTTCAAAAAATAATAAAAAAAATAAGATAAAAATAGTTTATTGCCCACCAAATACATTAATTCGTCCATTGTCGAGAAGACTTAAAAAAACAAAAATAGAGGTTGGTGCCCAAAACTGTCATCACAGCTATGACTACGGTGCGCACACTGGCCAAGTAAATTCTACCATGCTTAAAAATGTTGGAGCAAAGTTTGTTATTTTGGGACACTCAGAAAATAGGCAGTTAGGAGAAACAGACAATCTAATTAATTTAAAAATTAAAAGTGCAATTAAATCAGGCTTGAAAATTATATTTTGTATTGGCGAAACTTTGAAAGAAAGAAGACAAAAAAAAACTAATCAAATTTTAAAAAAACAAATTGAAAAAGGGTTAAAATCGATAAAGAATAAATCTAAAATTATTATAGCCTATGAGCCTGTATGGTCTATCGGAACAGGTGTAATCCCAAAAGAAGCTGATTTAAATAAAACTATTTCATTTATTAAAAGTAAATTTATAAAAAAATATCCTAAAATTCTATATGGTGGGTCTGTCAATGCTAATAACGTAAGTATATTAAAAAAAATTCCCAACATTGACGGTTTTTTGATTGGAGGCTCATCGCAAAATCCAAAAAAATTTATTGATATAATTAAAAAAACCATTAATTAGACCCACATGGAAACTTTATTATTAGTAATCAACATCATACTTGCAGTTATTTTAGTTCTTTTGGTTTTATTGCAAAAATCAGAAGGAGGCGCTCTTGGTATTGGAGTTTCCCAAGAAAATTTTATGCTCTCTAGATCAGCAGGCAGCTTCATGACAAAAGCCACTGCAATCGTAGCAACACTTTTTATTATTTGCAGTCTAGCTCTAACAATAATTTCTAGAGCAGAACTTACTCCTACGGGGTCGGTATTGGACACAGTTGAGGAAAAAACTGAAGACACCCCAACAATTCCAGAAAATAATTAATTAATCCTTTTCAATTCATTTTTTATTCGCTATAAGATACTTCCATGGCGCGATATATATTTGTCACTGGCGGCGTGGTTTCTTCCCTTGGTAAAGGTCTTTCTTCCGCATCCCTTGCTTACTTATTACAATCAAGAGGTTATAAAGTAAGATTAAGAAAATTAGATCCTTATCTTAATGTTGATCCAGGAACAATGAGTCCGTTTCAACATGGAGAAGTTTTTGTAACCGATGATGGTGCTGAAACAGATTTAGATTTAGGTCACTATGAGAGATTTTCAGGTGTAACTGCAAAGAAAACTGATAACATTACAACTGGAAAAATTTATAGCGATGTTCTTAGAAAAGAAAGAAAAGGTCAGTATTTAGGTAAAACAGTTCAAGTTATTCCACATATTACAGATAGAATTAAAGAATTTATAAAACACGATACATCCAAAGAAGACTTTGTCATTTGTGAAATAGGAGGAATAGTAGGTGATATAGAAAGCCTTCCTTTCGTAGAGGCGATAAGGCAATTTTCAAATGATATTGGTAAAAAAAATGCATTATTTATTCATCTCACTTTAGTTCCTTATTTAAAAGCATCTGATGAAATAAAAACTAAACCAACACAACATTCAGTTAAAGAATTAAGAAGTATAGGTATTCAACCTGATATTATAATTTGTAGATCAGAAAGGCCTATTCCTTTAGACCATAGAAAAAAAATATCTTTGTTTTGCAATGTTGATATTAAAAATGTAATTGAAACTGTTGATGTTAAAACCATTTATGAGGCACCGATTAGTTTTGCAAAAGAAAAATTAGATGTTCAAGTTTTAAATTATTTCAAAATAAAATCTAAAAAATCTAATAATCTAACACCTTGGAAAAAAATAACTAAAATTACTTTAAAAACTAAAAGACATGTTAATATTGCAATTATTGGAAAATACGTTGAATTAAAGGATGCTTATAAATCCTTAGATGAAGCACTTACTCATGGAGGAATATCCAACAATCTTAAGGTTAATTTGGTTAGAATAGATTCTGAAAAATTAAAAGTTTCAGAAATAAAAAATAAACTTAAAAATGTTTCAGGAATTTTAATTCCAGGTGGGTTTGGTAAAAGAGGAACCGAAGGTAAAATTGAAGCGATAAGGTATGCAAGAATAAACAAAATTCCATTCCTTGGAATTTGTTATGGAATGCAAATGGCAATAATTGAATTTGCTAGAAATCAATTAAAGATTAAAAAAGCAACTTCTTCTGAGTTTGATAAAGGTGGTGTTCATATTATTGGCTTGATGCATGAATGGGAAAAAAGTGGAAGAAAAGTTAAAGGAACAGATAAAGACTTAGGAGGCACCATGAGACTTGGTTCTTATGATGCAATTTTAAAAGATAAATCTAAAATTAGAGATATTTATAAATCTAGATTAATTAAAGAGAGACATAGACATAGATATGAGGTGGATATTTCATATAAAGAAAAATTTGAGAAGAAAGGATTAATATTTTCAGGTTTATCTCCAGATCATAAGCTTCCAGAGATAATTGAACTTAAAAATCATCCTTGGTTTATAGGAGTTCAGTTCCATCCTGAATTTAAATCTAGACCTTTGAACCCACATCCTTTATTCTCTTCTTTTATCAAAGCAGCAAAAAATCATAGATGAGTGCAATTAAAGTAAATTGTGAAAATATAGAAATTTCAAACAATAATAAGATTTGTATTATTGCAGGTCCATGCCAACTTGAGACTGAGCAACATGCACTCGATATGGCTGGAAAAATTAAGGAAATTACTTCGAAATTTGGCCTTGGATTTATTTACAAAACTTCATTTGATAAAGCGAACAGAACTAGTTTAAAAGGCAAAAGGGGAGCAGGGTTAGATGCATCACTTCCTGTATTTGATAAAATTAAAAAGGAGTTGAATGTTCCTATTTTAACAGACATACACAATGCTGAACAATGTGAAATTGTTTCAAATCATGTTGATGTTTTACAAATCCCAGCTTTTTTATGTCGACAAACAGACTTGTTAATTGCTGCAGCTAAAACAAATAAAATTATTAACGTTAAAAAAGGTCAGTTTTTAGCACCTTGGGATATGGTTAATGTAACTAAAAAAATTTCAGACTCAGGAAATAAGAATATCCTAGTCACAGAAAGAGGAGCAAGCTTTGGTTACAACACTTTAGTCTCTGACATGAGATCATTACCTATTATGGCAAAGAATGGTTATCCAGTAATTTTTGATGCTACTCACTCTGTTCAACAACCAGGTGGCCAAGGAGAATCCTCTGGTGGTCAAAGAGAGTTTGTCGAATATTTAGCAAGAGCAGCAGTTGCAGTTGGAGTTGCTGGTGTATTTATTGAAACACATCAAGATCCAGACAACGCACCTTCCGATGGACCAAACATGGTACCATTGAATAAATTAGAGAATCTATTAAAACAATTAAACGATATAGATAATCTAATTAAAAAATAGTGAGCAAAATTTTAAAAGTAAAAGCACGTCAAGTTTTTGATAGTAGAGGAAATCCAACAGTAGAGGCAGAGGTTTATATAAAAAATAATAGCGCATCTGCTATTTGTCCTTCTGGTGCTTCTACAGGAACTTTTGAGGCTTTTGAAAAAAGAGATAAAAATAATAAACGATATTTAGGAAAAAGTGTTTTAAGTGCAGTTAATTTAGTCAACACTAAGATTTCAAAAAAAATAAAAGGGCAAAGTATTCACAACCAAGAAAGAATTGATGCTTTGTTAATTAACCTGGATGGGACAAGACAAAAAACTAACTTAGGAGCCAATGCGATGTTAGCTGTTTCTATGGCTGTTAAAAAACTATCTGCAAAAGCAAAAAAATTACCTTTGTATAAAACTTTTTCTCAAAAAAATAACTTTCAATTACCTTATCCATTAATGAACATCATTAATGGTGGAGCGCATGCGAATAATGGTCTTAGAATTCAAGAGTTTATGATCAGACCTGATAGAGCAAAAAGTTTTTCAGAGGCGATGCGGATTTGTTACGTTGTTATTAAAAACTTAAGTAAATTAATTAAGGCTAAAGGTTTATCAACTTCAGTAGGTGATGAAGGTGGGTTTGCACCCATGATCAGTAGCAATAATCAAGCTTTAGACTTAATTGTGAATGCAATAAAAAAATCAGGATTTATTAATGGTAAAGACGTTTCTATTTGTTTAGATGTGGCTGCTAATGAATTATGTAAAAAGAACAAATACTCTATTCATTCAAAAAGTTATATTTCAGTAGATAAATCCATCAAAGAATATAAAAAAATTATTAAAAAGTATAAAATCAAGTCTATTGAGGATCCATTTGCTGAAAATGATTGGTTGGCATGGAATAAATTAATGAAATCAATAAAAAAAGTTCAGATTGTAGGAGATGATTTGTATGTAACAAATCTTGAAAGATTAAAGAAAGGTTTCTTAAATGTTTCTTCAAATTCTATCTTAATAAAGCTAAATCAAATTGGAACTGTTTCAGAAACTCTTGATGTAATTAAATTTGCACAAACCATTGGATATAAAACAATTATATCTCACCGATCAGGTGACAGTGAGGATACGTTTATTGCTGATTTAGCAGTGGGTACTAATTCAAATCAAATTAAAACAGGATCTTTAGCTAGATCTGAAAGGGTAGCAAAATATAATCAATTAATCCGTATCGAAGAAGAACTTGGAAAAAAAGCGAGGATGAATAAGATCAATTAATGCTTCGATTAATAAAAAGAAATTATTTTTTATTAATATCAGTATTTCTTATTTTATATTTTGGTTTTAACTTAGTATCAGGAGAAAGAGGTCTTTTTTCGTATATAGAAAAAAAGGAACTTTTGTCTAACTTGAAAAAAAAAGAATTAACCCTAACTAGTAAAATAGAAGATATGGATCATAAAAATTCACTTCTAAGCACTAATTTAGATCTTGATTATATTGAGACTTTAATTAGAGAAAGATTTTTGTTTGGTAAAAAAAATGAGACTATTTATATAATTAAAAATGATGAAAAGTAGACATCCAGAAAAAGAAAACAAACCAATTAATCCAATTAAAAAAAAACCTGAATGGATTAGATCTAAACTTACAAATAGTAAGGAATTCTTCTTAACCAAAACATTAGTAAATAATAATAATCTTGTAACTGTTTGTCAGGAAGCAAACTGCCCTAATATAACTGAATGTTGGAGTAAGCGACATGCAACTTTTATGATTATGGGCGATACTTGTACAAGAGCATGTGCTTTTTGTGATGTTAAGACTGGTGTACCAGGAAAATTAGATCAACTTGAACCTGTTAAGATTGCAGAAGCGGTAAAAAAATTAAATTTAAAACATGTTGTAATTACTTCAGTGGATAGAGATGATTTAGATGACGGTGGATCAGAACATTTTTTTGAAGTGATTAATCAAACTAGAAAAACGAACCCAAATACAACTATTGAGGTTTTAACACCTGATTTTTTAAGAAAAGGAGATGCTTATAAAAAAGTTTTAGATGCTAAACCAGATGTTTTTAATCATAATATTGAAACTGTCCCTAGTCTTTATTTAAAAGTTAGACCTGGATCGAGATACTTTGCATCTTTAGAACTTTTGAAAAATGCAAAAAAAGTTAACAAAAATATTTTTACTAAATCAGGAATAATGGTTGGTTTGGGGGAGACAAGAGACGAAATTTTACAAGTCATGGATGATTTAAGAGCTGCGGATGTTGATTTCATAACGATTGGCCAATATTTACAACCTTCAACTAAACATTATCCATTAGATCGTTATTACACGCCAAAAGAATTTGAAGATTTAGGAACAATTGCAAAAGCTAAAGGATTTTTGTTAGTGTCTTCATCACCTTTAACTAGATCTTCATATCATGCAGATGAAGATTTTTCGAAACTTCAACAAAATAGATTAAAAAATAATTAATGCCAAAAGCATCAGTTAAGCGATTAATTGATAACAGAAAAGATAAGCTCATTGAGTTTGTTTTAGATATTGAAAAATACCCAGAATTTATTCCTTTCTGTGATAATTCAAAAGTTTATGAGAGAAGTGATAACGGAGATACAATAAATATAATTGCTGATCTTACAATAGGTAAAGGGCCGTTTAAGGATACGTTTAAAAGTGACGTTAAATTAAATAAAAAAAATGATCATATTCATGTTGTTAATTTAGGTGGACCATTAAATCATTTGGAAAATAATTGGAAATTTATTGAAGTAGGAAATGATGCTGATGGTTACAAAACAGAAGTTTTATTTGATATTGATTTTGAAATTGAAAATAAGTTTTTAAATATTTTAATGACTAAATCTTTTCAATTTGGTTTAGAAAAAATAGCAGATGCATTTCAAAAAAGAGCTGAAAGTATTAAATAATTTTACTGATTATCTTAATTACAGTACGAACTGTTGATTTTTGAATTGAATTACGATTTTTTGATTTAAATTTATTTTCTTTAATAAGCAAAGCTTTACCTTTTTTGACCCCAATATAAACAAGGCCAACAGGCTTTTCTTTTGATCCCCCTCCTGGTCCAGCAATTCCTGTTATGGAGATGTTGATTTTACTCTTTGAAATTTTAGATAAATTTTGAACCATTGCCTTACAACACTCATGGCTTACCGCACCATATTTTCTAATAATATTTTTATTAATCTTTAATATCTTTATTTTAGCTTGATTAGAGTAAGTGGTCAGACCCATTTGAAAGTATTTTGATGAATTAGATAATTTAGTTAAATTATGAGCTAATAATCCACCCGTACAAGACTCAGCTACGGATATAGTTAATTTTTTTTTAATTAATTTTTTATGAAGTAATTGAATACTCATTAGAATTTTAAACTTATTAAATATATCAATATCATTGAATATATCCCTGCCATTATATCATCCATAATTATTCCAAAATAGTTCTTATGGTTTTTATCAAAATAACTTACTGGAAAAGGTTTTAGAATGTCAAAAAATCTAAAAAAAACAAAAGATAAAATATAATAAATTTCAATGGAAATACTTATTTGATTAGTTTGATTTAAATAGAGTAACAAAATTAAAGGCATGGATTGCCCCAAAACTTCATCGATTACTATTTGTCTCGGATCTTTATTTTTAAATTCAGATTCAGCATCTTTTACTGCATAAAATGAATAAAAGAATAGAATTATAAAAAAAATGATTGAAAACTTAAGATCTGTGTAACCTAAAATTTCGTAAGCAATATAAATAAAAACAGCTGTAACAGCAGAAGTTACAGTTCCAGGAATTTTGGTTAAATATCCATAACCAAAGAAAGTAGATAACAAAACATTTATTTTTTTCATTGTGTTATTGAGCAAATAACTTCACAAGCTATTGCTTTTTCCTTTCCAATCAATCCAAGTTTTTCTACTGTTTTGCCTTTTAGGTTAATCAATTCTTTATCAATATTTAATAAATTAGATACAGATTTGATTATTTTATTACGATATTTTGAAACTTTTGGTTGTTCGCATATTAAATTTATATCTAAATTATTAATATAAAAGTTATTATTATTTAATATTTCAACAATAGGTTTAAGCATTTTAGGAGATCTAATATTTTTATATTTTTTTTGATTATCTGGAAAAAAACTACCAATATCTTTTTTTCTCATTGCTCCAAGAAGAGAGTCTATTATTGAGTGAATAATCACATCACCATCAGAATGACCTTTAAGTCCTGAGTGAAAAGGAATTTTTACACCACCTAAAAAAAGTTTTTTTCCTTTTATTAATCTATGAATATCAAAACCAATACCAAAATAAGTTTTATTAGTTTTGATATCTTCTTTATATGTAATTTTATTGTTTAAGTTCTCACCTTTAATAAATTTTACTTTTAAATTTTTTTCAATAAATAATGTTGCTTCATCAGTAATTTTATTTTTTTGTTTATCTGAAAGACTATATAAATCTTTAAATTTAAATGCTTGAGGGGTTTGAGTTAAAATTGAATTATCTCGACTTAAATTAAAAAGTTGGTTTTTTACTTTGTATTTAATGGAGTCTTTTGAATGTATGAAGGGTATTACTGCTTTATTGTTTTTAAGTGATTTAATTAGATTTTTTAGAAGCTTGATAGTGAAATTTGGTCTAGCAGCATCATGAATTAGAACATTATTAGGTTTAAATTTTTTTATATATTTTAAAGCTATTAAAGAAGAATCGGATCTTTCTTTACCACCTTTTATAATTGATACATTTTTAGGAAATTTTTCTTTAATACTTTTTTTATTATTTACGACCAATATAATTTTTTTAAACAGCTTTGATTTCATTGCTTTTTCTAAAGAATGTTTAAAAAGAGCCTTGTTTTTATAAACATTGAATTGCTTTGGTTTTTTTGAATTAAATCTTTTGCTTTGTCCCGATGCTAGTATTATAAAATAATTATTCATTTATATGGTAGTTTTTATATTCAAATGTACGAATTTATTAAAAAAAATATATATTTAATAATATTATTTATTATCACATTATCGATAGGTTTTTTAACCTTTTTAACTTTTATAGATAAAGGATTTATTGAATTAACGGATCAAAATTTACAAATTTTATTAGTTCTAAATATTGTTCTTTTAGTAGCACTTTTTGTTTTTATTTTTATTGAGATTAAGAGCGCAATTAAAAATGATATCGATAAGGATGGATTAAAATCAAATAAAAAATATATTACATACTTTGGTTTATTTACTTTAATTCCATCAGTTTTAATTTCAATATTTTCTCTCTTTTTATTTTCTTTTGCTTTAGAGAAGTATTTTGACAAAAAAGTTACCACAGTTGTTAACAACTCTTATGAGTTAGCTAGAAATTATGTTGAGGAAATTAGAAATAAAATTCAATCTGATATTGTTTTAATAGCTTTTGATACTGATAAAAGTAAAAGATTTTTAAATGATAATCAAAATGAATATAAAAGATTTTTAGAGACACAAAAATTAATTAGAAATGTTGATGAAGTACACATCATAGATATTAATAAAAAACTTTTATTTTCAACTTTGAATGATGATCAGCCATATATCCCTCCAGTTGATGAAGCTCTTAATTTAGTTTTAGATGATGATAGACCGCTTAAAATTATAAATGCACCAGAAAATATCTCTGCAGCTATTATGAGGTTGCAAAATTTTGAAGATAGATTTTTATATGTTGTAAAATATTTAGATAAAGATATTTCAAAGTATTTAACTGAGTCTGAAGAGGCAATTAATTTTTATTATACAGTAGAAGAAAAAAGCACAGGTATTAAAATCTCATTTGCTATTATTTATATTATAGTTGTTAGTGTTCTATTATTTGTATCTATATCTATAGCCATAAGGTTTTCATCTAGATTTTTTAGGTCAATAAATAATTTAATTCTTGCTTCATCATCCATTGGAGAAGGCAATTTTAATGCAAAAGTCCCCGAAGTCAAAACTGATAAAGATTTAGAAACCTTAAATAAAAATTTCAATTTGATGATAGATAGGCTCAAAAGCCAGCAAGAAAAGTTAATAATCAATGAAAGACATGAAGCTTGGGGAAGTTTAGCAAGAAAACTTGCTCACGAGATTAAAAATCCACTAACACCAATTCAATTGACTATAGATAGATTAAAAAATAAATATTCAAAACAATTAAATGAAAATGAAACCGGAAAATTTAAAGATAATTTAAAAATTATAAATAATCAAATAAAACAAATCGAAAAATTAGTTAATGAATTTTCTGACTTTGCAAGAATGCCTAAACCAATATTTAGAGAAAACAACTTAGTAGATATTGTTCAGGAAAATATAAATTTGCTCAAAGAATTAGACAAATCTATTGATATTAATTTTAAAAACGATTTTAATAAAATTACGTTAAAGAGCGATAAAGAACAAATAAGTAGAGTATTTTTAAATTTGATTAAAAATTCTATAGAAAGTATCAATCAAAAAGCTCAAAACAACAATAATTTCAGCAAAAAAATTGCTATTGAACTTACAGAAGATGATAGCCACATAAAAGTAACTATAGAAGACAATGGTGTTGGTTTTAGTGAATTAAAAAATAATATTAAAGATATACTTAATCCGTATTTCACGACTAAGAAAAATGGAACGGGTTTAGGATTATCAATAGTTAATAAAATAATTAATGATCACAACGGAAAAATAGACTTTATACCAATTCAAAATGGTGCAAAAATTAATATTATATTTTTAAAATAATAATGAGTGAAGAAATTTTAATTGTAGACGATAACGTTGATATCAGAAATATAATTAATGAATTAATAATAGATGCTGGCTATAAAACTAGATTGGCTGCAAATTATAACCAAGCACTTGCAGAAATAGATAAAAAATTACCCGATGTTGCAATTCTTGATGTTAAATTAGATAAGGGAGATAACGATGGTATTGAGCTTCTTTCACATATTAAATCTAAAAATAAAGATACTCCTGTTATAATTATTTCTGGTCATGCAAACATTGAAATGGCTGTCAAATCTTTGCAGCATGGAGCATTTGAATTTATAGAAAAACCTTTTGATCAGGAAAGATTGCTCAATTTTGTTAAAAGAGCAGTTGAAAACTTTAATTTAAAAAAACAAAATAGAGAATACGAAAGCAAATTATTTTCATCTTATGAATTAATTGGAAACAGTAAAAATATAGTAAATATAATTGATCAAATTAAAAAAATTTCAATTACTGAAAGTAGAGTTTTTATAAGTGGTCCTTCAGGTTCAGGTAAAGAATTAATTGCTAGAAAAATCCACAAAGCATCTGCTAGAAGCAAAAATCCATTTATTGTCTTAAATGGTGCTTTACTAGATTTCAAAAAGTATGAATTAGAATTATTTGGGGAAGAAAAAGAAAATGGCTCTATCTCATACGGCGCGCTTGAAAAAGCTAATAAAGGAACACTTTTAATCGATCAAGTTTCAGAAATACCATTAGACATACAGTCTAAAATACTAAGAGTTTTGACTGATCAAAAATTTAAAAGAGTTAATGGAATTAATGATGTTAGTGTGGATGTAAGATTAATTTGTTCATCAAGTAAAGATTTAAAAAAAGAAATAGAAATTGGAAATTTTAGAGAAGATTTATTTCATAGAATAAATGTTTTTGAGATAAATATTGAACCTTTAAATCAAAGAATTTCGGATATTCCTTTATTAATCAAATATTTTTCCAAAAAAATATCTGAAAATTACAAAATTAGAGAATTAGACATAGATGTAAATAATAGTTACATTCTTAATCATAATTGGCATGGTAACGTAAGAGAGTTAAGAAATTTAATAGAGAGAATTGCAATATTACAACCAGATTCAAAAGATAAAATTTCAAATATTATTAAGGAATCTCTAAAAAATACAAATTTTGATGATCAATTGGCTGAAAATAGCCTTTCTGTACCATTAAAAGAAGCTAGAGAAAAATTTGAAAAGGAGTATTTAACTATTCAACTAAAAAAATTTAATGGAAATATTTCTAAGACAGCTAATTTTGTTGGAATGGAAAGAAGTGCATTACATAGAAAATTAAAAGGTTTGGGCATCAAAGAATTTAATTAGATGAATATAATCATTTGTGGAGCTGGAAGAGTAGGGTTTACTATAGCTAAACAGCTAAGTGAGCAAGGTCATTCTATAACTGTTATTGACCCTTCTAGTGAAGATATTCAAAAAATTGATGATGCTTTGGACGTTAAAGCTATAGTAGGAAAGGGTACCTATCCTTCAATACTAGAAAAAGCCAACGCAGCAGAGACTGACATGATTATAGCAGTCACTAGAAACGATGAAATTAATATGCTTATTTGCCAAATAGCTTTTTCAATTTTTAAAATTCCAAAAAAAATAGCTAGAATAAGATCTCAAGATTATCTAAATCCAAAATTTACCAGAGTTTATAACAAAGAAAATTTACCAATAGATGTAATTATTTCACCAGAAATTGAAATTGCTAAATCAATTCAAAGAAAACTCGAAGCACCTGGAGCACTAGACAGCGTTCCATTTGCTGATAATAAAATTAGATTATTAGAGATTTTAATTAATGAAAATTGTAAATTAATTAATATCAAACTTAACGATTTAACTAAAAAACACCCTAATTTAGATGCAAACATTATTGGAATAATACGAGACGAAAAATTTTTAATTCCAAAGAAAAATGATGAAGTAAAAAAAAATGATAAAATTTATGTGATAATAAACTCATCACAAATGTCAGACACTTTAGAAGCTTTTGGACATGAGGAAAAAGTATCTAAAAATATTTTAATTGTAGGTGGTGGTAACATAGGTTTTAACTTGGCTAAAAACGTTGAAGAAACTTTGGATGCTGCAAGAGTTAAAATTATTGAAAAAAATAAAGAAAGAGCTGAATTTCTTGCTAGTGAATTAAATAATACGATTGTCATTAATGGTGATGCTTTAGATGAGGAAGTTCTTGTGGAGGCTAATTTACAAGAAGCCGAAACAGTTCTTGCTTTAACAAATGATGATGAGGATAATTTGATGGTTAGTGTTCTTGTTGAAAAATTTGCAAAAGATGAAAAAGATATCGATGATAAAAGAACAATGGCTTTAATTAATAAGCCAAATTATTCTTTATTGCAGAACTCTTTAAAAATTGATGATCTTATAGATCCTCGAATGAATACTGTATCAAGTATCTTAAAACATATTCATAAAGGTACTATAGAAACAGCTTACACTATTATGAATGGTGAATATGAGGTAATTGAAGCTGAAATAATAGAAACATCAGAACTTATTAATAAAGAATTAAAAAATTCAAATTTGCCAGATGAGATAAGAATTGGCGCCATCCTAAGAGAAAATAAAGTTATAATACCTAGATCAAATTTTGTATTTCAAAAAGAGGATAAAGTTGTTTTTTTAGCAAAGAAAGATTCTATTTCAGTAGTAGAGAATATATTTAGAATAAGTTCTATTTAATTTGATGTCATTTTTTAGAGTAAAGTACTTAAGTTTTTTTTTTGGATTAATATCTATTTTTTCTTTTTTAAATATTATTTATTCATATTATTTTAATTTATATCTAAATCTAAACACATATTATTTTAGCTTAATTATTTCTGCAGTTATTGGAATAATTTTTTATAAAATTAAAACTAATCAAAAAAAACCTACAATATTTGAAAAAATATTAACTGTTTTGTTAGGATATTTTTTAATGCCATTGATTTTATCAATACCTTTTTATTTAAGTATTTATAATTTATCTTTTTTAAATTCTTTATTCGAAGCTGTTTCAGGATTTACTTCGACAGGTTTCACCGTTTTTGAGAATATTAAACATATTGACCAAGGCTTAATTTTATGGAGATCATCAATACAATGGATTGGAGGATTGTATTTTTTATATTCTATAATTTTCTTAATTGATATCTATGATGAAAGTTTAAAAAAATCTTTAACTAATTTTTTATCTTTTAATTCTGCTGAAATTTTAAAACAATCAATTAAAATTCTTTTATTATATTCAGGATTAACTTTATCAATTTTTATTATTCTAAACATTCTTGGAATTAGATCATTTAATTCATTGAATTTAGCAATGACATTAATTTCATCAGGTGGATTTCTACCCACAAATGATCTTTCGTCAATTTTAGTTAATGATTTTCAAGTAATTATATTTTCTCTTTTAATGCTGATTTCCTTTTTTAGTATTTTTTTTACATATAATTTAATTTTTCTAAGAAATAAAAACTTAAATTTTTTTTATGAGGATATACATTTATTTTTATATTTTATTTTAGTTGTAAGTATCTTTTTTGTTTTTTTTAGTTATGACACTAATTTCACGTTCAGTTTTTTATCTTTAGTAAGTAGCATTTCTAATATTGGTATTTCTCTTGAAGTTGATCAAGCTAACTTACATTTTATATATATCTTGCTTGTAATTATTGGTGGATCTTTTTTTTCTACGAGCTCAGGTTTAAGGTTTTTAAAAATATATTCTTTGACTAAATATTCTATTAATCAAATTCTTTCTTTTAGCAGGCCAAAAAATGTATTTATGAACAAACTTGTTTTTTCTAAAATTAATTTTGACACAAAAGATATTAATAAATATTTTTTAACAATAGTAATTTTTGTTATTTCTCTTTTTTCCTTAACTGTATTATTGTCATTATCTAACATAGAATTTGAATATTCATTTAAATTAGCTGTATTGACCTTAATGAATACAGTTAATTCTTCCTCTTATGGTGTCTCAGACTTTGATTTTCAAAATTTACACTTTTTAACTAAATATTTTCTTATATTTTTTATGATAATCGGAAGAGTTGAACTTTTATCTTTATTATTAATGGCTAAAAAATTTCTTTTTAAAAATTAATTTAGTATTATATATATCATTAAATTTTGCGCCCTTAGCTCAGCTGGATAGAGCATCGGTTTTCTAAACCGAGGGTCGGAGGTTCGAATCCTCCAGGGCGCGCCATTTCGTCATTTTTTATTGATATTATTAAAATATTTGTACTTGACTAGAATTCATCTAAAAAAGGTTTTACTAATTATTTTTTCTTGAAGAGTATTTTCTTACATGCTTAAATTAAGGATATTCAAAAGTAATTTTGAATTATTTGTTAACAAATAAAAATAACTAAAAGGAAGAATAATGTTTAAATACTTAAAACAATTAACTTCTTTAGTTGCTATGGTTGCAGTGTTGTTTACTTTTACAACAGAAACTATGGCTGCTAAAAAATCTAAAACACTTAAAAACACTCAAAAGAAGGGTTTTGTAAGATGTGGAGTATCTCAAGGTCTTCCAGGATTTTCTAATGCTGATGCTGCAGGAAATTGGACTGGTGTTGACGTTGATGTATGTAGAGCGGTAGCTGCTGCAGTATTAGGTGATGCAAACAAAGTTAAGTTTACACCACTAAGTGCTAAAGAAAGATTTACAGCTTTAACTTCTAATGAGATAGATATCTTATCAAGAAACACAACTTGGACTCTTTCTAGGGATGCTGATATCGGACTTACTTTCGTAGGTGTAAACTTCTACGATGGTCAAGGTTTTATGGTTAGAAAAAATTCTGGAATATCTTCTGTGAATGATTTCAAAGCAGGTGTTTCAGCTTGTACAAACCTAGGAACAACTACTGAGCTTAACATGAGAGATTTCTTTAATTCAAAAGGAATTCAATATGAGCCAGTGACTTTTGAAAAAGCGGACGAAGTCGTAGCTGCGTATGATGCTGGTAGATGTGATACATATACAACTGATAAATCTGGTTTAGCTGCTCAAAGAATTAAATTGAGTAACCCTGATGATCATATGGTTTTACCAGAAACTATATCTAAAGAGCCTTTAGGCCCTGTCGTTAGACAAGGTGACTCTGTTTGGGAAGATATCGTTAGATGGTCACTAAACACTATGATTGAGGCGGAAGAGTACGGTGTTACTTCTGCGAATGCAGATTCTATGAAAACTTCTGACAACCCAGCTGTTAAAAGATTAGTTGGTGCTGAAGGTGAATTAGGTGCTGCTTTAGGTTTAGATAACGAGTGGAGTTTAAGAATTATCAAGCAAGTTGGTAACTATGGTGAAAGTTATAAGAGAAATATAGCTGACACTGGAATTTTACCTGATAGAGGTCCAAATGAATTATGGACTAAAGGTGGAATTCTTTATGTACCACCAGCAAGATAATTTATCTAATTAAATATCTAAAAAGGGCTAGATTTTTCTAGCCCTTTTTTTTATAAGTCATTTATTATCGTGAATATTAAAAAAATATTACCCCAATTACTTACACTTTTAGTAGTAATTCTTGTATTTGGATTTTTTTCTTATAACGCACAAATCAATATGGAAAACAGAGGGATAACCTTTGGTTATGGATTTTTATCCCAAGAATCTTCATTTGATGTTCAATTTTCATTAATTGAGTATGATGGTTCTCACTCATATTTTAGAGCTTATTTAGTAGGATTATTAAATACTATTTTAGTTTCCGTTATTGGAATTATATTTGCAACTATTATTGGAGTTGTTGTTGGAATTGCAAGATTATCAAACAACTATCTTATTAATAGAACTGCTGCAGTTTACGTAGAATTTTTTAGAAACATTCCTTTGTTGCTGCAAATATTTTTTTGGTATTTTGCTGCTTTAAGAGCACTACCATTGCCCCAAGATACAGAACCTATGTTTGGAGTTTTTTTTCTCACCATAAAAGGTTTTTTTGTTCCTGCTTTTGTTTGGAATAATTTAGATGTTTTTATTTATTCAATAATTGCTGCAATAATTTCAATAATTTTTATTAGAATTTACGCAAAAAAAAAACAAGAGAACGAAGGTATTCAGACACCAGTTTTGTCAATTTCAATTGGTCTATTGTTAATTTTACCAATTTTAAGTTTTTTATTCGGTGGTGTTGATGCTTCAGTTGAAATACCTGTAATCAAACAATTGTCTCAATCTGGTTTTACTTTTGAAGGAGGAATTAAACTGCCTCCAGAGTTAATATCTTTAGCATTGGCTTTATCATTATATACAGCAACCTTTATTGCTGAATGTGTAAGAGCGGGTGTGCAAGGCGTAAGCAAAGGTCAAAAAGAAGCTGCTGCTTCTATAGGATTAACTCCTAACCAAGTATTAAAATTAGTGATAATGCCTCAAGCATTAAGAATAATAATACCTCCAACTACCAATCAATATTTAAATTTAACAAAAAATTCATCACTTGCAGCTGCAATTGCGTATCCAGATTTAGTTCTTGTATTTGCTGGGACTGCTTTGATGCAAACAGGTAGAGCGATAGAAATTGTTTCGATAACTATGTTAACATATTTATCTTTGAGTATATCAATTTCAATATTTATGAATTGGTATAATAAAAAAATAGCTATTAAAGAAAAATAATGAATAAATTGAATTTTTTACAACCAGATAAAAACAATCTTTATACTTATCTATATACAGGTGTAATTTTAATAGCACTAAGTATATTTATAGTTTTTTTAAATTCTTTTTTTAATAAAGATATAATTTCTTTTTTACCCGGATCAATTAGTTTCTTTTTACCAATAATTTTAGGGTTTATTGGGCTCCATTTAATTAGAATTGATTATTCAGGCTTAAAGTTTTTAGACTCAATTAATAAAAATATTAATACTAACAATTTTAATGCTTTTTTATCATTATTAATTGTATTTGTGGTTATCAAATCACTCCCACCATTATTAAGTTGGTTTATTATAGACGCAAACATTGCAGGAGATTCAAAAGATGTTTGTACGGGTAGTGGTGCTTGTTGGACTTATATTAAAATTTGGTTTAACAGATTTATGTATGGAATGTACCCAAATGCCGAGCAGTGGCGTATTAACTTATCCTTTATAGCTTTAGCTTTTCTTGGTTGTATTGGTTTCTTTGCTACTGAAAAATTCAAAAAATATTTGACTCTTTATTATGTAGTTGTTTATCCTATAATAGCTTTTTTCTTTATTTTCTTTTTTATATCAGGCGGTCCAATATTTTTTGATTTCTCATATGGAATTATTGCAGCTGTAATTTCAATTATAATTGGTTTTTTTATTCCTTCAAAATTTAAAATGTACTATTTTATTATAGTTCCAATCACGCTCTATATATTGCTAAAATACGTATTTTTTTATGAAGAGCTCATTGAACTTGGTAAATTAGAAGCATTAGAGTGGGTGGAGACAGGCGCTTGGGGAGGTTTGTCTTTAACTTTTATAGTATCATTTTTTTGTTTAATTTTTTGTTTTCCTATAGGTTTGTTCTTGTCTTTGGGCAGAAGGTCTGATTTTCCAATAATTAAATATTTTTCAATAGGAATGATTGAATTTTGGAGAGGCGTTCCATTGATTACGGTATTATTTATGTCATCAGTAATGTTTCCAATGTTTTTACCTGAAGATATGTTTATTGATAAATTAGTAAGGGTAATTATTGCAATCTCATTATTTGAAGCTGCTTATGTCGCTGAGGTTATTAGAGGTGGTTTGCAAGCATTACCAAGAGGTCAATATGATGCTGCTAAATCTTTAGGAATGGGTTATTGGAAAATGCATATTTTAGTGATTTTACCCCAGGCACTTAAACTTGTAATACCTGGCATTGCTAATACCTTTTTAGCACTTGTAAAAGATACTCCTTTAATATTTGTTGTTGGACTTTTAGAAATTGTTGGAATGCTAAATCTTGCTAAAACAAACCCAGAGTGGCTAGGATTTGCAATGGAAGGTTATGTGTTTGCATCAGTATTATTTTTTATTATTTGCTATGCAATGAGTAAATATAGTTATAATTTAGAACAAAAATATAAAACGGAAAGATAATGTCAGATAAAATAATTCAAATTACAGAAATGAATAAGTGGTTTGGTGATTTTCAAGTATTAAAAAATATTAATTTAGAAGTTGAGAAGAATAAAAAAATAGTTGTGTGTGGACCATCTGGTTCGGGAAAATCGACATTAATAAGATGTATAAATAGACTAGAAGAGCATCAGCAGGGTTCAATTATAGTTGATGGAAACGAATTAACAGAAGATACTAAAGATATAGAAAAAATTAGAGCAGAAGTTGGAATGGTATTTCAACAATTTAACTTATTCCCACATCTTTCTATTTTAGATAATTGTACTTTGGCCCCAATATGGGTAAAAAAAATGCCTAAAAAAGATGCAGAAGACTTAGCTATTCAACATTTAGAAAAAGTACAAATTGCAGACCAAGCTAATAAATATCCAGGACAACTTTCAGGTGGTCAACAACAAAGATGTGCAATAGCCAGAGCATTATGTATGGAGCCAAAAATAATGTTATTTGATGAACCAACATCAGCTCTAGACCCAGAAATGATTAAAGAAGTTTTAGATGCAATGGTTAATTTAGCAAAAGCAGGAATGACAATGATAGTTGTTACTCATGAGATGGGGTTTGCTAAAGAGGTAGCTGATGAGGTTATTTTTATGGACGAAGGAATGATTGTTGAAAGAGCTGAAACCAAAGAGTTTTTTGCTAACCCTAAGAGCGATAGAACTAAGCTGTTTTTAAGTCAAATACTATAAAAATATATAAATTTAATGCAATAAATTTATATTAATACAATCTAAATATGTTTATTTTGCATTGAACTAATGCTTGACAGTGTTTTGATTATTTCAAGTTATTTATGAAAAAAAATAAATTTTTCTATTGCAGTAAGTTTAATAAATAGGTTGAATGGTCTATATAAAATTTAATTAAGAGGGGTCTTAATGGAAGATAATTTCAATAAACACTTAGGCAATAAGCTTAAGCTAAGAAGATTAGCTTTAGGATTAACACAGACTAAAGTAGCAAAAGCAATCAATGTAACATTTCAACAAATTCAAAAATACGAAAAAGGAACTAACGGTGTAAGTTCGATAAGATTACTTCAACTTGCAAATTATTTAAAAGTGCCGATTAATTATTTCTTTGAAGATTTTTCAGAATATTTAGTGAATTTAGAAAAATCACAAGAAGGTCACATGAATGTTAATTATAATTTTTTAGTAAAATTATATTCTGAGCTAAATGCTGATCAAAAATTAAAATTTAATAAATCTTTACAAATTTCAGGTTCAGGAATTTCAAAAGCAGTTTAATTTAATTTTTAATTAAGACCCTAGATTTTTATTTAAGAGATATTTATTTTATAATTTAAATTTTTTGGCTCCTCGGGCAGGACTCGAACCTGCGACCAATTGATTAACAGTCAACTGCTCTACCAACTGAGCTACCGAGGAATGTAAAAAAGCCAACTTACTTTTTTTTGTAACTAAAACAAGATTTTTTTTGGAGGCAACGCCCGGAATCGAACCGGGATACAAGGATTTGCAATCCTCTGCGTAACCATTCCGCCACGTTGCCATCTTATTTTTAGCTAATAGCTACAGATGCCTTTTTATATTAAATTTTTTCTATTAGTCTATTAAATAACGATCCAAATTGATTATTGTTAATTTAGATTATTAAATTATAAACTTTAACATCAATGAGTAGCGATAAATATATACATTCTGATGTAGAAAATAGAATTTATTCCTATTGGGAAAAAAATGGTCTTTTTAAACCTAAAGAAAATTCAAAAAAATTCTCAATTGTAATTCCTCCACCAAATGTGACAGGTAGTTTGCATATGGGACATGCTCTCAACAATTCTATTCAAGATTTATTAGTCCGTTATCATAGAATGAATAATTTTGAAACTTTATGGCAACCAGGTACAGACCACGCTGGTATAGCTACTCAAGCTTTAGTAGAAAAGAAATTAACTTCTGAAAAAATTGATAAAAATGAAATTGGTAGAGAAAAATTCATTGAAAAGGTTTGGGAATGGAAAGAGCAATATGGAGACATAATAATTAACCAATTAAAAAAACTTGGTTGCTCTTGTGATTGGTCAAGAAATGCCTTCACTATGGATGAGAATTTATCTAAATCAGTAATTAAGGTTTTTGTAGATCTTTATAATAAAGGTCTAATTTATAAAGATAAGAAATTAGTTAACTGGGATACAGTTTTAAAAACAGCTATTTCAGACCTAGAAGTAGACCAAAGAGAGGTAAATTCTAAAATTTATTACATCAGATATCCAATAGATGGGACTGAAGAATTTATTACAATTGCAACAACAAGACCTGAAACTATGCTTGGTGATACAGCTATAGCTGTAAATCCAAAAGACGAGCGATTTAAATCCTTTGTTGGAAAAACAGTTACCATTCCAATTGTTGGAAGAAAAATCAAAATCATTGAAGATGATTACGCAGATCCTGAGCAAGGCACAGGAGCATTAAAAATAACTCCTGCACATGATTTTAATGACTATGATGTTGGTCAAAGAAATAATCTTGAAATAATAAATATTTTTACTGAAGCTGGTAAAATAAATGAAAACGCTCCAAAAAATTATGTAGGTCTTGATAGGTTTGAAGCTAGAAAAAGAATTTTAAAAGAACTTAAAGAAAAGGAATTTTTTGTAAAAGAAGAAAATATTAAAAACAAAGTTCCTTATGGAGATAGATCTAATTCAATAATTGAACCTTTTTTAACAGAGCAATGGTTTGCTGATGCTGGTAAATTATCAGTTAAAGCTAAAGAAGTTGTAAATTCAAAGAAGACAAATTTCTTTCCTGAAAATTGGTCAAAAACTTATTTTCAGTGGATGAACAATATAGAGCCTTGGTGTATTTCAAGACAGCTTTGGTGGGGACATCAAATACCTGCTTGGTATGGTCCTGATAAAAAGATTTTTGTTGCTGAAAATGAAGATGATGCAAAACAAAAAGCAAAAAAATATTATGGTAAAGATGTTGAATTAAATCGTGATCCAGATGTTTTAGATACATGGTTTTCATCTGGTTTATGGCCTTTTGCTACACTTGGTTGGCCTGATGATAAAAAATATGTAGATAAATTTTATCCAACATCAGTATTGGTTACAGGTTTTGACATTATATTTTTTTGGGTAGCTAGAATGATAATGTTTGGTACAGAATTTTTAAACAAAGAACCTTTTAAAGATATTTACGTTCATGCATTGGTTAGAGATGAGAAGGGACAAAAGATGTCTAAGTCTAAAGGTAATGTAATTGATCCTTTAGATTTAATTGAAAAATATAGTGCAGATGCACTTAGATTTACTTTGTTATCTATGGCCTCACCAGGTACAGACGTTAAGCTTTCTGAAGATAGAGTTAAAGGTTATAGAAATTTTTTAAACAAATTATGGAATGCAAATAATTTTTTAATTACCAATGAGTGTGATTTTAAGGATATTGATAATGTTCCAAGTCTAAATGTAAATATTAATAAATGGATTTATTCAGAACTTGTTGAAACTAAAAATAAGATAGAAAAAAACCTTGAAGATTATAGATTTGATGAAGCAGCTAAAAATGCTTATCAATTTGCATGGCATTCGTATTGTGATTGGTATTTAGAACTATCTAAAACAATACTATTTTCAGAAGATGAAAAAGCTAAAGCAGAGGTTAAAAAAGTATCATCTTTTGTATTCAAACAAATATTGATTTTGCTGCATCCTTTTATTCCTTTTGTTACTGAAGAAATTTGGCTTAAAAATAAATTTGATAACAACGGTAGTGATTATTTAATGCTTAAAAACTGGTTATCAGGTGAAATAAATAGAGATAGCAGTACTGAACAGGTTGAAAATATCATTAACATCATTTCAGAGATTAGATCATTTAAAAATGAGCTAAATGTAAGCCCAGGCTCATTTATTGATGTATCAATAAGTAATATTAATAAAAATCAAAAAGACTTTATTAATACAAATGAAATTATTTTAAAAAAACTAGGGAGAATAAACGACATACTTGATAAAGATTTAGATAAACCAGCTGCGACAATGGTTGTTTCTGGTGATTTGTTTAAGATATATTTCGATAAAGATGTTGATTTAAAATTAATAAAAGAAAATTTAACAAATAAACAAAGTAGATTAGAACAAGAGATGAATAAAATATCTCAAAGATTAGAGAATAAGAGTTTTGTTGACCGTGCTCCAAAAGAGATTGTTGAACAAGAAAAAAATAATTATAATAATTTAAAGAATGATATTGAGAAAATATCAGTAACAATAAAGGGTATATAATGGCTAAATTTAACAAAAAGAAACTTCCAAGCAGACATACATCATTAGGTGCAGATAGAGCCCCACATAGATCGTTTTATTATGCTATGGGAGAAACTGAGAAAGATGTAGCAAAACCCTTTGTTGGCGTCGTTTCTACATGGAATGAGGCAGCTCCTTGTAACATTGCGCTAATGAGACAGGCTCAATCAGTTAAAAAAGGAGTTAGAGCTAATGGTGGAACTCCAAGAGAGTTTTGCACAATTACAGTTACTGATGGTATCGCAATGGGTCATGAAGGAATGAAATCTTCATTGATATCTAGAGAAGTAATTGCAGATTCTGCTGAACTAACTGTTAGAGGTCATTGTTATGATGCTTTAGTAGGGATTGCAGGGTGTGATAAATCCTTACCAGGTCTAATGATGTCTATGGTTAGGTTAAATGTACCAAGTGTATTTATATATGGTGGATCAATTCTTCCAGGTAGATACAAGGGTAAAGACGTAACAGTAGTAGATGTATTTGAAGCAGTTGGAAAACATTCATCTGGTCAAATGTCAGCTGCAGAACTTAGAAAATTAGAATTAGTTGCTTGTCCTAGTGCAGGTGCTTGTGGAGGTCAATTTACTGCAAATACAATGGCATGTGTATCTGAAGCTATTGGATTAGCACTTCCTTATTCAGCAGGAACACCGGCTCCATATGAAGAAAGGGATAAATACGCAAATGCTAGTGGTAAAATGGTTATGAACCTTTTGAAAAAAGGGATTAAACCAAGAGATATTGTAACTAAAAAAGCTTTAGAAAATGCTGCAACAGTTGTTGCTGCAACTGGTGGATCTACTAATGCTGGATTACACTTACCCGCTATTGCAAATGAAGCTGGAATTAAATTTGATTTAATGGATGTTGCTAAAATTTTTAAAAGAACACCTTATCTTGCAGATTTAAAACCAGGAGGAAAATATGTTGCTAAAGATATGTGGTTAGCAGGTGGTGTTCCAATGTTATTAAAAACTTTATATGAAGGTGGATATATTCATGGTGATTGCATGACGGTTACTGGAAAAACTATGAAGGAAAATTTAAAAGGAATTAAATTTAATCCAAAACAAAAAGTAATGAGATCTTATAAAAATCCATTATCACCAACAGGAGGAGTTGTTGGATTGAAAGGAAACTTGGCTCCAGAAGGTGCAATTGTAAAAGTTGCTGGACTTAAAAAATTACAATTCACTGGAAAAGCAAGATGCTTTGATAATGAAGAAAGTGCAATGAAAGCTGTTCAAAGCAGAAAGTATAATGATGGTGATGTAATAATAATTCGATACGAAGGACCCGTTGGAGGTCCTGGTATGAGAGAAATGTTATCGACAACAGGCGCAATCTATGGACAAGGAAAAGGTGAGAAGGTAGCTCTTATAACTGATGGAAGGTTCTCTGGGGCTACAAGAGGCTTTTGTGTGGGTCACGTGGGCCCTGAGGCCGCTCTAGGGGGTCCTATAGGCCTTTTACGAACAGGAGATATTATTGATATCGACGCTAAAAAAGGAACTATCAACGTAAGACTTTCTAAAAAAGAAATGGCTGCAAGAAAAAGAAAATGGAAGGCTAGAAAATCAGATTTTGGATCAGGTACTTTATGGAAATATGCACAAACAGTTGGACCCGCATATTTAGGAGCGCCAACACATCCAGGCAAGAGAAAAGAAGTTAAAGATTATTCAGAGATTTAATGAAAATTCGTCCAGTTATTTTATGTGGAGGTGCTGGTACTCGACTTTGGCCAAATTCTAAAAATCATCAAGCAAAACAGTTTATTGATTTTGGTAATTGGACTTTACTTGGAAAAACACTTGAGAGAACAAAAGCATCAATATTTGATGCTCCAGTTATAAGTACAAACAAAAAATATCTTAAACAAGTAAAACAACATCTTAAAAAACTCAAAATAAGTAAATATAAAATTGTTCTAGAACCAGCAAAAAGAAATACAGCACCAGCAATTTTAAGTACTGCTTTAATTAAAGATATTCCAGACAATCAACCTCTAATGTTTTTTACAGCAGATCATTTAATTGAAAAGATGAGTATTTTTAATAAGGCGATAAATAAAAATAAATTAAACCTTAATGAAGAAAATATATTTGTTTTTGGAATTAAACCTAAATCTCCAACTAGTGATTATGGTTATTTTTTAACAAAAAAAATCAAAGGTAATATCAATAAAGCAACAAGATTTATTGAAAAACCTAAAGAGGCTAAAGCAAAACAAATTATAAAAAATAAAGGTTATTGGAATTCTGGAATGTTTTATCTTCGAAAAGACTCCATTATTAATAACTTTAAAAAATATCAGCCTAAAACTTACAGAAATTGTTTAAATGCAGTTAATAAAGCAAAATATAAGGCTAATACATATTATCTAAACAAAGCTTCATTTATTAAAGCAACCGCCAAATCTTTTGATTATGCAATTCTTGAAAAAACCAAACAAATTAACGCTATCAAATTAGATATTCCTTGGTCAGATCTTGGTAGTTGGAAAGAAATTCTGAAGATGTATGACAAAAATAAAAACAAATATATAAAGAAAAAAAATGTGTATTACCGTCCATGGGGTAGATATACAAATCTATTCGAGGGCAAAGAGTTTTTAATTAAAGAGTTATATGTAAAACCAAAAGGTATTTTGAGTTTACAAAAACACCATCATCGAGCTGAACATTGGTTAGTTACACAAGGAAATGCTAAAATAACTCTTAACAAAGATATAATTGTTAAAAAACCAGGTGAACATATATTCATTCCATTAGAGGCAATCCATAGAGTTCAAAACCCAGGAAAAAAACCTGTTAAAATTGTTGAAGCTCAAGTTGGCTCAATTTTAAAAGAAAGCGATATTGTAAGGTATCAAGATGTCTATGGAAGAGTAAAATGATAACTAAACTTTATAAAAATCTCATAAACTCTTTAAATGGTTTAAAAATTGTAATTAGTGAAAAATCCTTTGTAATGGAATTGATTTTAGGTGTATTTTTAATTCCTTATATTTTTTTATCTAATATCGAATTTAATCATAAATTATTCTTGTTTGTTCTTTATTTTTTGTTACTAGCCACAGAAATAATGAATTCGGCTATTGAAAAATTATCAGATAAATTAACTAAAGACTTTGATAATGATATAAAAAATATAAAAGATTTATCAAGTGCATCAGTCTTTATAGTTTTGATCACACTAATTATAACTTTTTTTCTTACAATTTAATTATAATTTATTGAAATGTTTGTGGTAGAGTAAAGTAATGGAGTTATTAACAATAATTTTATTAGTAATAATCGTTCTTCTTACATATTTGTTGTTAAAAAAAGAAAAAGTATTAGGTATTAAAACTGAAACCAAAGATGATAATGATCAAATTAAAATTGTAGAAAATAAAGACTATAGAAAAAATATTTATAATTTATTAAATTATATTCCTGAGGGAATTATAATTTTAGACAAAGGTAAGAAAATTCTCTTCAGCAACAACTCTGCTAATAAATTATTTCAGATAAAAATAGATGAGAATATAAGTGGCTTTTTAAGAAACCCTGACCTTTTAAGTTCGATTGATAAATCATTTGAGGGTAACAATATTTCAGATCTTGAAATTGAAATTAGAAATCAAGCTGTTCAAAGATTAAATATAACAATTTACCTTGATCAGAATAATCTTTTTTTTGATGAAATATGTTGTGTCTTATTCATAAGGGATTTGACTGAATTCCATAAATTCCAACAATTAAAATCTGATTTTGTAGCTAATGTATCACATGAGCTAAGAACACCTCTACAATCAATTAAAATGGGACTTGAAACATTTGAAAATAATTTAGAATTAAAAAAAAGTTCTGAGGTAAATAATTTACTTCCAGTAATGAGCTCTCAATCTGAGAGAATGGAAAATTTAATTAGAGATTTATTATCATTATCTAAAATTGAATTACAGGAACATATACGACCAACGCATGAAATAGATCTTATAGAATTGATTGATTATGTTATTAAAACTTATGAAAAAATAATTAGTAAAAATAATATTAGTATTAAATTTAACAAAATTGATAATTTTAAAATAATTGGTGATAGAGATAAATTAATAGAAATTTTTACAAATCTTATCGATAATTCAATCAAATACAGTGATAAAAATAAAGAAATTACAATCACTGCTAAAAAAGATGGTGAGTTTAATACTGTTTCAGTAGCCGATCAGGGAATAGGTATTCCAAAAGAGTCTATACATAGAATCACTGAGAGATTTTTTACTGTTGATCCAAGCAAAAGCCGAAGTGTAGGTGGTACAGGTCTTGGTTTAGCTATTGTAAAACATTTAGTTTCACAACATAGAGCAGAAATGGATATTAATAGTGTTGAAAATGAAGGAACCACAATAGATATCAAATTTAATTCTTTGTAATTCAACTAAAAAGTTAGTCATTGTAACAAAAGTTTAACCTTCCTTTAATAAAGTATTAAAGAATCAGAATTATTTAGTTTTGTATTATGAATTTAACAAGGAGAAATATGAATAAATTAACAAGTATATTTATAGGCTTTCTTTTAGTAATTGGTTTTACGACATCAAGTTACTCAAGAGATCAAATCAAAATAGTGGGGTCATCAACTGTTTACCCTTATGCAACAGTAGTTGCAGAAAAGTTTGGTAAAAGTGGAAAATTCAAAACACCAGTTATTGAAAGTACAGGAACTGGTGGTGGAATGAAATTATTCTGTGCTGGAGTTGGTGCTAATCATCCAGATATCACTAATGCTTCAAGAGCAATTAAACCTAAGGAAAAAACTTTATGTGAAAAAAATGGAGTTTCCGAAATCATTGAAATTGTAGTAGGCAATGATGGAATTTCATTTGCACATGCTGTTAGTGCTCCAGATGCAGATTTTACAAAAGAGCAATTGTGGAGAGCTTTAGCTGCTAAAGTTGATGTTGATGGCAAACTTATTGAAAATCCATACAAAAAATGGAGTGACATAGATGCAAGTCTTCCAAATAAAAAAATTGAAATTTTAGTTGCTCCTCCAACTTCTGGTACTAGAGATGCATGGAATTCTCTTGTAATGGTTAAAGGATGTACAAAAACTGCTAAATCTTTATTTGGTGATAAAGCTAAAAAAGAATGTGCTAAAATTAGAGAAGACGGTTACGCTGTAGAAGCAGGTGAAAATGATACTTTAATTGTACAAAAACTTACATCTAACCCTGATGCTTTTGGTTTTTTTGGTTATAGTTATCTAGTTGCTAATAAAGATAAGGTTAAAGCATCCTCTGTTGAAGGAGTTCAACCATCTTTAGAAGGTATTCAAGATTACTCTTATCCGATAGCAAGACCTTTGTTTTTTTATGTTAAAAAGGCTCACATAGGTGTAATTCCTGGTATTCAGGAATTTTTAAAAGAGTTCACTTCTAAAAAAGCTATGAGTAACAGAGGTTACTTAGCGAAAATAGGATTAGTCCCTTTAGCATCTGAAGAATACCAAATAACAAGAACAGCTGCTTTAGATTTAAACACAATAAGTATCAAATAAATTTAAACTTATCCCCAATAAAAGGCCAGTAAATACTGGCCTTTTATTTAATTTCAATTTCAGAGTTAGTTTGTAACAAAAATGTAACATTTAAAAGTTATAGAAACCTCGAATGAACTTCGTTCTAATATTTTTAATAACAATATTTTCTCTATCATTATTTTTTTATGGAAGGTCAAAAACTAAAAGTATTGCAATCGAAAAAAATATTAAATTAAATGCATTACCTAAATTTTATGGATATTACCTTGTTTTATGGTGTTCAATTCCTTCTCTAGTTTTTTTATTAATATGGTCATTATTTGAGCCTGTAATAATTAAATCAATAATAATTGAAACTGCAGCAAATCAAGGAGCTATTTTTAATGACAAAAATGAAGCTAATTTAATTTATGAAAAAATTAAAGCTATTCATTTGGGAACTTATTTTGGTGATATTGACAGTATTTTAAGAGAAAGCGCACTTGCTTATGCAAAATTTATTAATCTTTTTACAAATTCAAAAGTTGTACTAATTTTTGCTATAGTAATAGTATCGGTAATTTATTCCTTAAAAAAAATTAACAAAAATAATAAAGCTAGAGATGATGTAGAAATCATATTAAAAGGCTTATTGTTTGTATCATCTCTTATTGCAATTTTAACAACACTAGGAATAATTTTTTCATTATTATTTGAAAGTATTAAATTTTTTTCTGTAATTAATATTTTTGATTATTTATTTGGAACAAATTGGAGCCCACAAAGAGCTTTCGTAAGAGATGCCTCTTCAATTACTGCAGCAGAATTTGAAGAATTAAAGGATGCTTTTGGTTTTATTCCTTTAATTGCTGGAACAACTTTTATTGCATTCATAGCAATGTTAGTTGCAGTTCCAATTGGACTTTTTTCAGGAATTTATATGGCAGAATACGCCTCATTAAAAATTAGAAGGATTTCAAAACCAATAATCGAAATTTTAGCAGGTATACCAACTGTTGTTTATGGTTTTTTTGCAGCTTTAACAGTTGGACCTTTTTTTAGACAAATTGGAGAAAATTTTGGTTTAACAGTTTCATCAGAAAGTGCTTTGGCAGCAGGATTGATAATGGGTATAATGATCATACCGTATGTCTCATCCTTATCAGATGATGTAATTAATTCTGTCCCTCAATCACTTAGAGATGGTTCATATGCAATTGGTGCTACAAAATCTGAAACCATTAAAAAAGTAGTTATACCTGCGGCTTTACCGGGAATAATAGGTTCTATTCTTTTAGCAGTCTCAAGGGCAATAGGTGAAACTATGATCGTTGTGATGGCTGCGGGTCTAGCTGCAAACCTTACTATAAATCCTCTTGAATCAACCACAACAATCACAACTCAAATAGTTATGATTTTAGTTGGTGACCAAGAGTTTGATAGCCCTAAAACACAATCTGCATTTGCTCTAGGGTTAACATTATTTATTGCAACCTTAATTTTGAATTACATTGCTCAAAGAGCTGTTAAAAAATATCGAGAAAAGTATGACTAAAGAACAAAGATTAAAGAAAAGACATAATGCAGAAAAAAGATTTAGGTTTTATGGTCTAGCATCAATTTTTTTCGCTTTGTTATTTGTTTTGATTTTAGTGCATAACATTTTTTCTAAAGGTAGTTCTGCATTTATGAAAACTGCAATAAATGTTGAGGTTTTCTATGATAAAGATCTTCTTGAATTGGAACCTGGGGCATCCGAAGAAGAAATATTAGAGGCTGACTTTTTTGATATTACGATAGAAAGTTTGCTAAAGGTATATCCAGCAAAAAACATGGATGAAGAAGATGCGCTTATAGAACTTTTTACAACTGATGCTGAAATTGAAATAAAAAAAGCTTTTTTAAATAATAAAAATTTAATCGGTAAAAAAATTAATTTAGAAATCACGGCCTCAGATGACATTGATCAATTACATAAGGGGAATTATCCAAGAGATTTACCTGAAGACAGAAGAAGAATTTCCAATTTCCAGTTAGAAATTTACGATGTCTTAGTAGAAAATAAAACAATCACTAAAAATTTTAATAATTACTTTTTTAAAAATGGAGACTCAAGAGATCCAGAAATAGCTGGGATAGGTGGTGCTCTTGTAGGTTCTTTTTATAGTATTTTAATTTGTTTATTATTGGCATTTCCAGTAGCAGTATTAGCTTCGATCTACCTAGAGGAATTTGCACCTAAAAATAAAATCACTGATTTCATAGAAATAAATATTAATAACTTGGCTGCTGTACCTTCAATTGTTTATGGTTTATTGGCTCTTCAAATACTTCTAGCTACAATTCAATTACCAAGATCTACTCCTCTGGTAGCCGGTATTACTTTGGCGCTTATGACTTTACCTAGAATAATAATTCCTTGTAGGGCTTCTTTGAAGGCGGTACCGCCATCAATAAGAGAAGGTGCGTTAGCAGTAGGTGCATCAAAATTTCAATCTGTATTTCATCATGTAGTTCCTTTAGCTTTACCTGGTACTTTGTCAGGAACTATTATTGGATTAGCACAAGCATTAGGAGAAACAGCTCCATTAATTTTGATAGGAATGGTAGCTTTTGTTGTTGATATTCCGTCAACACCAATTGATCCTTCTTCATCTTTACCCGTACAAGTCTATTTATGGTCAGAATCTGCTGAGAGAGGGTTTGTTGAAAAAACATCAGCCACTATTATGATGTTATTAAGTTTTTTGATTGTAATGAATTTTTTAGCAGTATACTTAAGACAAAAATTTGAGAAAAGATGGAACTAATGAATAATGTAAAAATAAAATCTAAAAATCTAAATGTCTATTATGGAGAAAAACAAGCTTTGTTTAATGTGAATTTAGATTTAAACGAAAAAGAAGTTACTGCTTTAATTGGACCATCTGGATGTGGAAAATCTACTTTCATCAGATGTATTAACCGAATGAACGATGTAATTGATATCTGTAAAGTATCTGGAAACATTGAAATAGATGGTGTTGAAATCAATGATAAAAATTTAGATGTAGTATCTTTAAGAGAGAGAGTGGGGATGGTTTTTCAAAAACCAAATCCATTTCCAAAAAGTATATATGATAATATTTCTTATGGTCCAAAAATTCATGGAAAAGGTGAAACTAAAAGTGAATTAGATGAAATCGTGGAAAATAGTTTAAAGAAAGCTGCATTATGGGAAGAAGTTAAAGATAGACTTAATGAGCCAGGCACAGGCTTATCAGGAGGTCAACAACAACGTCTTTGTATTGCAAGAGCAATTTCTGTAAATCCTGAGGTTATATTGATGGATGAACCTTGTTCAGCTTTAGATCCAATAGCAACAGCAAAAATTGAGGAATTAATAGATGAGCTTAAAAAAACCTACACTATAGTAATTGTAACTCATTCAATGGCACAAGCAGTTAGAGTTTCGCAGAAAACAGGGTTTTTTCACCTAGGTAAATTAATCGAAGTAGGCAAAACAGAGAAAATTTTTAAAAATCCTGACAATAAAATGACACAAGACTATATTACAGGTAGATTTGGATAAATTATGAGTAATGAACATACAGTAAAATCTTATGAAGAAGAATTGAGATACTTAATAGATTCTGTCATAAAAATGGGAAGTTTAACAGAGTCTCAATTGGTCGATTCTATGGATGCCGTTATCAAAGTAGATAAAGATTCTATAGATAAAATTATTAAAAGTGATGATGAAATTAATAAATTTAGATCTAAAATTGATACGCAAATAATGACTTTGTTGGTGAAGAGAGCACCAATGGCAATTGATTTAAGAGAAACAATTAGTTCATTAAAAATATCTCAAGATTTGGAAAGAATTGGAGATTTATCTAAAAGTAATGCAAAAAAAGTTAAGCCACTTCCATTAGATTTACCTGAGGAACTTTTAGGTAATTTAAAAAGACTAGGTGACTTAGTTATAAAGCAGTTAAATGATGTACTCGATAGTTATGTTAATAAAAATTATGATAAAGCAAAAGAAGTATGGGAAAAAGACGAGCAAGTAGATGACCTTACTTATATTGCTATGGAAAGTGTAATTGATTTTCTTTCTAAAGATAAAAAGAATTTAGACTTTTCAACACATTTAATTTTTGCAACAAAAAATCTTGAAAGAGCAGGTGATCATATAACAAATATTGCTGAATCAATATGTTATTTAATAAAAGGTGAATATTTAAAAGGAAGCAGACCTAAAGGAAAAGTTATTCAGCAATAAAATGAATGGCAAAATATTTATTATTGAGGACGAACCTTCAATAATTCAATTAGTTCAACATAATCTAGAAAAAAATGGTTTCATAGTTTCATCATCAGTAAATGGCAATGATGGCTTAAAAGAATTGAAAAAATTTCAGCCAGATTTACTTTTATTAGATTGGATGCTGCCTGATCTCTCCGGTATTGAAATTTGTAAAAATATTAGAAAAGACAATAGTATCAAAAATTTACCTGTAATTATGTTAACCGCTAAAGGCGAAGAGGAAGATAAAATAAAAGGTTTAGATAGTGGTGTTGATGATTATTTAACTAAACCATTTAGTTTTAATGAGCTTATGGCAAGAATTAAAGCTGTTTTAAGAAGATCTAACCCTAACACTGTATCTGATAATTTAGAGTTTGAAGATTTAGTTTTAGATAGGATTGAAAAAAGAGTTTACAGAGATAAAAAAGAAATACAACTTGGACCAACGGAATTTAGGTTACTAGAATTTTTTTTGGTAAATCCAAAGAGAGTTTATTCTAGAGATCAGATTTTAGAAAATGTTTGGCCCAACAATATAAATGTTGAAAGCAGAACTATTGATGTTCATATCAGAAGATTAAGAAAATCAATTAATATCCAAAATAAAAAAGAACTTATAAGGACTGTAAGGTCCTCTGGTTATTCTCTAATTTAAAATTTAATCTAATTTTTTTGAAGTTCGTAGATAGAAACATAATGTTTCTTCTTAGGGAGTGGGATTATGGTTGGAACTTTAGTCAATCTTGGTTTTATTGATTTATTTCCTACAATAATATTTTTGTCATAATTTTCTAAATTAACTTCAGGATGAGGGTTTCCATCATTGATTAATGGCCACGCATCACAAGCTCTATAACCAAATAAAATTAAGGGTCTTGAGTTATTCATTTGATTGTGTCCAGACCCATGAACTGATCTACAGTGAAAAAATACTACTGTTCCTGCCGTCCCAGTTATGGAAACACTATCTTTAGTTCCTATTCTATTTTTCTTAGTATCTATTTTTCCAACAAAATAATTTTCTTTGCTGTGGTGACTGTACAATTTCTTTTTGTGTGATTTTTTTATTATTTTAAGTGGCCCATTTTTTTCATAGCAATCATCTAAATATATACCAACTGTAATCAAATCATCGTTCGTATGAGGGTAAAAAGCCCAATCTTGATGCCATCCAATTTCACTGCCTTTTTTCTTATTTGGTAGTTTAAAATTTAATTTACCCAGATGGAATCTAACTGTTCCACCTAATAATTTTTTAGCTATGGATATAATTCTTTTATCTCTAGATAATTCATAGAAAACTTTATGTCTGTTCTGAGGATTATTTAGTCTTAAAATTTCTTTATTTTTTGATGAGCCTGAATTATAAACAAAATGGTAATTATCATAGGACTGAGTTCCATTTGTACCATTACCTTTTTTTCTTTTTTTTTCTTTTGAAATTACTTCATTAACAATTTTATTAATTTTATTTATCTTTGTTTGAGAAATTAGATTTTCTTTAACAAGAAAGCCATTTTTTTTAAATAAATTTAAATCATTCATATAGTCAGATTATGAAATAAAATAAATCTTCTTTAAAATAAATACAATGTTTTTTGTGAGATTAAATAACAGTAATAAGTATTTGTTAATCCGAGAATTTAAAAAAATTCCCGGATTAAACCTAATTTTTAATTAACAACCTTTGAAAGATGCAGACATATTTCTAATTAAATTGAAATATAGATCTTTACCTGGGTCTAATGTTGCACCTAAAGGATCTAGAACACCAGTTTTAATCTTCATATCTTTTGCTACTGCATTAATAATATCAGGGTTGAATTGAGGTTCTGAGAATACACAAGCTACTTTATCATGTTCGATAATTTCTCTAATTTCAGCAAGTTGTTCAGCTCCAGGCATTACATCTGTATTAACAGTAAATGCACCTAATACTTTAACGTTAAATCTTTTCTCAAAATACTGATAAGCATCATGGAATACAATTGAAGCAACACTGCTACTTAAATCAGTCATTACATCAATTGTAAGTTTATCGATTTCTTGTAAAGCTTTAGCTAAATTACTTTTATATTTAGCTTCATTTTTAGGATCATTTTCAATTAAATGTTCTGCCATTTCATTTAACATAGCTTTTGCATTAATTGGGTCCAACCAAATGTGTGGATCAAATTCACCATGCGCATGTCCATCATGATCGTCATGTCCGTGGTCGTCATGATCATCCTCTTTTTTACCATGATCGTCATGATCGTGGTCGTCATGATCATCCTCTTTTTTACCATGATCGTCATGGTCATCTTTTTTTTTCTCATGATCGTCATGGTCGTGATCATCTTCCTTTTTACCGTGGTCATCATGTCCATGATCGTCATGATCATGTTCGTCAAAAATATTTCTTTCTCTAAATTTTAATACCTGTAATCCTTTAGTATCCATTAATTCAATTTTTTCTGCTTTCTTAGCAATTGAACTCAATGGTTTTTCTAAAAAACTCTCTAAATCTTCACCAACCCAGAATATTAGGTCTGCATTTTGAAGCATTTTTGCGTGCGAAGGTTTCATTGCAAATCCGTGTGGAGAAGCGTATCCATCAACTATTAAATCAGGTTTAGCAATACCATCCATTAAGTAACTAGCTAATGAATGAATTGGTTTAATAGAAGCAACTACTTTTATTTCGGCATTTGCTGGTGTAAAGAATGTTAGAATTGATAATATTGAGAATATAAGTGGTATTTTTTTAATATTTTTCATAATAAGTAATTTAATTGGTTGTTATAATATAACGTTATGTAATAATATAACATTTATAAGTCAAGCAATATATGAGCTCAGAAAATAGTACATTAGTAAAATTAAATAACGCTGGTTTTAAACAAAATGATAAATGGCTAGTGGAAGGTGTTTCATTAACTGTTGAAAAAGGAAAAATCGTTACCCTTATTGGACCTAATGGCTCTGGAAAAAGTACTACCGCAAAAATTGCACTGGGTATTTACAAAAACATAGAAGGAAGTGTTGAGAAATACACAAATAAAGTTGGATATGTTCCTCAAAAAATATCTATTGATTGGACCTTACCTTTAAGAGTTTATGATTTTATGCTTCTAACTGAAAATATTAAAGATGAGGCAATTGATGAAGCACTTACATTAACAGGCGTTATCCATCTCAAGAATAAAAATTTAGGAAATTTATCAGGTGGTGAATTTCAAAGAGTTTTAATTGCAAGAGCTATTTCAAAAAAACCTGAATTATTAGTTCTTGATGAACCTGTTCAAGGAGTTGATTATACTGGTGAGATTGCTTTGTATGAATTAATAAAAAGAATTTCTGATACACTAAATTGTGGAATTCTATTAATCTCTCATGATCTACATACAGTTATGACCGCAACTGATCATGTGGTGTGTTTGAATGGTCACGTATGTTGCTCTGGATCACCAATGGATGTTGCTAAAAACAATGAATATAAAACCTTATTTGGTGAACAAGCATCTCAAATTCTTTCTGTATATGAACATAAACATGATCACGTTCATTCAGACAAAGGTGAAATAAAGAAAAATTAATATGTTTGATGATTTTTTTATAAGAGCACTAATTGCAGGCTTAGGTATAGCCCTAGTAACTGGGCCTCTTGGTTGTTTTGTTGTTTGGAGAAGATTATCTTACTTTGGTGATACATTAGCTCACTCAGCTCTACTAGGTGTTACTTTGGCTTACTCGTTTGAATTAAACATTGCTCTTTCAGTGTTTATTATTTCATCTTTAATTGCTTTAATTTTAATTCAATTACAGAAGAAAACTAATTTACCTGGTGATGCTTTGCTTGGTCTATTAGCTCACTCTTCTTTAGCTGTCGGATTAGTAGTAATAGGTTTTTTAACCTTTATTCGTTTTGATATTATGGGACTTTTATTTGGTGATATATTAGCCGTAACAACTGATGATTTGATAATTATTTGGACTGGAGGAGCTTTAATTTTATTAGTTCTTAAATTGATTTGGAAACCGTTGTTTGCATCTACAGTTAATTATGAATTAGCAGAAGCAGAAGGATTAAACCCTGATAGAGCAAAAGCTATTTTTACAATTCTTATGGCTGCTGTAATTGCTATATCAATTAAAATGGTAGGGTTATTACTAATTACAGGTATGCTAATTATTCCAGCAGCTATGGCTAGAAATATCTCAGACAGTCCTCAAAAAATGGTAATATTTTCAATTATTGGTGGATTACTGTCCGTTGTATTAGGTTTATATTCTTCATTAGAATTTAATACATCTTCAGGACCATCAATAATAGCTGCCTCCTTAATATTATTCATACTGTCTTTATTTAAAATAAAACAATCGATTAAATTGAAAAACTGATAACTAATTGATAAGAATTTAAAATGCAAAAAGAACATAACCTTTCCAAAAATCAAAAAATTATTTTTGACCTAATTGATAAATCTGGTGGACCAATGAAAGCTTATTCAATCCTTTTTAATGTTCAAAAAAAAGGAATTAAAGCGCCTTTACAAGTTTACAGGGCATTAGATAAATTAGTTGAAATAGGAAAAATTCATAAGATTGAAAGCAGAAATGCTTTTATAGCTTGTCAAAATTCAAGTTGTCAGGTTTCAAAAGCAACAGCTTTTTCAATTTGTGAAAGTTGCGAAAATGTATCTGAAATAAGTAATTCAAAACTTTCAAAATATTTATCTAATTTTTCAGATGACTCTGGAATGAAATATAGCAAGTATAATTTAGAATTTTTTGGTTTATGTAAAAAATGTAAATCAAAATAATGAGCACTGTATCTTTAACTTTAGACGAAATATTTGAACTAGCTAAAAAAACACTTTTGGCAAATGGTTGTGATGATGAAACAGCATCAATTTTATCTGACCTAATTAGAAATGCTGAAAGAGATGGTTCTGTATCACATGGTCTATTTAGATTACCAGCTTATGTGACTGGACTTAAAGGTGGAAAGATAAATGGTAAAGGGAAACCCGAAGTAAAAAAAATATCTCCATCAGTAATTAAAGTTGAAGGAAACAATTGTTTAGCTCCTGTTGTATTAAATAAAGGATTGCCTGAACTAGCAAAAGCTGCAAAAGAAAATGGTGTAGCTGTGTTAGCAATAAATAACTCACATCATATGGCTGCTATGTGGCCTGAAACAGAGAAATTAGCGGAAGATGGTTTGGTTGCATTTGCATGTACATCTTACAAGCCGGCAGTTGCACCTGCTGGTGCAATAAAACCTTTATTTGGAACAAACCCAATTTCATTTGCTTGGCCACGTCCAGGTAAAACACCAGTTGTTTATGATATGGCAACAGCTTCAATGGCAATGGGAGAAGTTCAAGTTGCTAAAAGAGAAGGGCACAAAGTTCCACTTGGCACTGGTTTAACTAAAGATGGTAAAGAAACAACTGATCCAGGGGAAATTGCTGATGGTGGAGTTTTATTACCCTTTGGTGGTTACAAGGGATCTGCAATTGCAATGATGGTAGAATTAATGGCAGGCGCATTAGTTGGAGATAATTTTAGTTTTGAAACTGCTGCCAAAGATAATAATGATGGTGGTCCTCCAAGTGGCGGTGAATTCATACTAGCCATTAACCCAGATAAAACTTCAGGTACTAATTGGCAAAAACATGCTGAGGAATTTTTTGAAAAAATGAAATCAATGGGTGAAGTGAGATTACCTGGAGAAAGACGTCACAAGAATAGAATGGATACTGGTCCAAGAAATATTAACGAAGAATTAGTAAATAAAATTAAATCTCTAAGCTAAATTAATCTCGATTGGTGTGTGATCAGAAGGCTTTTCTCTTCCACGTGGATCTTTATTAATATTAATTTCTTTAATTTGATCAATTATAGAATTTGAAACTAAAAAATGATCAATCCTCATACCGTTATTTTTTTGCCATGCACCTCTCATATAATCCCAAAATGTATATCCTTCTTTATCTTCATAAAAATGTCTATAGACATCATTAAAACCAAGATTAATCATTTCTCTAAATTTTTTTCTTATTTCAAGTCTGTATAAAGCATCGTCTTCGAAACTTTTAACATTATAAACATCTTCTGCTGAAGGGATAATATTGAAATCACCAGCTAAAATAATATTTGAATTTTTTTTTGATAAAGTTTTTAATTGCTTTATTAATTGATTAAGCCAATCTTTTTTATAATCGTATTTTTCAGTATCTACAGGATTACCATTAGGGGTGTAAATATTTATTAATTGTATATTTTTTTTCTTATGTTCAAATTCAGCTGAAATTATTCTTGATTGTTTTAACTTATCCTTAATTAAATCTGTTTTGACATTTTTTAATTTATTTTTTGAGATGATCGCTACACCATTGTAACTTTTTTGACCAAATACATGACTTTCATAGTCCATTGATGAAAAATCATCATATGGAAAATTAACATCTTCAGTTTTGATTTCCTGCATCATTAAAATATCAGGTTTATATTTTAATAAATAGCTTTTGATATTTTCAATTCTTGCTCTTACAGAGTTTACATTCCAGGATGAAATGAGCATTAAAGCGAGAAAGAAACTCCACAACCACATGAAGATTTGGTTTGTGGATTAGAAATTTTGAATTGTTCACCTATAAGCTCAGACACATAATCAACCTCAGATCCTTTAAGCAAATCAGCTGAAGTTTTATCAATTAAAATATTTTGATAATTTAAATCATCATCTTGTTTTGATTTATCAAATGTAAATTCATATTGAAAACCAGAACATCCTCCACCTTTGATAGCGATTCTGAAGAATGATCCTTTGTCTTTTTTTGATAACAAATTATCTATTTGTTTTAACGCTTTATCCGTAAATTTAATTTCTTTAATCATGTCTGAACACTGATATTACTAATATAATACTTAATTATTTAAATTAAAGGATGAAAAAAGACACTTTGTTAGGCGTATTTAAAAGTAAAGGCAGACTTAATAAAGAAGCTAATTCAAAATATAGATCTCCTTTTCAACGTGACAGAGATCGGATAATTCACAGCGCATCATTTAGAAGATTAAAGCATAAAACCCAAGTATTTGTTAATACAGAAGGGGATCATTTTAGAACTAGGATTACTCATTCAATTGAGGTTGCTCAAATAGCAAGATCAATTGCAAAATATCTAAAATTAAATGAAGATTTAGCAGAAACCTTAAGTCTTGCTCATGATTTAGGTCATACTCCATTTGGCCATGCAGGAGAGGATGCTTTAGATGAATGTATGCAAAATTATGGAGGTTTCGATCACAATCTTCAGACACTAAGAATAGTAATGTTTTTAGAGAATAAATATTTTAAATTTGCTGGATTAAATTTAACTCTTGAAACTTTAGAAGGACTTTTAAAACATAACGGACCGGTAGATGATCTAAGTATGATCAATAAACTAATTGGTTTAAAAGTTTTCAAAAATAAAATTAACTTTAATACCTATCCATCATTAGAAGCTCAAATATCAGCTATATCAGATGATATTGCCTATAATAATCATGATATTCAGGATGGAATTAAAGCAAACCTATTTAAACTCGAGGAATTAGTTGAATTAGATTTTTTCAAAAATATTTATAAAAAATATAAAAATAAAATTAATAAAAAAAATTATAAAATTGCTATTTATCAAATCATCAGAGATTCAATAGATATTATGATTAGAGATTTACTAAGTAATACTGAAAAAAATATTAAAAAATTTAAAATTAAGTCATTAAAAGATGTATCAAAATCAGATCAATTAATAGTTAATTTTTCAGATAAAATAGAAAATTCAGAACGAGAAATCCGATCATTTTTAAGACATAGAATGTATGACAATAAATCAGTGCTTAATAAGAATCAAAGAGGTAAAATGATAATTAAGAAATTATTTAAAATAATTAAATCAAATCCTAGAAAATTTCTTACCAAAGAGCAATTGACTAAAGACAAATATAGAGCTATTTCAGATTTTATATCTGGTATGACGGATAGATACGCAATTAACCTTTATAATGATAATAAATGAATATTTTTGAATTGTATTTAGATAAAATAAAATTAATTATTGTTGAGCTTAGTAAAAAAAATCAACTTATCATTCCAGAAAGTTTCAATGGTATTAATGCTGAAATACCACCGCCAAAATTTGATTGTGATATTTCGACTAATGTTGCAATGGTTTTATCGAAACTAAATAAAACCTCCCCAATAGAGTTGGCAGAAAAACTTGCACCTGAAATAAAAAATAGTGATGATCAAATAGAAAATATATCTGTTGCTAAACCTGGTTTCATAAATATTAAATTTAAGCCATCTTTTTGGTCAAACTTTATTAAAGAAATAATTGATAACGCTGAAAAATTTGGAATTAATGAAAAAGAAAAAAAAAATAATTATTTAGTTGAATTTGTATCAGCTAATCCTACAGGACCCTTGCATGTTGGTCACTGTAGAGGAGCTATTCTAGGCGATGTCATATCAAATGTATTAATATTTAATAAACACAAGGTTACAAAGGAGTATTATGTAAATGATTATGGTAACCAGATTATAAATTTTACAAAATCCGTATATTTTAGAATTAGGGAATTAAAATTTAACGAAACATTCCCTCAAGATAATCCTGATTTGTATCCAGGAGATTACCTTGTTGATTTTGCAAAAAATATAGTTTCGGATAATTCAGATCTAAATTTTGATGATTATGAGCAAATAAGCGGTAAGTTAACAGCTTTATCTATAGAACAGGCGCTACTTTTAATTAAAAAGAACCTTAAGAGTTTAGGAATTAATCATGATAATTTTGTTAGTGAAAAAAGTATTGTTTTAAATAACGAAGTAGAGAGTGTAATAAAATTTTTAGAAAAGAATAAATTTGTATACAAAGGAAAAATTAAAGCTCCAGTTGGAGAAGATGATAAAAACTGGGTAGAAAGAGAACAGTTACTTTTTAAATCTACTGATTTTGGCGACGATAAAGATAGAGCATTACAAAAATCAGATGGAACATGGACTTATTTTGCAAGTGATGTTGCTTATCATAAAAATAAAGTAGATCGTAAATTTGATTATTTAATAAATATTCTTGGCGCAGATCATGCTGGTTACATCAAAAGAATTTCATCTTCAGTTGAAGCTTTATCAGGAAAAAAAGATAAATTGATTTGTAAAATTAGTCAGCTTGTAAAATTAATTAAAGATAACAAACCATTTAAGATGTCTAAAAGAAAAGGTGACTACATTACGGTTGATGATTTAATTGAAGAAGTTGGAAAAGATGCAACTAGGTTTATTATGCTCAACAGAAGTAGTGATGTAGAATTAGATTTTGATTTTGACGCTGTAAAAGAAAAATCAAAAGATAATCCGTTATATTACGTTCAATATTGTTATGCCAGAATTTCATCTGTCTTTAGACATATTAATAAAGATTTAAATTCAAACATTGAATTAGATGATTTTAGTTTTGAATACTCAAATGATGAAATCAAAATTTTAAAAAAGATTTCAGAGTGGCCAAAATGTATTGATGCAGCCAGTTCAAAATTAGAACCACATAGAATACCTGTTTATTTATATGATCTTGCCTCAGAATTTCACTCGTATTGGAATCTTGGCAAACAAAACCCAGAAAAAAGATTTATTAATGATCAAAAAATAGTTTCACTAGATAAATTAATTTTTTTAAAAGCAATATCTAACGTAGTAAAATCAGGGATGGATATAGTTGGTGTAGATGCGCCAGATAAAATGTAATGCTAAAAGAAATTAAGTATTTAATCTTCATAGTTGTAATTGTCTTATTTATTTTTTTGACTGGTAGATATTACTTTTCAGATGAAAATAAGAAGAAATCATACAGATCTTATAAAAATAACGATGAAAAGATTAAATTATATTCAAAAAATTTACCTGTTTTGGAAAACAATACACAAAATGTAATAGAGTACGTTAAGCAAACAAATAAAAAAAAGAAAAAAAAGTTTAATTTTTGGAAACTTTTAGAGAATGATTAAGAATAGAAGAGCTTTTATTGTTGGTTTAAAATCATCAATATTATCAAAGAAAGAGATTACTTTTTTAAGGAAATATAAACCATGGGGAGTTATTTTATTTTCAAGAAACATAAATTCAATTGAACAAACTAAAAAATTAACTGATAAAATAAAAAAGATATTTAAAGACAAAAAATACCCAATATTAATTGATCAAGAAGGTGGACGAGTAAATCGATTAAGTAAAATTATTTCATTTGATAATTTGACTTCCGAATATTTTGGTAATTTATTCATAAAAGATAAGAAAAAATTTAATATTATTTATAAATTATTTATCGATAAAACCTCGTATTTGCTTAAATCAATCGGTGTTAACATAAATACCGTTCCTGTTTTAGATCTTAGAATTAAAGGAGCTAGCAACATTATTGGTGATAGATCTTTTTCAAAAAATAAAAAAAATATATCTAAAATTGGAGATATTTGTATTGATTATTTTCATGAAAATTCCATCGGAACTGTGATGAAACACATACCAGGGCATGGATTAGCTAAGGTAGATAGTCATAAATTTACACCTGTAGTTACCAAAAAGTTAAATTATTTGAATAAAAATGATTTTTTTCCATTCAAGAAAAAACAAAGCTATTTTGCTATGACAGCGCATGTAATATATCGAAGCATTGATAGATTAAATACAGCTACACACTCTAAAAAAATTATAAATTTAATTAGAAAAAAAATTGGCTTTAAAAACATTTTAATTTCAGATGATTTATCAATGAAAAGTTTAAAAGATGATTTAAAAACTAATACTATTAAAACATTTAGTGCAGGTTGTAATCTTGCTCTTCATTGTAATGGCAAATTGTCTGAAATGAAGGTAGTTGGTGATAATTCACCAAAGGTTAGTAATTTTATAATAAAAAAAACATCGTTATTTTATAAAATTTTAAGTTAATATCTGAGCATGACTATTTCTGATTCTGAATTATTTAATGTTGATATTAATAATTATAATGGCCCTCTAGATGTCCTTTTAGATTTAGCTAAAGCTCAAAAGGTAGATCTTGAAGAGATATCAATTACAAAGTTAGCAGATCAGTTTCACGATTATATTACAAAAGAAAAAGATTTAAATTTAGAAATTGCGTCAGAATATTTATTAATGGCAACTTGGTTAGCTTATTTAAAATCTAAATTATTACTTCCAGGAACACCAGAAGAAGAATTTAAAGTTCAAGAAGTTGCTGAAAAATTAAAATTACAACTTAAAAAACTAGAATTGATAAGATTGCTTTCTGAACAAATGTTAAAAAGAAAAAGATTAGGAAGAGAAATTCGATCAAGAGGAATGAAAGGAAATATAAGATCTATTTATAGCACAGAATATAATTTAAGTTTATTTGAGCTTCTCAAGTCGTATTCAACAATTATTATGACCAAGGACTTTCAAAAAATGAATATTCCTAAATTACCTGTATTTACTACAGAAGATGGAATTAAAACAATTAGAGAATTTTTTGGTAAATTAATTGATTGGAAGAAATTAGATGATTTAATTCCTCAAAATTTTAAAAGTAATTCAAAATATAAACTTACAGGTAAAGCAGGGATATTTGCTGGATCTTTAGAATTAGTTAAAGAAGGAAATTTAACTATGAAACAAGATAAGTTATTTGATGATATTTATGTAAAGGAAAATAATGATTAAAAAAGAAAAGATTACAAAAGATAATATTGTAAAATTTCCATCTAAGTTAACTGATTTAGAAAAAGAAATTGAAGCAGTTATTTTTGCTGCTGCAGAACCATTAGATATTGATACAATTGAAAGCAAAATTACTAAAAAGGGTAGTGTTGCGAAATCATTAGAGAAGTTACAACAAGAATACTCTCAACGTGGTATTAATTTAGTTTGTATTAAAGATAAGTGGTCGTTTAGAACTTCACCTAACTTATCTAATATTATGTCACAAGAGAAGACAGTAGAGAAAAAACTTTCTAGAGCTGCTGTGGAGACTTTAGCTATAATCGTTTACCACCAACCTGTTACTAGAGCTGAGATTGAGGAGATAAGAGGTGTTGCATTTGGAACGAATACTCTTGAAATATTGATGGAACTCAATTGGGTGAAACCAGGAGGTCGCAAAGATGTACCAGGTAGACCAATTCAGTATGTTACAACTGATGAATTTTTAAGTCATTTCAATCTTCAAAAATTATCTGATTTACCAACAATTGATGAATTAGGTGCTGCTGGTCTAATTGATAGTTCCAGTATTGATAATGCGATTTTTGGAACTGGAAAATTTTACAAAGAAAAACAAGAAGAAAAAAAAGAGGATATTTATTCTAATATAGATGAAATGTTAAACAGTACTCTTGATACAGAAGAGAAAGATTAACAAAAAAGTAACTTTTAAATTAACCATAAAAAGGTTATAAGTTTTTCATGAGCATAGGAATTTGGCAAATAGCAATCGTAGTTATATTAGTAGTCTTATTATTTGGACGAGGTAAAATCTCTAGTCTGATGGGTGATGTAGCTAAAGGTATTAAAAGTTTCAAAAAAGGAATGGCGTCAGATGTTACTGACGATACAGAGCCAAAAAATATATCCGACGAAAATAAAGACTCAGAAAATAAAGATTAAATCACATGCCTACTATTGGTTGGTTTGAGATATTAATTGTAGTTGGTATTGCAATTGTTGTTCTTGGTCCAAAAGATTTTCCAATCATGTTAAAGAAAGCAGGTTCTTGGATAGGGACTGCAAAAAGATATGTGAGCAACATTCAAAATGAGGTTTCTAATTTAGAAATTGATGAAGAAAAAATTGATAATGAAATAAAAAAAGAAACTAAAAAAGATGAGCAATGAAGAAAATGAAGGTGGATTTGTTAGCCATCTAACAGAACTAAGAAAAAGATTAATACATAGTTTTATATTTCTAATAATCTTTTTTGTTATTTGTTATATTTTTGCAGAACATATCTACGGTTTTTTAGTTGATCCTTTTGCTCAAGCGGTAAAAGATGATGGATCTGATAGAAGGCTTATTTTTACCGCCTTACAGGAAACTTTTTTAACGTATATCAAGGTATCTTTTTTCACAGCTTTTTTCGTGACCTGTCCATTTATTCTAATGCAAATATGGAAATTTATTGCCCCAGGTTTATATAAACATGAAAAAGTTGCTATACTTCCATACCTTATCTTAACACCAATTCTTTTCTTTTTGGGAGGTATGCTTGTTTACTATTTGATAATGCCTCTAGCTATTAAATTCTTTTTATCATTTGAAAGCACAGGGATGTCTACAAGTTTACCAATTCAATTAGAAGCCAAAGTAAATGAATACTTGTCACTTGTTATGAAATTAATTTTCGCATTTGGAATAAGTTTCCAACTACCTATAGTCTTAAGTTTGTTAGCAAGAATAGGTGTTGTTGACAGTCAATTTCTTCAAGAAAGAAGAAAGTATGTTGTAGTAATTATATTTGCTGCTGCTGCATTGCTTACACCACCAGATCCAATTACTCAAATAGGTTTAGCTATTCCTTTATTAATTTTATATGAATTATCAATATTTTCAGTAAAATTTATAGAAAACAAAAACTTAGAAAAGACTGATGCATAATTTAAAAGAAATTAGAAAAGATTATTCAAAATTTGAAAAAGATCTTGAAAAGCGTTCAGTTAAAATTGATTTTAATAATTTAAAAAAGCTTGATGAATTAAATAGAGATTTAATTCAAAAGAAAGAAAATTTAGAAAAAGAAAAAAAGGATATTTCAAAATCTAAAGATGAAAGTTTATTCAAAAAATCTAAAGAAATCTCTACTGAATTAGAAAAGATCGCTGAGCAACAAAAAAATACTAAAACTGAATTAGATAACATTTTATCAAGTATACCAAACATACCTCATCAAGATGTTCCAAATGGCAAAGATGAAAATGACAATGTGGAAGTTTTAAAAGTAGGTAAAGTTCCTGAATTTGATTTTAAACCCAAATCTCACTATGAACTTGGAGAAAATTTAGGTATGCTTGATTTTGATCTTGCCACAAAAACAACCGGATCAAGATTTGTATTTGTTAAAAAAGAGTTAGCATTACTAGAAAGAGCATTATCTAACTTTATGCTAGATACCCATGTTATTCAAAATAGCTATCAAGAGATTTCACCTCCATTGATAGCTTCTGACAATACAATGTATGGAACCGGCCAATTACCAAAATTTGAAAATGATCAATTTGAAATAAAATTTGATGAAGGATCTGACAGAAAATTCTTAATTCCAACCGCTGAAGTAATTTTAACAAATATTGTTAAAGATAAAATTGTTGACCAAAAAGATTTACCTATGAGATTTGTTGCCTCAACACCTTGTTTTAGAAAAGAAGCTGGAAGTTATGGAAAAGACACAAAAGGGATGATTAGACAGCATCAATTTTATAAAGTTGAGATGGTTAGTATTGTTGAAAAAGAAAATTGTCTTGAAGAATTAGAGCGAATGACGAACTGTGCAACAGATATTCTCGATAAGTTAGAGTTACCTTATAGAAAAATAATTTTATGCTCTGGGGATATGGGTTTCAGTGCAGAAAAAACTTACGATATTGAAGTGTGGTTGCCATCAGAAAACAAGTATCGTGAAATATCATCATGCTCTTCTTGTTCAACATTTCAGGCACAAAGAATGAAATCAAGATATAAAAATAAAAACAAGGAAACTGTTTTTGTTGGAACATTAAATGGAAGTGGTTTAGCTGTGGGTAGAACTTTAATTGCTGTATTAGAAAACTATCAACAAAAAGATGGTTCGATTATTGTTCCTAAGGTACTGCGACCCTATATGAATAATTTGGAATTGATTTCAGCTAAATAAAGTTGTTTTAATTACACAGATAGTATAAGTATTCACATAATTTATAAGGAGATTTATGGAAGGTTCAGGAATAGGACAATTTATACCGTTAATTTTAATATTTGTTATTTTTTATTTTTTCTTAATCAGACCGCAGCAAAAAAAAGTTAAAGAGCATAAAGCAATGGTTGAAAGTCTTAAGAGAGGTGACAAGGTTGTTACTTCTGGTGGAATTACAGGTACAGTGGAGAGACTTATAGATAATGACAAAGTTGAAGTAGAAATTGCTGAAAACGTAAAAGTTGAGATAGTTAAATCAACTGGTATTCAAAGTCTTGTTAATACAAATACTCAAGAAGTTAAAAAATAATTATTTTTAGTTAAGTGCTTTATTTCTCTAAGTTAAGAATTTTATTTATAACTTTTTTTTCAGTTTTATTTATTTTAATTTCTTCATCAAACCTTTTTAAATTTGATGATAATTTTTTTGATAAAAAAATTAATCTAGGATTAGATCTTCAGGGTGGATCATATCTATTACTTGAAATTGATAATGAACCTGTAATTGAAAAAAAATTACAAAATCTAACAACAACAATAAGAAATTACTTCAAAGAAAAAAATATTAAAATCAACAATATAAAAATAGTTAATCAAAATATTTTTTTTAATGTAACAGATAATGATAAGCAATCAGTCCTAGATGTTTTTCAAGATGAAAATAGTGATCTTAACCCTTATTATCCAAGATTTAAATCACATCAGTTAGAAATTGAAGATACAGGGTTAAATTTAAAAGTTAATTTTTCAAAACAGGGTTTAATTAAACTTAAAACTTCTTCTCAAGATCAAGCTATAGAAATAGTTAGAAGAAGAGTAGATGAGGTTGGTACTAATGAACCCAACATACTTAAAAGAGGAAATAACAGAATTTTAGTAGAGCTTCCTGGATTAGATGATCCAATGAGAATAAAATCTTTACTTGGTAAAACTGCAAATCTTACTTTTCGATTTGTAACAAATGACGAAAATGATCGTTTTGGAGTTGAAAAGTTAAAATTTGAAAATGGTCTAGAAGAAGCCACAGTTAGTAAAAGAATTATAATAAGTGGTGAAAATTTACTTGATGCTCAACCAAAAATGGACACACAAAATAACCAAACAATTGTTTCATTTACTTTAGATAGAGTAGGTGCAAAAAGATTTGGTAAGGCAACTTCAACTGGTATTGGAAAGCAATTAGCAATTGTTTTGGATGGTAAAATTATTAGTGCACCTATAGTTAGAGATACAATTGCCAGCGGGTCTGGTCAGATAAGTGGTGGCTTTACTTTTCAAACAGCAACTGATCTAGCTTTATTATTAAGATCAGGAGCATTACCAGCACCATTAGAAATTATTGAAGAAAGAACGGTTGGACCTGATCTTGGACAAGATTCAATTAATGCAGGAATGATTGCTTTGGCAATAGGTTTTATGTTGGTGATAATTTTTATGTTCGTTAAATATAAAATTTTTGGATTAATTACTAATATAACACTAATAGTTAATTTGTTTATTCTTTTGGGTATTTTAACTTTATTTGAAGCTACTTTAACACTACCTGGCATTGCAGGAATTATTTTAACCGTAGGTATGGCAGTTGATGCAAATGTTTTAATTTTTGAGAGGATTAAAGAAGAACTAAAAGTCGAGACTAATAATATTTTGGCTTTTGATGGCGGATATACTAAATCAAGAACAGCAATTTTAGATGCTAATATTACTACATTATTAGCAGCAATTATTTTGTTTTTCATGGGTTCAGGTCCAGTGAAAGGTTTTGCTGTAACTTTGGGAGTTGGAATATTTACAACGCTATTTTCAGTCTATTTCATAGCAAGATTGTTCACTAGTATTTATGTATCAAGAAACAAAGATAAGGAAAAATTAATCTAATGATTGCTTTTAACAAATATTATAATCACTTCAATTTACTCTCATCAATTTTAATTGTTGTTTCATTATTACTATTAATTTTTAAAGGGCTTAACTTTGGAATAGATTTTAAAGGTGGTACTTTAATTGAATTAAGAGCTTCAGATTCTAAAATAAATGTAAGTTCTTTAAGAGATAGATTTAATCAAATGGATTTAGGAGATGTCTCAGTGAAGAAATTTGGTAATGATACAGATTTTTTAGTAAAATTTGAAAACAAAGATAATAAAAAGAATATTATTGAAGAAATTAAGACTAATTTAGATAAATCTTTTGGAAATAACTATGATTTTAGAAGGGTAGAGAATGTTGGGCCAAAGGTAAGTGCTGAATTATTAAAATCAGGAGTTATAGCAATATCTTTGTCATTAGCATTAATGTTAATTTATATTTGGATAAGATTTGAATGGCAATTTAGTTTGGGTGCAATTTTAGCCTTATTTCACGATGTTATTGTAACTCTAGGAGTTTTTTCACTATTTAGTTTAGAAATAAACCTATCAATAATCGCGGCTGTGTTAACAATAGTTGGATATTCAATGAATGATACAGTGGTTATTTTTGACCGTGTGCGTGAAAATTTAAGAAAATATTCAGATATAAAAATTTTTGAATTAACAAACATTTCAATTAATGAAACGTTATCAAGAACTATAATAACTTCTGCAACTACTTTACTAGCTTTATTAGCAATTTATTTTTTTGGTGGAGAAATATTAAAAGGATTTTCATTAGCAATGATACTCGGTGTTGTTTTTGGAACTTATTCTTCTATTTATATAGCTAACACTGTTCTAGTTAGACTGAGAGTTTCACAAAAAACTGTTCTTAGAGAAGAAGAGGATAAAAAGTAATTTAATATAAGTTTTGAGCTATTACCATTGTAAGTAACATTGGCAAGGATAACAAAGTATTTGTTCTTGAGAATAGCATTGCAGTTTTAGCTGATTTAGCTTTTGTTTCTGGATCACTCTCAACTATTCCTAAAGCTCTTTTTTGATTTGGCCAAATTACGAACCATACATTAAATGCCATTACAATTCCTAGCCACATTCCAATTCCAATTGCAGTATGTTTTGGTACCCCTGTACCAATGCTTAAAGTCATAGCATCATGAAGATATCCATTAAGAAGAGCAAGAATTAAACCAGAAAGAACAGTTAACGCAGCAGCCCATCTGAAGTAAAATAGTGCAGCTGGTGCTATTACTTTACCAATAGCTGGTTTTTGTTCATCTGGAATTTTTCCCATATTTGGAATTTGAACAAAATTGAAATACCACAACAAACCAATCCACATAATTGCAACAATCACATGAATATATCTAAATAACCAGCTCCAGAATAACGTATCAAAAGCAATTCCATCATTTAAATAAAACAATCCTAAAAACAAAAGAATTGCTATTGCAAGTGATGCGTGAACTGTTTTAGATAATGATGACAATAAATTACTCATGATTCTATATAATTATACACTAATTTTAAAAAAATTTAAGTTCTTAAATCTAAGCTAAAAGAGGTTTCAAAAATTGACCAGTATAACTCTCCTTAACTTTACATACTTCTTCCGGTTTTCCTTCGGCGACAATATTACCACCTTTTACACCACCTTCAGGACCCATATCAACAATGTAGTCAGCTGTTTTAATAACATCTAGATTATGTTCAATTACAACTACTGTATTCCCAAGTTTTACAAATGTATGAAGTATCTCTAAAAGCTTTTTAATATCATGCTGATGTAAACCTGTAGTTGGTTCATCTAAAATATACATTGTTCTTCCTGTTGATCTTTTTGAAAGTTCTTTTGCGAGCTTAATTCGTTGTGCTTCACCTCCTGATAGAGTAGTTGCTTGCTGACCAATTTTTATATAGCCTAATCCAACTTTTTTTAGAGTTAATAATTTTGTTTTTATATTAGATATATTCTCAAAATATTCACAACCTTCATCAACTGACATATCTAAAACATCGGCAATACTTTTGCCTTTAAATTTAATCTCTAAAGTTTCTCTATTGTATCTGGTGCCTTTACACTCATCACATTGTATATAAACATCAGGTAAAAAATGCATTTCATATGTAATTACACCATCACCTTCACAAGCTTCACATCTGCCTCCTTTAACATTAAAAGAAAATCTTCCTGGTTTATATCCTCTTGTTTTGGACTCTGGCAGGCTTGTAAACCAATCTCTAATAGGTCCAAAGGCCCCTGTATATGTTGCTGGATTTGATCTAGGGGTTCTGCCAATGGGAGATTGGTCAATATCAATTATTTTATCAATTAATTCTACGCCCTTATAACCTTTAAATGATTTAGGTGCTTTTCTTGCTTTGTTATTTAAAGTTAAATTTAAGGCATGAAATAAAGTTTGCAATATTAGAGTAGATTTACCACTACCTGAAACACCAGTAACACAAGTAAAAGTTCCACTTGGGATCTTAAGATTTACATTATTTAGATTATTTCCACTTGCACCATTGATTTCTATAAATCTTCCATTTTTAGCTAAACGTCGTGATTTTGGAATTTCAATTGTTTTTTTATTTGCAAGATATTGACCTGTAATACTATTTTTATCTTTTTTAATCTCATCATATGACCCTTGTGCTGTTATCTCGCCACCATTACTTCCAGCTTCAGGACCTAGATCAATAATGTGATCTGCATTTTCCATTGTCTCAGTGTCATGCTCTACAACAATAACAGTATTACCTAGATCTCGTAATCTTTTTAGTGCATTAATTAGTTTAACGTTATCTTTTTGATGTAATCCAATTGAAGGTTCATCCAAAACATATAAAACACCAGTTAACCCAGATCCAATTTGTGAAGCCAGTCTTATTCTTTGGGCTTCACCACCTGACAAAGTTCCGGATTCTCTTGATAATGTTAAATAATCTAGACCAACATTTAAAAGAAAATTTAATCTTTCATTGATTTCTTTTAGAACATGTTCAGCTATTTTAAATTGTCTCTTATCAAGGTTATTTTCTAAATTTTTAAACCATTCTGCTGCATCTAAAATAGATTTTTTTGTTACTTCACTAATATTAAGATCATTGATTTTAACACATAATGCCTCTTCTTTTAATCTGTCACCATTACATGCTTCACATGCGGTATCAGATTGATATTCAGCAATAGCTTCTCTTTTCCATTCGCTATCAGACTCTAAAAATCTTCTTTCAAGATTATTAATTACACCTTCAAAAGTTTTTTTGTAAGAATATTTCTCGTATCCATCATCATAATTAAATTTAATTTCATCTTCATCAGAGCCATAAAGAATAATATCTTTAATTTTTTTTGGTAATTTTTTCCATTTTTCATCTAAAGAAAAACCATAATGTTTTGCTAAAGATGCTAAAGTTTGAGCATAATATAGTGTAGTTGATTTTGACCAAGGTTCTATTGCTCCATCTGCTAAACTTTTTCTTTCATCAGGAACAACTAAATTTGGATCAACATTTAACTTCATACCAATTCCTTCACACTCTTCACAAGCTCCATATGGGCTGTTAAATGAAAAAAGTCTTGGTTCAATTTCCTCAATTGTAAAGCCACTCTCAGGGCAAGCAAATTTGGTAGAGTAAATTAATTTTTCAATTTTTCTAAATTTTTGAGGAAGTGTTTCATCCTCATATTCTACAAAAACTAAACCGTTAGCTAAATTTACAGCCGTTTCAATACTTTCAGCTAACCTGTTACCAAGTTTTGAATTTAAAACTATTCTATCGACTAAGACTGAAATATCATGTTTAAGTTTTTTATCTAGATTGGGTGATTTTTCTATATCATATAAAATATTATCAATTTTAATTTTTCTAAAACCTCTTCTTTTGTAGCTTAAAATATCTTTTTTATATTCACCTTTACGACCTCTCACCACTGGAGCATAAATATATATTGTTGATTTTTTTGGTAATTTTTTAACTAAATCTACTATTTGTGTAATTGTTTGAGAGGTTATTGGTTTGCCTGTAAATGGTGAGTAGGGGATACCTGCTCTAGCATATAAAACTCTCATGTAATCATAAATTTCTGTTACAGTTGCAACAGTAGATCTTGGATTTTTTGATGTATTTTTTTGTTCTATTGCAATAGCTGGACTTAATCCTTCAATTAAATCAACATTTGGTTTTTTCATTTTATCTAAAAATTGACGTGCATATGCAGATAAACTCTCTACATACCTTCTTTGACCTTCTGCGTAGATAGTGTCAAAAGCTAAAGATGATTTTCCTGAACCTGATAGACCCGTTATGACCACAAATTTGTCTTTTGGAATCTCTACAGTAACATTCTTCAAATTATGTTCTTTAGCGCCCTTAATAACTATCTTTTTCATCATAATTTTAGTTGCTTTGAGTTAATATAATTAATATTCAGAAGAATTGTGATATAATTCTAATTAACTAATTTAATAAATATTAAATATTATGGCTGGAAGTTTAAATAAAGTATTATTAATTGGTCGTTTGGGCGCAGATCCTGAAATTAAGCAAATGGTAAATGGTAAAAGTGTTGCTAGATTAAGCCTTGCAACAAGTCAATCTTGGAAAGACAAAAACACAGGTGAAAGAAAAGAGAAAACGGAGTGGCACCGTGTAGTTGTATTTAACGAAGGTTTAGTAAATGTTGTTCAACAATATTTAAAAAAAGGTGCTCAAATTTATGTTGAGGGACAACTTACGACAAGAAAATGGAAAGATGAACAATCGGGACAAGACAAATATTCAACTGAAATAGTTATACAAGGATATAATTCTTCACTGACAATGTTGGGAGGAGGAAATTCTGGTGGCGGAATTCAAAATGACACAACTCAACAAAATAATATTGAGGATTCTTCACAAGTGTCAGATATGGATGATGAAATTCCATTTTAGTTTCTATGAAAAATACTGAAGAGTTTAAAGATAAAAATATAAAATTAATCTCAATGCATGATGAGATGAGCTCATCATATCTTTCTTATGCAATGAGTGTAATTGTAAGTCGTGCACTTCCTGATGTAAGAGATGGTTTAAAACCTGTTCATAGAAGAATTTTATATGCAATGTACAAAGGCGGATATGATTGGTCTAAACAATTTAGAAAATCCGCAAGAATAGTTGGGGATGTTATTGGTAAATATCACCCTCATGGTGATCAGTCTGTTTATGATGCTTTAGTTAGAATGGTACAAGATTTTTCGATGAGCTTACCGTTAATTCAAGGTCAAGGAAATTTTGGTTCTATAGATGGTGATCCTGCTGCAGCAATGAGATATACTGAAACTCGTTTGTCAAAAGTTTCTCAATTTCTGATTGATGATATTGAAAAAAATACAATTACTTTCAAAAGCAATTACGATGAAACTGAGAAAGAACCTAGTGTTTTACCAGCACAGTTTCCAAATTTATTAGTAAATGGAGCTGGTGGTATCGCTGTAGGTATGGCAACAAGCATACCTCCTCACAATTTAGGTGAAATTATTGATGGCACTTTGGCCTTAATAGATAATAAAGATATTAAAATTAGAGAGTTAATGAAACATATACCTGGTCCAGATTTTCCAACTGGCGGTGTAATTATAGGTAAAGATATAATTAAACAAGGATATAACAATGGAAGAGGATCATTTAAGATTAGAGGTGAAATCTCAATTGAACAACAAAAAAATGGACGTGAAAGACTTGTAATAACTTCTATACCTTATCAAGTTAACAAATCTGTTTTAAACGAAAGGATTGCTCAATTAGTAAGAGAAAAAAAGATTGAAGGAATAAGAGATATTAGAGACGAGTCGAACAGAGAAGGTATTAGGGTAGCAATAGATTTAAGAAACGGTGTAGAACCAGAAACTATAAAGAGACAGTTATATAAAAACACTCAAATAGAGAGTTCATTTGGTTTTAATACTTTAGCTATTGTTGAGGGAAAACCCCAAACGTGTACTTTAAAAGATTTTTTATCCAATTTTTTAACCTTTAGAGAAGATGTAGTTATTAAGAAAACTAAATTTGATCTTCAAAAAGCTGAAGAACGTGCACATATATTAATCGGATTATCAGTGTCAGTTGAAAATTTAGATAAAATAATAAAAATTATTCGATCATCTAAAACACCTGATGATGCTAAAATATCAATTTTAAAAACTAAATGGAAAATAAATAAATCACAAAAATTAATTTCTTTAGTAGAGGGAAAAAAAGGTAAAAACCTTTATTCTTTATCAGAACCACAAGTTTTAGCTATTTTGGAATTAAGACTCCAGAAATTAACTGCTTTAGGAATAAATGAGATCGAAATTGAAATTAAAAAATTAGCTGAATTAATTACTAAATATAAAAAAATTATTTCATCAAAAAAAGAACTTTTAAAAGTAATCAGCGAAGAACTTAAAAATATCAAAGAGAAATTTGCTACACCAAGAAGAACTAAAATTATAGACGCTGTTTTAAATTACGATATTGAGGAAACTATTCAAAAACAATCAGTAATAATTACCGTCACATTGCAAGGATACATAAAAAGAGGTTCTTTAGATGGAGTAAAAAAACAAAAAAGAGGTGGCAAAGGAAAATCAGGCATAACAACTAGAGATCAAGACTCTGTTGTTCAAACTCTATCAGTAAATACACATACTTCAGTTCTCTTCTTTTCTACTGAGGGTTTAGTTTACAAGATTAAAGCATGGAAAATCCCAGAGGGCTCATCATCATCAAAAGGGAAGTCTTTATTTAATATTTTACCTTTAAAGAGTCACCAAGCTATAAGCTCAATTATGCCAATGCCTGAAGAAGAAACAGACCTAAAAAATTATCAAATAATTTTTGCTACAGCACATGGAAAAGTTAGAAAAAATAGTTTAGAAGATTTTTCATCAATTAATGCATCTGGAAAAATTGCAATGAAATTAGATAATAATGATAAAATTGTAGGTGTTAAAATTTGTAAAGATGATCAAGATGTAATTTTAAGCACAAAATTTGGGAAATGCATTAGATTTGAAGCTAAGAAACTAAGAGTTTTTAAAGGTAGATCTTCTAAAGGAATTAAAGGAATAGAGTTAGCATCAAATGATCAAATAGTATCTTTATCGGTTATTGATAACGATAAAATTAATAAAAATGGAAAAAAATCCAAAGATGAAAAATCTGAATTAAAAGCAAGAGAGAAATTTGTTTTATCAATAAGTGAGAATGGTTATGGTAAAAAGACCTCACATACAGATTATAGGGTTACTAACAGAGGCGGAAAAGGCATTATAGGAATAGTAAATTCACCAAGAAATGGGAATATTACTTCATCCTTTCCTGTTTTTGAAGGTGATGAAATTTTAATTTCTACTAATAAAGGTAGGGTTATAAGAGTTGCGGTTAAAGAAATTAGAACTGCTGGTAGAAATACCCAAGGTGTTAGGATAATTAAGTTGTCAGGAGAAGAAAAAGTTGTTTCGGCAATTAAAATTGATGATAATTTGATTTAATTTAATGAGTAAAATAGCAATTTATCCTGGAACATTTGATCCAATTACTTTTGGACATATAGATGTAATAAAAAAATCATTAAAATTGTTTGATAAGATAGTAGTAGGTGTCTCGGACGAAAGTAACAAAGATTACTTATTTAGTTCTGATGAAAGAATAGAAATAGTAAATAAAGCTTTATTTAAAGATCTAAAGTTAAATAGAAAAAAAATAAAAGTTGTTTCTTTTGGATCTTTAACTACTGATTTGTGTAAAAAATACAAATCAAATATAATTTTAAGAGGATTAAGAGCTGTATCTGATTTTGAGTACGAATTTCAATTAGCTGGTATGAACAGAAAATTGAACCAAAATATAGAAACTATTTTTTTAATGTCTGATGTAGAAAATCAAATCATTTCTTCTAGATTTGTTAAAGAGATTGTTAAATTAAAAGGTGATATAAAAAAATTTACTACAAAAAGCACAATTAAATCATTAAAAGATAAATATGAATAAGATTTTTATTAAAATACTTTTTTTATTTTTTTTAATCACTAATCAATCAATAGCTAAGGAGAATATAATGATATTAAAATTAAAAGATGGTGACGTCAAAATTGAATTGTTTGAAGATGTTGCGCCAAACCATGTAAAAAGAATTAAGGAATTAGCTAATAGCGGTAAATACGATAACGTTGTTTTTCACAGAGTTATTGATGGATTTATGGCTCAAACAGGCGATGTGAAATTTGGAAATTCAGAATCTAAAGAGTTTGATCTTAGACGAGCAGGAATGGGTGGTTCAGATTTTCCTGACTTAGAGCAAGAATTCAATAGTCTGCCACATGATAGAGGAACTTTATCAATGGCAAGAGCTCAAGATCCAAATAGTGCAAATAGCCAATTTTTTATTTGTTTTCAGCCAGCTCCATTTTTAGATCGACAATATACAGTTTTTGGAAAAGTGATAGAGGGTATGGAATTTGTTGATAAAATAAAAAGAGGAGATCAAAACAATAACGGTGCTGTAACTGAACCAGATAAGATTATTAGTTTTAAATCTCAATAAATTTTTTAATGGCATTAAAAAAATTTGCCTTTAACGTTTTAAAAAAAAATAAATTTGCTAGGTGTGGTTTAATTGAGACGCATCGTGGCAATATACAAACTCCAGCTTTTATGCCTGTTGGAACACAGGCAACTGTAAAAGCTTGCACAATAGATGATATTAAAAAAACAGGTTCTGAAATAATACTTTCAAATACTTATCATTTAATGATACGTCCAGGTGTTGAAAGAATTCAATCCGCTGGTGGACTTCATAATTTTATGAATTGCGATTTACCTATATTAACTGACTCTGGTGGTTTTCAAGTAATGTCTCTTTCAAAATTGAATAAGATTGATAGAGAAAAGGGTGCCATATTCAATTCTCATGTTGATGGTAAAAAATTTTATTTAAGTCCTGAGGAGAGTATCAGAATACAGCTGGGTTTAAATTCTGACATAGTAATGATTATGGATGAGTGTCCAAAAAAAACTAATGATTATGATGTTATTAAAAAATCTATGGATCTTTCACTTTATTGGGCCGAAAGATCTAAAAAAGCTTTTGGAAATAATCCTCATAAAGCCTTATTTGGTATTATCCAGGGAGGTTTATTTAAAGATTTAAGATTAAAATCAATACAAGAACTAATTAAAATTGGTTTTGATGGATATGCTGTAGGCGGGTTAGCAGTAGGAGAGACTCAAAATGAAATGTTTAGCGTTTTAGATGATATCAAAGAATATTTACCTATAGAAAAACCTCACTATTTAATGGGTGTTGGAACTCCGTCAGATATTTTAGGTGCTGTTAAAAGAGGTATAGATATGTTTGATTGTGTTTTGCCAACCAGATCAGGACGAACAGGTTTAGCATTTACTTGGAATGGCAGAATTAATATTAAAAATAATAAATATCAAAATGACAACACTTCTCTAGATCCAAATTGTAAAAATCTTAATTTAAATAAATATTCAAAAAACTACTTGAATCACTTATTTAACACTAATGAAATTCTTGCTTCAATGTTGCTCACTCTACATAATATTAATTTTTATCAAGAATTAATGGCCTTGATCAGAAAAAATATTAATGATGGTACTTTTGATCAATTTCACGATAAATACATTGATAAGTTGTAGAACGTGCATAGATTTAGTTAAAATTGACATTTGAAAAAAAATAATAATTCTGTATATAACAACTATTCAATTTGAATAATTTGGGGGCCCTTAGCTCAGTTGGTAGAGCAATTCCCTTTTAAGGAATGGGTCGATGGTTCGAGTCCATCAGGGCTCACCACTTATTTAATTAACTAAAAACAATTGGTGGATAATCCAAGATTACCTCGTTCATCCATTCATTCAGCTGTTTAATCCTTGTATCAGAAGATGGATGAGTGCTCATAAATTGTGGTGGTTCTTTCCCTTTATTAATTTCTTTCATTCTTTCCCAAATTTTTACCGTTTCTCTAATATCATACCCAGAAAGTGATGAAAAAATCATACCAAGATAGTCAGCTTCACTTTCTTGTTTTCTGTTAAAAGGATTCATTATTCCAAGTTGAGCTAGCAAACCAACAGTATCCATTCCTGTTGTTCTGTTAATATCTGATAGTACACCACCACTCGCTATATCAATTATTCGTGCTCCTGTATTTAATAATACTCCTCGACTAGCTCGTTCCACAGAATGTTTGGCAACTGCATGCGCTACCTCATGACCCATAACTGCTGCTAAACCATTTGTATTTTTTGTAACATCAAGAATACCAGTATAAACAGCTATTTTACCACCGGGCATACACCAAGCATTCCTAACTTTTTTGTTATCAATTAAAATATATTCCCATTCAAAATTTGCTGTTGGATCGTTCAAATTAGCTCTGAAAAAATATTCACTTATTGAGTCTTCCATTCTTTTTCCAATTTCTTTTATTTCATTTAATTTTTTTACATCATTGCTCATCTTTTCTTTTTCTTTTACTTTTTCATAAATTTGAGCAGCTTGAGCATTTAATTTTTCTTCTGGAATTATTTTTAATTGTTTTCTATCAGTAATTGGTGCTGATGCGCATGAATGCAAAATAATGCTTCCACATCCGCAACCTACATAAGTCAAAAATTTTCTTCTATCCATATCTACTTATTATTGATATTAATATTCCATATGAATCTTAATAACAAAATTTTAATTGTATTATTTATCATTGCAATTGTTTTTGTTGTATATGCTAGTTATAGTTAAATAAAAATATGTCAAAAAAAGGCTCAAAAAAATCTTTTTCATTAACATTAAGAAATTATTTTATTACAGGTGTTGTTGTTTTAATTCCTATAGGATTTACACTATATTTAACTAAAATTTTAATAGGTATATCATCTAATTTAATTCCTAAAAATATAAATCCGAATAGTTATTTACCGTTTAATATTCCAGGGGTTGAAATTATAATTTCTATTTTACTTATCACTATTGTTGGCGGTCTTTCTCTTTCATTTTTTGGAAGAAGGATTCTAAAATTAATTGATGATTTGTTTAAAAGAATTCCTTTTTTAAGAACTGTTTATTCAGCAATCGTTCAAATGACAGAAACTTTTTCTAAAAAAGATGATGGTAAAAAGAGTGTTGTATTGATTGAATATCCCAGAAAAGGAGTTTGGGCTGTTGGATTTGCTACAAAAGAAAATAAAGGAGAGATGGCAAAAAAAACAGGAAAAAATTTAATTAATGTTTTTGTTCCAACCACACCAAATCCAACAAGTGGTTTCTTATTAATGTTTCCAGTAGAAGATGTTATTTATTTAAATATGTCTTTTGAAGAAGCTTCTAAATTTATAGTATCAGCAGGTACTTCAACTAAAAAATCTTAGGCAATATCATTAATTATATCAGCTCTATCGTACAATTTTATCAAGGGTTTGAATTTACTTATATCTTCATTTGATTTTTCTATTCTTCTTATTTCTTTTTCAGCTAATAAGAAAAGATCACTATTCTGAATTGGATCTGCTAACTTAAAATTTTTTACACCACTTTGTTTAAATCCCAAAATATCCCCAAACCCACGTAATTTCATATCTTCTTCAGATATTAAGAAACCATCATTAGTGTCTTTTAAAATTTTTATTCTTTTTTTTGCGTTTTCGCTTAGATTTGATTTAAACATTAATATGCATGTAGAGTCTTTATCTCCACGACCAACTCTACCTCTTAATTGATGAAGTTGAGATAAACCAAATTTGTTAGCGTTTTCAATTATAATAGTATTTGCATTTGGAAAATCTATTCCAACCTCAATAATCGTTGTAGAAACCAAAATCTTAAATTTATTATTTAAAAAATTGTTTAGTATTTCATTTTTTTCATCTACATCAGTTTTTCCATGAAGCAAACAAACTTGATTTGGAAACTTGCTTTCTAAATATTCATACTTTTTTACAGCAGATGAATGATCCAACTTTTTAGATTCTTCAATTAATGGACAAACCCAAAAAATTTGATTTCCTAAGTTAATTTCTTTTCTTATAAATTTTAAAACATCTTCAATTTTAAACTCTAGTTTGCTATATGTTTTAATTGGTTTTCTATTTTTAGGTTTTTCTCTAATTATTGAAATATCCATATCACCATAAATTGTCATTGTTAGAGTTCTAGGTATAGGTGTTGCTGTCATTAATAATACGTCACAATTTGATCCACCTTTGTCCGACAATTTTTTTCTTTGATTCACTCCAAACTTATGTTGTTCATCTATAATTATTAATCCTAATTTTTTAAAAATTACTTTTTTTTGAAAAATAGCGTGTGTACCAAAAATAATATTAATTTTATTATTTTCTAATCTTTGAAGTATTTCTTTTTTTACCTTGTATTCTGATTTTCCAGAAATAAGAGCTATATTTTTATTTTTAGGAAATAATTTTTTTGCTAGATTAAAATGTTGTCTTGCTAGAATTTCCGTAGGAGCCATAAAAGCAACCTGGAAACCAGAATTTATAGTATTAATTGCTGCTAAAAGAGACACTATTGTTTTTCCACTACCAACGTCTCCTTGTAAAAGTCTAAACATTTTATTTGGTGAACTTAAGTCTTTATTTATTTCATTAAGTGATTTTTGTTGATCATCGGTAAGAGAAAAATCTAATTTATCAATTAAAGAATTTTGTTTATTTACATTAATTATTTTATTTTTTTTCTTAATTCTTTTTATTTTTTTTCTTATTTCTGAATTAACTAGAAATGTTGAAAATATTTCATCAAAAGCAAGTCTTTGATAAAAATTTGATTTGTAATTTCCAATATTTTCAGGTTTGTGCAGTTCTTTAATTGAGCTATTCCAACTTATATTTTTAAATTTAGATAAAATACTTTTAGAGTGCCATTCACTAAAAACTGGTAAATTATTGAGTATTTGATTTAAGATTTTATTGTATATTTTTTCAGAAATACCTTCAGTTAATGAGTATTTATTATGAGTTTGCTCGATTAAAGAAGAATCCTCAGAAATATATTTTGGATTTGCAATTTGGTATTTATTTCTAAAATGACCTATTTTACCACTAACAGTAATTTCTTTTCCTAATGGAAGTATTTTCTTTATGTATCCCTCATAACTATTAAAAAAAATACAATCTATTTCACCAGTTTCATCACTACATAAAACTCTGTTTGGTAATTTCCTTATTCTTGGGAAGTTATACTTTTGTGGAATTATAGTTACTGTTTGTATTTCACCAATTTTTAAGTCTTTTATTTTTGATGACAAGCTTCTATCTGTATAGGATTTTGGAAGTTTCCATAGTAAATCAAATAAATTATTAATATTTTTCTTCTTTAATAAATTTTTTGTTTTAGTTCCTACACCTTTTAAAGAAGTTAAATCTGACAATAAATATTCATAATTTGTTTTATTATTCATTAATTACTAATATATTCTAATTATTATGATCAACATAGATGAATTAAAAAAAAAAATTATTTACCGATCTAATTATAGAGGCACAAAAGAAATGGATAATCTTTTGGGTGCATTTACAAAAAAATATATAAATATTTTAAATGAAAATGATCTTCTTGATTTAGAAAAACTACTAAATATTGATGACACCAATTTGTATAATTTTTATAATGGTTTTAAAACTGATTTTGAATTTGAAAATAACAATATCAATTTATTATATAAAAATTTTAACTATAGACAAAATTGATGGCGGAGAGACTGGGATTCGAACCCAGGAAAGAGTTGCCCCTTTGCCGGTTTTCAAGACCGGTGCTTTCAACCGCTCAGCCATCTCTCCGTGAGCAAGGTTTTATAATTATAATTATTTAATTCAACCATAAAATAGTCTAATAAACTTATTAATTACAAGCATCATGGTTTCCTATGAATAAAGAATTTAACAAAGGCTTATTACTTGCTGGGTTTGGATCTTTTTGGTGGGGGTTTTTTGGTGTAATTTATTTTAAATATATTGCTTATATTGGCCATATTGAATTAGTAGTTCATAGATGTTTATGGACGGCATTTACTTTAATTCTGACTACTTTTTTTTTCTCTAAATGGAACGTTTTTTTTAAAATTGTAAAAAATAAATCAAATTTATTTTATTTATTTATCTCAGGTTTTTTGATTTTTATAAATTGGGGTGTATGGATATATGCTATAGCAACAAATAGAATTATAGACGCAAGTTTTGGATATTTTATAATGCCCATTTTAAGCGTAATGCTCGGTTATCTTTTTTTTAAAGAGAAACTAAATAAAAAAAGAGTCTTTTCAATCTTGTTAGTTATTCTATCTATCCTTTTTTTAATAATTGTAAGTATAAAATCATTGCCGTGGGTTGGTTTAATTGTTGCTTTAAGTTGGGGGTTTTACAATTTAGTTAGAAAAAAAATTAATGTTGATACTGATGTAGGCCTTCTTATAGAGAGTTTATTTATATTACCATTTGCGCTGTTGGCTTTTTATTTGATAGCAAGCAAAGGTTATAATGATTTTCAATTATCTGATCCTTCCATGATGCTATTTATTTATCTTGCTGGACCTATGACCGTTATACCTTTATTTTTATATGTAAGGGGAGTTGAACTCTGTGGTTTAGGACCTACAGGCATGATATTTTATATAACTCCTACTTTTCAGTTTTTATTGGGTTATTTTTATTACAACGAGCCTTTTTCAATAACAAAATTAGTTAGTTTTATTTTTATTTGGATTGCTGTAATTATATATTTGAAGGATTTGCATGAAACTAATTAAATTTTTTTTATTTTTTATTTTTATTTCTATTAATTTCTCATTTGCTGATATCAATAAAGAATTTGAAAATTGGAAATTAAATTTCAAAGAAATAGCTTTAGAAAACAATATTTCAGAAAAAACGTTTGATACAGTTATGTCTGATACTAAATTTTTATCAGATGTGATCAAATATGATAGGTATCAACCTGAATTTTATGAAGATACTAAAACTTATATTTCAAAAAGAACATCTTCAAAAAAAGTCTCTTTAGGAAAAAAATTCTATGAAAAAAATTCAAAATTAATAAATACTGTTGAAAACGAATTTAATATAGAGAGAGAGTTACTATTAGCCCTGATGGGTATAGAAACTAATTTTGGAACGTATGTTGGTAAAATGGATATTTTATCCTCTTTGGCAACTTTAAGTTTTGATAAAAGAAGATCAGAATTTTTTACAAATGAATTATTAACACTTTTGCGATTAATAGAAAATGATCAAATAGATTATAAAACGTTATATGGGTCTTGGGCTGGTGCTTTTGGTTTTTTTCAATTTATGCCATCAACAATAAAAAATTATGCTATTGACCATGATGGCAACGGATATATAGATTTAAAAAGCAATAATGATGCTTATGCTTCTGCGTCTAATTATTTAAATCAAATAGGTTGGAAAAGTGAAAATCCTTGTTTTTATAGAATAGATTTATCAGACAATATACCAAGTAAATATTTAAACATTTCCGCAAAAAAACTTCATGATAAAAAAAAGTTAAAATATTTTAGAAAATTTATTAAAAATAATAATCAAATAGATAATAAGTACAACTCTTTAAATGTAGCCATTATAACTCCAGATAAAGATATCATACCTGATGCCGAAACTTTAAATCCAGCTTATATTGTATTTGATAACTATGAGATAATATTAAAATGGAATAGGTCGTTGCGATTTGCTTTAGCCGTTTGTACATTAAAAGATAAATTTAAAAATGAACTTTAAAAAATACATAATATTTATTTCCATACTTTTTTTATCTGCATGCAATCAATTTGATCAAAATAATAAAAACTTAGTTTATATTAGTGATCAAAAATATAGTAATACTGGATTTGCTTTAATTTATGACGATGAATTAAAAAAGGAAAAAAAAATATCTAAAAAAATTGATAATAGATCTCTCTTAATTTTCCATAATAAAATTAAAAAAAATTCATTTGTTAAAATCACCAATCCTATTAATGATAAATCCATTATAGCAGAAGTAATCTCTAATAACGTTAAATTCTCATCTTTTTATAACTCTGTAATAACACAACGAATTGCTGAAGAGTTATCACTTGACCCTAAAGAACCTTATATCGATCTTGTTTTAATCTCAAAAAGTTCAACATTTGTAGCTAAAAAGGCAAAGACTTTTGATGAAGAGAAAAGTGTAGCTGAAAAAGCTCCTGTTGAAGGCATTACCATAGATAATCTGGGCAAAGAAAAGACTAAAAAAGTCAAAATAAAAAAACATAAATTTTTATATTCAATAAAAATTGCAGATTTTTATTACCGAGACTCAGCAGAAAATATGGTTAATAGAATAAAAGATGAGACAAATATAAAAAGATCTGTAATTAAGAAATTATCTAAAACTAAATATAGGGTATTATTGGGTCCATTTAATGATATAAAAAAACTTGAAAAATCATTTAACGAAATAAAAGTATTAAATTTTGAAAATATAGAGATATTAAAAGATGTTTAGAATATTTTTAATTGTAATTTTTTTTAGTTTTTCATTAGTAAGTTTTTCAAAAGCTAATTTTGATGTAAAGGCAAGGACTGCAATATTACAAGATTATCATTCTGGAGAAATTCTCTATGAAAAAGAGCCAGATATATCAATTTATCCAGCTTCTATGACAAAAATAATGACAGCAATTATTGCTTTTGATTTAATAAAATCAGGCGATCTTAGTTTAGACGAAAAATTTATAATATCTGAAAGAGCTTGGAGATTATCTACATCTGGGTATTCATCGATGTTTATAATGGTAGGTGATCAGGTCTCTGTAGAAAATTTATTAAGAGGTATTATCGTTGCTTCTGGTAATGATGCATGTATTGCATTAGCTGAAGGTATAGCAGGTACTGAAGAAGAATTTGCAATTTTAATGACTGCTAAAGCAAAAGAATTAGGGATGGACAATACAAATTTTTCTAATTCATCAGGAATAAATGACCCCGACAATTATTCAACTGTTAGAGATATTTTAAAAATGTCTAGATATTTAATTAAAGAACATCCTGAATTTTACAAAATGTTTGCTGAAAAAGAATTTACGTGGGATAGAACAGGGGGCGACCCAATAACACAAGGAAATAGAAATCCATTGCTTTATAAAAATCTTGGAGCAGATGGAATAAAAACAGGTTATTTAGCTGTTGAAAAATATTCTTTAGCATCATCAATAGATAGAAATGGCAGAAGATTAATTGCTGTAGGAAGCGGTTTTAATTCTAAAAATGCCAGATCTAAAGAGAGCACAAAATTACTTACATTTGGTCTTACCAACTATGATCTTGTAGAAATAGCTAAAGCTAATAAACCATTACACAAAATTGATGTTTGGTTAGGAAAAGAGAATAGTGTGGAAGCATATACAAAGGAAGATATTTATAAAACAATCAAAAAAGCGAAAAAAAAACTTTTAAAAGTTGTTGTTAAGTATGATGGACCAGTCGAAGCACCAATTAAAAAAGATCAAAAAATAGCCACTCTAAGAGTTGTTTATGATCAAGAGCTCATAGGTGAATATGATTTACTTTCATCGAAAGAAATTAAAAAAGTTAATTTTTTTACAAGATTAATAAAATCAATAAATTATTTAATTTGGGGTGATGTCTAAAAAACCCATCATTGTTTTTGAGGGTATAGAGGGTAGTGGCAAAAGTCATCATATAAATAAAGTATCTAAATATTTAGATAAAAAGAAAATTAACTATATAAAGATAAGAGAACCAGGCGGAAGTCTTAATTCTGAAAAAATAAGGAGATTAATTTTAAATAAAAAATCTAATTTTAACAAATATACTGATTTACTTTTATATTTAGCAGCGCGTAGTGAAAATATAAATCTTATAAAAAAATCATACAAAAAAAAAATTATTTTGATTGATAGATTTACAGACTCAACTGTAGCATATCAGCATTATGGTATGGGAGTTGATTTAAACATTATAAATATCATAAATAAATTTCTATTAAAAAACATTAAAGTCAATTTTACTTTCCTCAATGTTGTAAATAAAAAAAATCTATTTCAAAGATTAAAAAATAGAAAATCTCTAAATCGATATGATCAGTTTGATATGAATTTTTATAATAAAGTTCAAAAAGGTTTTCTGAAATTAGCTAAATCGAATAAAAAATCATACAAAATAATTGATTCTAATTTAGAAATAAAAATAAATGAAGATTTAATAATAAATCAAATTAAAAAATTAATTAAATGAATTTAAATCCCCTAACCCAAATAAATTTATTTGAACACAAAGAAGTTTTTAATCAATTATATAAATTATCTAAAAACGATACTTTGCCTAATAAAATTCTTTTATCTGGTGAAAAAGGTATTGGAAAATCAACATTAGCATATCATTTAATTAATCTTGTATTATCGGAAAATGAAGAACATCCATATGATTTTGAAAATAATAAAATTAATCCAGATAATAAGTCATACAAACTTATGCTAAATAAATCTAATCCAAATTTTTACTTGATTAATGTCTTAGAGGAAAAAAAAAATATTGATATAAATCAAATTAGGGAATTGATAATAGATCTTAATAAATCCTCATTTAATAATAAAAAGAGATTTGTTTTAATTGATAATATTGAATTATTAAACCTACATTCTATTAATGCTTTATTAAAAATTTTAGAAGAACCTAATGAAAATATAAATTTTATTTTAATAAATAATAATAAAAGATTGCTACCAACTCTTAAATCTAGATGTTTAAATTACAAAGTTTTTTTAACAAAAGATCAGTCTATTAGAATTGTTAATCAATTATTAAACAATGACGTAAATCTTGTTATCAATAATGAGTTATTTGATTATTATTCCACTCCTGGAAAATTATTAAAATTAATTAGGTTATCTAAAGAATATAACTTAGATTTTGTTAATTTTAATTTAAACACAACTCTAATAGCTATAATTAAAGATAAAATTTATAAAAAAGATAAATCAATTATTGAAATCATTTATTCTTTTATTGAACTTTATTTTAGAAAGAATATATCTAGTGAAAATATTAGTTTACTAAAGTCATACCATTATTTTTTAGAAAAAATTAATAATACTAAAATTTATAATTTAGATGAAGAAGCGTTATTTATTGAATTTGAGGATAAAATACTAAATGGATAAAACTTTTTATATTACTACACCCATATATTATCCCTCAGCTAAACCTCATATGGGTCATGCATATTCTAGTATTATCGCTGATTTTTTTGCAAGATTTAAAATAATTGATGATTATCAAGTTCATTTTCTTACAGGTACAGATGAACATGGTTTAAAAATTCAAAGATCAGCAGAAAAAGCAGGGAAGGAGCCTCAAATATTTTGTGATCAAATTAGCCAAACCTTTAGAGACCTTTCAGATATTTTAAATTTATCAAATACTGATTTCATAAGAACTACAGAATCTAGACATAAAAAAACAGTTCAACATCTTTGGAATAAACTTGAGAAAAATGATGATATATACTTATCAAACTATTCTGGATGGTATTCAGTATCTGATGAAGCTTTTTATAACGACGACGAAATTGAGGAATTAGACGGAAAAAAAATTGCTATATCATCAAAATCTCCTGTTGAATGGATTGAAGAAGAGTCTTATTTTTTTAGACTTTCAAAATGGGAAAAACCTTTACTAGAATATTATGAAGCTAATCCAGATTTTATTTCTCCTCAATCTAGAAGAAATGAAGTTATTAGTTTTGTAAAAAGTGGTCTTAAAGATCTTTCTGTAAGTAGAAAAAGTTTTTCATGGGGTATACCTGTTCCAAATAATGAAAACCATGTAATATATGTTTGGCTAGATGCTTTAACGAATTATTTAAGTTCATTAAATTATCCTGATACAGATGATGATTTGTTTAAAAAATTTTGGCCAGCCTCAATACATTTAATTGGAAAAGATATACTCAGATTTCATGCTATTTATTGGCCTGCTTTTTTATTAGCAGCAAAAATTGATTTACCAAAGAGAGTTTACGGACATGGATGGATATTATCAGGGGAAGAAAAAATGTCTAAATCTAAAGGAAATATTCTTGATCCGCTTGAAATAATTAAAGAGTATGGTCTAGATCCTTTAAGATACTACTTAATTAAAGAAGTTTCTTTTGGGAATGATGGCAATATATCTCAAGAAAGATTAGAGGATTGTATTAATAGTGACTTGGCTAACAATTATGGAAATTTATGTCAGCGTGTAACTGCTTTTGCAATAAAAAATTGTAATGGAAAAATTCCATTAGAAATTAAATTTCATGATGAGGATTTATTAATACTAAATAAGTATAAAGATAATTTAGGTAATATTAAGTCTCAAATTGACAATCAAAATATTAATTTTTACATTGATTATATAGTAAATTCACTTTTTGAGGCTAACAAATATTTTAATGATCAAGAACCATGGAAAAAAAAAGAAGATATAATTAGATTAAATACAATTGTTTACACTACTTTAGAAATTGTAAGAAAAATAAGTTTTTTACTATATCCAATTATTCCTGAATCTTCTTTAAAGGCATTAAAGATTTTTGATATTAAAGAAAAAAATATAAAATTAGATTCAGTTTCTAATAATGAGTATTTAACAAAAGGTAATAATATTAATAAAATAGATATACTTTTTAAAAAAATAGAGAAAAATAATGATTGATTCACACTGTCATCTAGATCATGAACCATTATTAAGTGATTTAACTAACGTAATACGAAGATCAAAAGAAGTAGGTATAGAAAAATTACTTACTATCTCAACTTCGTTTGAAAGTTTTTCTAGAGTAAAAGATTTAATTAATAAAGATGAAATGATTTATGGTACTATTGGCATTCATCCTCATGAAAGCTCCACAGATATTATCACTTCAAAGCAGATCATCGAAAGTCTAAATGAAAACTCAAAAATTATTGGAATTGGAGAAACTGGGTTAGATTTTTATTATAATAATAGTGAAAAAGACAAGCAGATAGCAAGTTTTAAAGAACATATAGATGCATCCATAAAAACCAATATTCCATTAATTGTTCATTCAAGAGATGCAGAAAAAGAAACTTTTGAGATTTTAAATGAATATAAAAATAAAAACCTTAAAATTTTGATGCATTGTTTTACTGGGTCTAAAGAATTCTCAGAAAAACTAATGACTTTAAATTCATTTTTTTCAGCGAGTGGTATCATAACCTTTAAAAACTCATTGGATTTACAAGATACGTTCAAATATATTCCAATGGATAATATTTTAATTGAGACTGATAGTCCTTTTTTAGCACCCGTTCCTAAAAGAGGCAAAAAAAATGAACCATCATTCATTGATTTTACTGCTGCAAAATTAGCTGAAATTAAAAATATATCTAAAAAAGATCTTATCAAAAAAACTACAGATAACTTTAATAAACTATTTTTTAATTGAAATTAATGCAATTTATTATTTTAGGCTGTGGTAGTTCAATGGGTGTACCAAGACCAGATGGTTTCTTTGGAAATTGTGATCCTAATAATAAAAAAAATTACAGAACAAGATGTTCAGCTTTAATAAAAACCACAGATGAAAATATTCTTATAGATACATCTCCTGACTTGCGACAACAACTTTTAAAACATAAAATAAAAAAAATTAATAAAGTATTATATTCTCATATGCATGGTGATCAGACACATGGGATAAATGATTTGAGATCTTTTTATATAAACAGCAGGAAACAGCTTGATGTTTATGCTGATAAATATACTTCTAAATATCTTAATTCCACATTTTCTTATATATTTAAAAGCTATTCAAAAGAATATCCTGCAACACTAAAACTTAATAAATTGCCTAAAAAAATATTTACTAAAAATAAAAATAAAAAAATTGGTATTCAATCAATTATGGTTCAACATGGTAAAGTAAAATCAAATTGCTTTATAATTAATAAAAAATTAGCTTATATTAGTGATGTAAGTAAAATTTATAACAAAGATCATAAATATTTTAAAAATCTTCAATATTTAATTATTGATTGCTTATGGTACAATTATCATCCATCACATTTTAATTTAGAAACTTCACTTGCTGTAATTAAAAAATTCAAACCCAAAAAAGCTATTCTTACTAATTTATCACCAGTATTAGATTATAAAGTGCTTAAAAAAATGATACCTAAAAATGTTATTCCAGCACATGATGGATTAACAATAAGCTTATAAGATATTTTCTATAGCTTTTATTATTTTTTTTGACATTGGTTTTGTAAATGATGCAAAAGTATCTTGAACTTTACCTTCTTTATTAATCAAGATTTTATGAAAATTCCATTTTGGTTCTGCCGATTTACCGTGATTTTCTTTTGCCCATTTGAAAAGTTTATGAGCATTTTTACCTTTAACATCAGTTAATGTTGTCAAAGGGAAGTTAATATTAAAATTTATTTCACAAAATTCTTTAATATCTGCATTATTATTTTTTTCTTGATTAAAAGAATTAGATGGAACACCAAGAACAATCAAACCTTTTTCTTTATATAAGTCCCACAATTCTTGTAATTCATCATATTGTTTTGTAAATCCACAGTAACTTGCTGTATTTACAATTAAAATAACTTTGTTTTTATAATCTTCTAAATTGATTGTCTCACCAGTTATACTCTCTATACTAAAATCATAGATTTTTTTTTCGTAGTTCGCTGTTACTGATGTTTTAAAAAAAAACATAAATATAGAAAATAGAAATATTACTTTTCTCATTTATTAGGTTTATTTGGTGTGAGTAATATTAAAAAATAACCAAATAAAGTTGATAACAAGGATCCAGTTAATACTCCAATTTTTACACCATCCATATATTGCATGTTTTCAACAAAAGCTAAATTTCCAACAAATAAACTCATTGTGAAACCAATCCCAGTAAGAACTCCTACTCCATAAAAATTATACCAACTTGTATCATTTGGCATTTGAGCCACTTTCAATTTTATTGACACATATGAGAAGACAAAAACACCTAATTGTTTACCAAGGAATAGTCCTAATACGATTCCAAGGGGAACCTTATCAAGTAATGAAGCAAACGATAAACCCTCGAGAGATACTCCAGCATTTGCAAATGCAAATAAAGGCATTATTCCGAAAGCAACATATGGACTAATTGCATGTTCAATTTTTATTAATAATGAAAAATCTTTTTCTTTTTTTCTGTGAGGAATTGTCATTGCTAACAATACACCAGCGATAGTAGCATGAATTCCTGAGTTATGCGTAAAATCCCAGAGAAATAGTCCTACAACCAAATAAGGTAGAAACTTTTTAATGTTAAATTTGTTAATTAATAACAAAACAATAAAAGCTAATAACATTAAAGTTAAATACTTAATACTCAAATCTCCAGAGTAGAATAGGGCGATGATTACTATTGCTCCTAAATCATCGATTATAGCTAATGCAGTTAAAAATACTTTTAATGATAGAGGAACTCTTTTACCCAACAAAGATAAAACTCCTAATGAAAATGCAATATCAGTAGCAGATGGAATTGCCCATCCATTTAAAGTTTCACTATCACCTAAATTTATAAAAACATAAAACATTGCAGGAACTAACATTCCTCCTACAGCAGCAATTATAGGCAATAAAGCTTGTTTAATATTAGAAAGTTCACCTTGTAAAAATTCTCTTTTAATTTCTAAAGTAACAAAGAAAAAAAAGATTGCCATCAAGGCATCATTGATCCAATGCAATACTGATAATTTTAATCCAAAATTATTAATTCCTATGAATAAATACTTATTTAAAGTAGCAAAATATAAATCAGCCATCCCAGAATTACTTATAAATAAAGCAATTACTGCAGCAAACAACAATACAAGCCCGCTTGCTGCTTCTAATTTAAAAAACCATCTAAAAGGCTTAGATATGTAATTAATCATAAAAAATTAAATTAGGTCTATAATAAATAGTTTTATATCTTGCAATGTTTCAAAAAGGTTAAATAGTATAATTTCTAATCCTGGAAAAACATTAATTAGTGGAGTTTTTAGAGTATCTAGCAAAATAATTAATGCTACAAAAGATATAATAAATACTATTAAATAAGAAAAAAACTTACTTCCATTATTTTCTGTTTTTTTAAGTGTAGTTGTATTTTTTTGGTTTTCTGAATATTTTTCTTTTTTTTTATTATTTATTTTAGTTTTAATTATTTCTTCTGGTTGTTCTTTCTCTTCTATTTTGTCCTGTTTATTTTGAGCTTTTTCTTCAATGTCTTCACTGACAATTTCTTGTTTTAACTCTAGTACTTCATTATTTTTTTCTTGGATTTTATAAAACCAAACATGATTACATGACCCACATTGCAAATCTCTTCCTTCATCAGGTATCATAGAATTGTCAATCATGAATTTCTTGTTACAATTTGGGCAAGTGATTATCATGCTTCGTTATATATCAGATTTTATCTAAATTTCTTTTAATTTTGGCTTCATTATACATTGAAATTATCAATAACTGCTGTATTAGTACTCGGATCGGAGTGTAGCGCAGCCTGGTAGCGCATCTGGTTTGGGACCAGAGGGTCGCAGGTTCGAATCCTGCCACTCCGACCATCATTTATGAAAAAAGCTATTATTTACATTCCAAATAAAAATCCCATGCAATCAGGATTAGCAAAAAGTGGTAAATGGATTTTAGAATTTAAAACAAAAGATCCAACAAAAAACCCTTTGATGGGTTGGGAAAGTTCATCTGATACTTATACAGAACTAAAATTAGAATTTTCATCAAAGGAGCTAGCAATCAATTATGCAAAGAAGAAAAAAATTGATTTTGAGTTAATTGAACCAAGAAAAAGAAAAACTGTAAAGAAATCATACGCAGATAATTTTTTAAAATAATTAATGTTTAGATTTTTCACTCAAAAAAGTTGGTTTCTATGGTCATGGATCGGTTCAGCTATTATTTTATCTTCGCTTTGGATTCAAGTTAAAATTGATGTAAAAATAAATGAATGGTTTGGTGAATTTTATGATATGATCCAAAAAGCTTTAGGAGCTCCAAACTCAATCACTATAGAGGAGTACTGGGCAAGCTTAATATCATTTATAACTTTGGCTGCTATGTATGTTGGTGTAGCTGTAGTAGTAAGTTTTTTTACTTCGCATTATTTATTTAGATGGAGAACCGCTATGGTCGAGTGGTATCACAGTGTTTACGATAAGGCTCGAAAAATTGAAGGTGCAGCGCAAAGAGTTCAAGAGGATACTATTAAGTTTTCTAGAATTATGGAGTCTCTTGGTACCAGCCTAATTGAAGCTTTAATGATACTCGTTGAGTTTATGCCTATTTTATTTGGATTAAGTATAGGAATACCAATATTCTTTTTTGGTGATTGGGATTACGGTTTAATAGTCGGTGCTTTAATTTGGTCAGTTGGAGGGACAATATTTTTAATTTTACTTGGTTTAATTCTAAGATTAGTAGGTGTTGAATACGATCTACAAAAGAAAGAAGCAGCCTATAGAAAGATACTTGTTATTGCAGAAGATGACGGAACTATAAGACCAAAAACGATAGAAGAATTATTTGATGGAGTTAGAAGCATTCATTTTTTAAGTTATATTAGATATTTGTATTTTAATATTGGAAGAATAGCTTATTTACAGGCTAATGTTTTGTCAGCGTATGTTTTTTTAGCACCTGCCATAGTAGCTGGTGCAGTAACTCTTGGAGTTATGCAGCAAATCATAAGAGCATTTGGTAGAGTAGAAGGGTCAATGCAATACATATTGAAAGCTTGGCCAACTATTATAGAACTTGCTAGTGTATATAAACGTTTAAGAGAATTTGAATCTAAAATAAATCAAGAGGATTTAATTGATGAAAAAGTTTAATGACAATTGAAAAAAAATTAATTGATCAATTTATAAATGTTACTTCAAAAGCAGCTTTAGAAGCTTCATATTTAGTCGGAAAAAAAGATAAAATTGCTGCAGATAAAGCTGCTGTCGACTCTATGAGAAGTGAATTAAATAAAATGAATATTCAGGGCGAGATAGTAATAGGTGAAGGTGAACTAGACGAAGCTCCTATGTTGTATATCGGTGAAATATTAGGCAATAATACCAATGGCCAAGAATTCGATGTAGCTGTTGATCCGTTAGAAGGGACTAATTTTGCAGCTAACAATTTACCTGGTGCGCTATCTGTAATTGCTATTGCTGAAAAAAATAATTTATTTAAGGCTCCTGAAACATATATGGAAAAAATTTCTACCAGAGTTAATGAAAAAAATGTTATTGATTTAGATTATACAGTAAAAAAAAATATTTCTAATTTAAGTGATTATCTAAATAAGAATCCAGAAAATTTAACTGCATGTATTTTAGACAGACCAAGACATAAAGAAATTATAGATGAGTTAAATAAATTAAAAGTAAATCTAAAATTAATTTCTGACGGTGATGTTTCAGGGGCTTTACTAGTTACCGAACAAAAATATAATGTTGATATTTTTTTAGGCACTGGAGGTGGTCCAGAAGGTGTTCTTGCTGCAGCTGCTTTGGACGCATTTAATTGTAATTTTCAAGGTAGGTTTTTGTTCAAAACAGAAAAGGATAAAGCAAGAGCAAAAAAAATGGGGATAAATGATTTAAGAAAAAAATATGAATTAAATGAAATTGTCACAGGTGATTCTATATTTTGTGCTACTGGAATTACTTCTGGCGATTTGGTAAGTGGTATCGAAATACAAGGCAATGATTTCGTTTCAGAGACATTAGTGACTCATAAATCTTCAGGTCTTAAAAAGGTAATAAAACTAAAACAAAATTTAAAATGATATGCTTGATTAATTGTTTAATTTACAATAAAAAGCAGCAATTCGGTCCCTTCGTCTATCGGTTAGGACACGTGGTTTTCATCCTCGAAAGAGGGGTTCGATTCCCCTAGGGACCGCCATAAATTAGATAACCTTTCATGGTTTATTACGTATATTTGATTAAAACTTTAGATGGATATTCGGACAAAACATACGTTGGATACACTAATAATTTAAAAAAAAGGTTAAATAAGCATAATTCAAATTTAGGTGCTAAGTCAACTAAAGGGTATAAATGGGAAATTATTTACAATAAAAAATTTTATTCAAAATCAAAAGCACTTTCATTTGAATATAAGTTAAAAAAGGATAGAAAAGAAAGATTGAGATTATTATATGAACATAAAAAAAAATCTTAATATAGCAACTATCTTACCTTATAAAGAAAATTATACATTTGCTAAAGCATCTGCTGCTTCTCTTTGGGTTTCTGAATTTTTCAAAAAATCAAAATACAAAAAAAATAATATTATTTATGGTCATACTAGATCAAAGGATTATTTGAGTAAAAATTATAAAAATATAAATTTAAAAAATTTAAAATCAAAATTAAAAAGTACTACTAACGAATACGCAGAAAAATTATTAAAAGAAATTAATAATAATAATTACGATATTATAGAAGTTCACAATAGACCACTGTTACTATTTAAATTAACAAATAAAGTTAAAAATAAATTTATTTTTTATTTTCATAATGATCCATTATCTATGAAAGGATCAAGATCAGTTAAAGAAAGATTGAAAATATTAGAAAGTGTTGAAAAAATTATATTTGTCAGTGAATGGGTAAGGGAAAGATTTTTTCTAGACATAGATCAAAAATTACAAACTAAAACTGAGGTCGTTTATCCAAGTGTAAATAAACAAAACAAAATAAAAAAAGAAAAGAATATAATTTTTGTAGGAAGATTAAATTATTCTAAAGGATATGATATTTTTAAAGATGCTGTAGTAAGAATATTAGATAAATTTCCCAAATGGAATGCTTACTCACTAGGGGACGAAGATAGGAGGGATATTTATATTAACCACCCGAGACACAAAGAGCTTGGATTTCTTAATCATAAAAGAACTTTGGATATTTTAAATAAATCTGAAATTGCAGTCGTACCATCAAGATGGGAAGAGCCATTTGGCAGAACATCATTAGAAGCGTCTTCTAGAGGTTGTGCCACAATAATTAGTAACAGAGGTGGTTTAAAAGAAACTACTAACTCTGCCATTATCTTAAAAAAACTAGATTCAAATGAACTTTACTTAGAGATTAAAAAATTAATAACAAACAACAAAAAAAGAAAAGTTATACAGTCTTTAAGTAGAAAAAATATTAAACATATAATTAATGAAAATACAAAAATATTAGATCAAATACGAGAAAGCTGTGTCCCTTTTTTTAATATTAACTTCAATAAGAAAAAATTAAAAATAATTAATTTATACAATCAAGGTCAGAAATTAAATCATAGATTATATAATATTTCATTAGGTAAAAAATTCACAAATGGTTTTGTAAGAAATGGTCATGACGTTCTAGAAATTAGTGATAGAGACTTTTTAAGGAATAATAAATCTTTTAGTTTAATTCCTAATAGAAGCAATTTTCAAACCTTCTTAATTGATACTTTCAAAAATTATAATCCAGATATTATTTTTTTTGGACATACAAAAAATCTTGAGCTCAATACCCTAGATGCTTTTAAATCTATTAATAAAAATCTCATTTTATCTCAGTGGAATGAAGATCCAGTGATGCCTAGTCTCAATTATTCAAAACAAAACATTTCAAATATTAAACTATATTCAGATTTCGTTGATCATAACTTTATTACAACAGATCCTTCTATTCTAAGTAAAACCATTAATAAAAATAATTTTAATTTTTTCTTTGTCCCGGTTGATAAAAATATTGAAAGTTTTGATGTTTATAAAATGAAACCAAAAAAAGACTTATTTTATGCGATGAGTCACGGTGTAAATAGAGCTACACTTAGAGATGGTGTCGAAGATGAAAGAATTAATTTTTTAAATAAATTAGTAAAAAAAATTCCAAATATAAAATATGATTTTTATGGATTTGCGAACAAGCAGCCAATTTGGGGTAATGATTTCAACAATGCATTAATTAATTCAAAAATGGGTCTTAACTTAAGTAGAGGTAAACCAACCAAGTTTTACTCTAGTAACAGAATTGCTTCGATAATGGGAAATGGCTTACTTACATTTATTGATGAAAATGTTCAAATGAAAGAATTTTTTAACCAAAATGAAATTATTTTTTACGAAAATATTAACGATTTAGCTGATAAAATTAAATTTTATTCAAAAAATGATCGTATAAGAATTAAAATTGCTCGTAAGGGTAAAAAAAAATATTTTAAACTTTTTAATGAAACTAAAATTACAAAATATTTTATAGATGTATCTTTGGGTAACAAGGCTACTTTATTATAATTTTACTTTGTTCAATGCGTTATTTTTAAATAAATTTGCCTCTTTTATATACCTCCTTATCATTTGTGTTGATTTATGACCAGTCATAGCCATTATGCTGCGTTCATCAGCACCAGACTCGGCAGCGACTGTTGCAAAACCTGATCTTAAACTGTGACCAGCAAAATTCTTATTTTCGATTCCAGCTATGCTCAAATATTTTTTCATTAATAAAACTACAGATTGATCAGTTAGTCTTTTGTCAGTTAGTGATAAACCTTTCGAAAATCTTCTAAAAATAGGTCCAGATTTAATTTGAGAAATTTCTAACCACTTTTGTAAGTTTTTAACAGGACAGTAACTTTCACTATTAAAATAGGGGAGTCCTTTAATCATTCCTTCTCCAAATTGATCAGTTTTTGATTTTTTAACAGTGATTTTTAGACCTTCAGGAACAAATTCAAGATTCTCATGATCAATTGATATAAGTTCAGTTCTTCTAAAACCACCCCCAAAACCAATTAAGATTATTGACTTGTCTCTTAATTTTTTAATTTCTTCAATGTTTTGATGATTTATTGCATTAATTATTAATTTTAAATGATTGATTAATATAGGTTTTTTTCCTATTTGAATACTACCTTTAACTCTTCTTATGCCCATTAAATTTTCTACTATGATTGGGTGTTTGGTATCTAAATAAAGCCCTTTTAATTTATGAACCATGCTAATTGATACAAGTCTTCTTCTTAAAGTGCTTATTTTTGAATTTTTAGATAGATGAGTTATGTACAAAGAAACAATTTTTGGTTCTGATGGTAAAGATTTAAAACCGTGTTTTGAGCAAAAAGCTTCAAAATCTTTAAAATCTGATTTATATGCTCTTAAAGTATTGCTTGCTTTAGAACTTTTGAGGTTATTTATAGTTGCCTCATGTAATGATTTTAAGTCTGTTGTTAGCTCACTCATATTATTACTATTGATAACAATTAATTATCGTTACTAATATATCAAGTGTTTTATAATGTCAAATAAAATAATTTATTAATTTAAAGGACAATTAATGGCATTGTGAGATCAATATGTATAAAATATTATTTAAAGATGGGCATAGACGGAGTAATCGAACCTATATATTTCTTAATAACATCTATTGGTTTTGCAATATTGAGTTTTATTAATTATAGAAAATCTGGAAAAACACTAGAAACTATTTATCTTTCAATTTTAACTGTTTTCTTTATTATCTGCTTCATTATTTTAAATTTTTATTGATGAAAGGTACTAAATTTCAATTAAAAGTCTGGAATTATCTTAAAACTATACCAAAAGGTACTGTTAAAACCTATAAACAGATAGCAATAGCTATAAAAAGCCCTAAATCAGCGCGTGCTGTAGCTAATGCATGTGGAAAAAACCCTTACGCCCCCAAAATACCATGTCATAGAGTAATTCGGTCCGATGGAGGTCTTGGTGGGTACTCAGGGAGAGGTGGAATTAAGACAAAGCTGCGTTTATTGAGATCTGAAAAAGTTGATATTTAGTGGCTTTTTTGGGCTATTTTATGGTCAAAAACACAAGTAAAATCAATGTTTTTTCAATATTTAAGCGTATTTTAGCATGAATAGTGTTATTCACCCTTCAGTTGTACTATATATCGAGATATAACAAAATAAAGTACCTCTATGGCCGTTTAAAACACATATTCAGTAAATGCATTGCTCTACTTTTCAATGATAACAAGGCTTATTTTAGCGTCTAATTTCATAGAATTTTTTATGAATTTTTGTTCCCCTACTCACATTGTTTAATAAGAATTTTGAATTTTGTGTATAATTAGCTTAAAAAACTATTGGTATTAAACATTTTTAAGCATAGTGATTTATTTTCTCTTTCAAGCTTACCATTTTTGCCTTAGTTTATTTAAAAGAGTATCTATAATTTCTAATTTTCTTGTATAAACACAATGATTTATTTCGCTTCTTATTTATTAATATAATTAATTTATGTAATAATTACAATGTTTTAAATGCATATATTAAAGTATTAAATTATATATTAGTAAATATTTATTTACTATTAGTTAGAACGAGTAAGCAGATATTCTCTTCTAGAAATATATAAACCACTGAGAACAATAATAAACAAACCTAAATAAGTCCAATTGTCGGGTAACTCATGAAAGAAATAGTAGCTAATCAGTATGTTAGTAATGATCTCTGTATAGCCCAAAGGAGCTAATTTAGAGGCATCAGCGTATTTAAGTGATAAAATGAGGAACAGATGTGCTACAGAGGCTATAAGGCCGATTAAAGCCATTAAAATCCACTGATTTGACGTAGGATTAACCCAAACTGAAGGCATAAATAGGCTAATTATTATGGTTCCTATTAAACCCGATAGTAAAAGGGTTAAAAGAGGATTATCAGAGGTACTGAGCTTCCTCGTGATAATAAGATAAAAACCATAGCAAATTCCATTACCTAAAGCAGCCATGGTAGCCAAGTTAAGCTCAATAAAACCAGGTCTGATTACAATTAAAGTTCCAATAAAACCTAATGATACAGCAGTCCACCTCTTCACCCCTACTTTTTCGTTTAAAAAAAATGGAGATAAAGCTGTAACACATATTGGAGCTACAAATGCTAAAGTTAGAGCTTTCGGAAGTGAGATTTCTGAAATAGCGTAAAAAAATAGGTAGGTTGAAAAAACAAAAATCAATCCTCTAATTAATTGTAAAGTTGGTTTTTTTGTCCATACAAGTGTGTGTCTGTAAAAAATCAACATAAGAGACAATGTAAAAATCACAGTAAAAAAATATCTGGCCCATGTAATTTGAAGAACATCCATTGAAGAACTTAAATACTTAGCAAAAGCATCCATGACTGGCACAATCATCCAAGCAGTAGCATTTAAAATTATAGCCTTCATGAAAGAAGGATATCTCTTAATAGAAGTATTTTAAAGCAAAGAATAACGTAATTGGGATAGTAAATAATGACATGATTGTAGATACTACAATTGTACTAGAAATATTATCTACAATTTCTTTAGGAGAGTACATGTGGGCAACCAAATAACATAAAATTGCACTTGGCATACACGATTGTATCAATAATACACCCGCTGGTATTCCGGATAAATTAAAAAATTTTATAACAGCAAATCCAATAATTGGCCCAAGTATTACTCTTCCAAAAGATGTTATTAATGCATCTTTGAAAGAAAATACTTTCATTTGAGTAAGAGCTACTCCAAGAGACATTAAGATCATAACAATCATACCGTAGGCTAAAAGCATTACAGTATTTAATACAAATTGAGGAAACGGTATTTCAAAATATAAAAAAATAACTGTTATTAAAATTGCATAAAAAGATGGACTTTTTAATATAATTTTAAAATCAAAAGAGCGTTTTGCTAAGAATATGTTAAGTGTAAAATGCAGTAAAACAATTAGAGATGAAATTGCTGCAGCTATCCCCATTCCTAATTCGCCATAAGCAAATAAACATATAGGTATACCCATATTTCCAGTATTTGGTAAAATAAAAGTAGGTAATTCTCGAATATAATCTTTTTTCATAAGTATAAGAAAAATTAATCCAACAACACCAAATAGACTTAATAGAATTATTGAATAACCAAAATACTCTTTGAACACGTCATAAGTAACACCACCTGCTGTGATAGCAAAAATAACGAGAGCTGGTGTTCCAAAATTACCAGCATATGTTGTTATAAATGATGTATCAAAATCTGGATTTTTTTTACCCAAATGATATCCAAGTCCTACTATTAGGAATACTGGAAATAAAACTTCAAAAAGCTTTAAATATATTTCCATTAACCAAGCAATCTAATTAATGTTGGTGTTTTTAAAATATTTTTATTTTTTTTGAAAATAGACAAACAATTATGAATATTAATATCAGTTGTTTTATGAGTAATAATAACAATTGTTGCTTTTTTATTTTTTTTATCAGGTGTCTGTATTAGCCTTTTAACTGAAATTTTATATTTAGCTAATCGATTAGTTATTTCAGATAATACACCAGGCTTATCTTTTACTTCGAACCTTAAATATAATGAATTTACATAATTATTTACATTATATGGTTTTAAAGATTTAAGCTTAGAAACACTAACACCAAAAGGTTTTTTTATATTTCCACGCAAAATTGATAATAAATCAGAAAGTAATGATGAAGAAGTAGGACCTGGTCCAGCTCCCTCACCTTGTAAAACACTTTCTCCAACGGGTTTACCTTGAAGAATAACTGCATTCATTACACCGTTCACATTACCAATATAAGATTTTTTACTAACTAAACATGGATGGACGGTTTCAAAAAGATGATTATTCTTTAATTCTGAAATACCTAGTAGTTTTATTCTTAAATCTAATTGATTTGCAATTTTAATATCTTTTAATTCAATTTTTTCTATTCCTTCCATTAAACATTTATGTTTAGAAATTTTACTATTAAAGGCTAATGCAGACAAAATTCTTACTTTGGCAAATGCATCAAAACCATTTAAATCTAATTTTGGATTACCAGGTTCGGCATAACCAAGTATCTGTGCTTTTTTTAAAACATCTGCAAAATTTTCATCTGAATTTTCCATTTCGGATAGTATGTAATTTGAAGTACCGTTCAAAATTCCATAAACTTTTGATATTTTGTTTGTTGCCAATCCTTCTTTGATAGATCTTAATATTGGAATACCACCAGCAACTGATGCTTCAAATTCCAAATTAACTTTATTTTTTTCTGCAAGTTTTGCTAACTCATTGCCATGTTTTGAGATTAAAGCTTTATTAGGTGTAATAACATGGATTTTACTTTTTAAAGCAGTTACGACAACTTTTTTAGAAATACCATCTGATAAACCTATGGCTTCAAATAATATATCAATATTATTCTTCTTAAAAATTTCTAAAGGGTTTTTGTAAAATATTTTTTTATTAACTTTAAATTTTCGTTTTTTATTAATACTTCTTGCAGAAACAGCCACCACATTAATTTTCTTACCTGTTTTAAGCTCTATATCTTTTTTTTTTGTATTTAGTTCATTTAGCAAATAATTGCCAACCTGACCAAGTCCTACTACTGCAATATTAATTAATTTACTCATTTGCTTATATCTGGATATTTACTTTTTTTTGTATAGTCATCTATATAAATCTCGTATTCCTCTAATGTCATTGATGTTATATCGTCTGACTTTTTTAATATCTCATTTAATTTTTTTTGATTAGTTTTACTTTCGATAGAATTTTCTGTCCAATATTGAGAATCTTTGTTTAATGAACAATTTGCTAATATTAAAGAAGAACAAATTATTATAAATTTTCTCATTTTAATCCAGTCGTTTCAGAAAAATTAAATTTATTATTCAAATTTTGTACAGCTTGACCTGCTCCACCCTTAATCAAATTATCAATAGCAGATAAAATGATTATTTTATTGCTGTATTTAGATTTGCACACCGAAATATAACAATTGTTAGTATTTATTACGTCATTGGTGCTTAACAATGTGCCAGACTTTAATATTTTTACAAAAATTTCATTTTTATAAAAACTAATTAATGTTTTTAATACTTTTGTTTGTGAAATATTATTTTCTAAATCAACATATATAGTACTCAGAATACCTCTAAACATTGGTGATAAGTGAGGAGTAAAACTAAATTGAAATTTTTTCTTAGTAAATTTTCTTAACACTTGATCTATTTCAGAATTGTGACGATGAAAACCAACACCATATGCGCTTAAAGACTCATATAGATTTTTATCTTTATATTTTTTGTGAACTCCTCTACCAGCACCTGAATATCCAGATTTTGAATCAATTATAATATTATTAAATTTAATTAAATTTTTCTTAAATAAAGGAAATAGAGGAAGCAATATTGATGTTGGATAACATCCTGGACATGAAATAATATTATATTTTTTAATCTCTTTTCTATTAATTTCAGGAAGTAAATAAATACTTTTTTTTATTAAATTAGTTGCTCGATGTTTTTGTTTATACCACTTTAAATAATCAGAAGCTTTTTCTAATCTAAAATCTGCAGCAAGATCTATTAGAGTATGATTTTTGCTTAAATGTTTGGATATATCCTGTGCCTCCCCGTTTGGAAGTGCTGTAAAAATAACATGAACATCTTTTAATAATTTTTTATTAAATTTTAAAATTTTTGGTAATTTATATTTAGATAAAGATTTATCGTAAAATTTGACGTGTTTACCCACAGAAGAGTTTCCACAAAGGTATTTAATATTAATATATTTGTGTTTAACTAATAATTTAATTAATTGAACACCAATATATCCAGTTGATCCAGCAACTAACGCGTTAAGCTTAGGCATTTTTCATTATAACAGTTAAAAATTAAAAAAAAATTATCTTTTAGAGAATTGGAAGCTTCTTCTAGCTTTTCTTCTACCAGGTTTTTTTCTTTCAACTGCTCTTGAGTCTCTGGTAGTAAGTTTCTCAGTTTTTAAGGTGGCTTTTAGATTTTCATCAAATAATACTAAAGCTTTTGAAATACCGTGAACCATAGCCCCTGCTTGGCCTGTAGGTCCTCCTCCTTTTACACTGCATCTTACATCATAATCAGTAGCCTGATTAATAATCTCAAAAGGTCTTGTAATTTGCATTTTATGAGTTTCGTCAGCAAAATAATCACTAAATAATTTACCATTTACATAAATTTTGCCAGAACCTTTTTTTAACCAAACTTTTGCTATTGATGTTTTTCTTCTACCAGTAGCGTATTTACTATCTTTAAAATCTAATTTTAATTTTGGAGATTTTGATGCTGATTGAGTATTTTCCATCTTAGTTTCTAGCTATATTTTTTCTGTTTAATTTATCTAACTCTATTACAGTAGGATTTTGTGCTGAATGAGGATGTTCATTTCCTGGATAAATTTTTAATTTTGTTAATTGTTTTCTCCCCAATACTCCACCTGGTAACATTCTTTTAACCGCCATTTTTAAAGTTTCTCCAGGTTTTTTTTCATGAAGTTTCTCAGGTGTTGTAACTTTAATTCCACCTGGATGACCAGTGTGTCTGTAATACTTTTTATCTTGAAATTTTTTTCCAGTAAATTTTGCTTGTTCAATATTTTTAACAACAACAAAGTCACCATCATCCATATGAGGTGTATATGTAGTTTTGTTCTTGCCTCTTATGATATTGGAAACAACAGTTGCTAATCTTCCAACTACTGCATTCTTCGCGTCTATTTCATACCAAGATGAATTTAATTGGTCTTTTTTAGTGAATTTTGTCATTGTGCGAGGATTAATACTATTAATAATTACAAAGTCAATTTTATATTTAGCTTGAAATATGTAGCTAATATGCTAGAAATCAGTTGCCGATTTGATCCTATTGCGGGCTTATAACTGCTAAAAAGGAAATTTCATAAAATTAATAAAATCGGTAGGCATTTGAACTGTATTGTGCGCCTAACATAATGTTGAAGCACTAAAAAAGGAGTAAAATGACTAAAAAAAGAAATAACCCTGAAACTATTGCCATACATGGTGGTGACTATAGGAGTGATCCAGCGACGAACGCAGTAGCAGTCCCAATTTATAGAACAACATCGTACCAATTTAACAATACAGAGCACGCTGCCAACCTTTTTGCTCTTAAAGAATTTGGTAACATCTACACTCGTATAATGAATCCAACAAATGATGTCCTGGAAAAAAGAGTTGCCGCTCTTGAAGGAGGTCTATCATGTGTAACCGTATCCTCAGGTCAAACTGCATCAACGTTTGCTGTATTAAATGTAGCCCAAGCCGGTGATAATATAGTAAGCTCAACTGATCTTTATGGTGGTACAGTATCTTTATTCACACATACACTTAGCAAACTTGGGATAGAGATAAGATATGCAGATCCAAGTAATCCTGAAAATTTTGAAAAGTTAATAGATGATAAAACTAGAGCTTTTTATGGTGAAACTCTACCCAATCCATATTTAAGAGTCTTTCCAATAAAGGAAGTTTCTGACATTGGAAGAAAATATAATATACCATTAATCATGGATAACACAGCTGCACCAGTAATATGCAGACCAATTGAACATGGGGCTGCAGTAGTGATTCACTCACTTACGAAATATATAGGTGGGCATGGTACAGCAGTTGCAGGAAGTATAGTTGATAGTGGTAATTTTGATTGGACTGCAGATCCTAAGAGACAACCATTATTTAACGAACCAGATGCAAGTTATGGTGGTGTCGTTTGGGGAAAAGCTGTACCGGAATTAACTGGTGCTAATGTCCCCTTCGCTGTTAGAGCAAGAGTTTGTTTATTGAGGGACTTAGGATCAGCTCTGGCTCCAGATAATGCTTTTGCAATAATTCAAGGACTTGAAACAGTCGCTTTAAGAATGAGACAACATTGTGCTAACGCCGAGTATGTTGTTGATTTTCTTAAAAAACATAAAGAAGTTACAAAAGTTATTTATTCTACAGAGCACGATAAACCCATTGCTGATAGAGCTAAAAAATATCTTAAAGGTGGAAATGGACCAATGATTGGTATCGAACTTAAAGGTGGAATTGAAGCTGGTAAAAAATTTATCGAGTCTTTAAAAATGTTCTATCACGTAGCTAATATTGGTGATGCTAGAAGTTTAGCAATTCATCCAGCAAGTACAACTCATAGTCAATTAAATGAGAAAGAACTAGCTGCATCAGGTGTTACCCAAAGTTACGTAAGACTTTGTATCGGTATTGAACACATCGATGATATTATTGAGGATCTTGATCAAGCATTGAATAAATCTTCAAAGGGTAATTTAAAAGCTGTAAGCTAATTTGAGGATTTAATGTCTACCAATAGAAACTAATAAATATCCTCTTTATATTTTGTAATATAAAGAAAATACAAAGTTGAAAGTATTATTAAAATAGAATTTATCTGGTGTAGAGATGCATAAAGCATTTTTACTCCGGATAAAATTGTAATAACTCCCAAAAAAATTTGAAACAATAAAGAAATTCCAATAATGAAAATTGGAATCCTTAAATTTATATTTCCATTTTTTAAAACAAAATAAAGTATGTAAAAATATATTATGACAATTAAATATGCTAAATTTCTATGAATAAATTGAACAAGTGATTGATCATCAAATACTGTGAGATTAAATAAATCATTAATTACACTGTCATCTGGAAAATATGATGAGCCCATTAATGGCCATGTATTATAAATTTTTCCTGCATCCATCCCGGATACAAATGCTCCAATTATTAATTGTAAAAATAATAATAAAAGAAAAAATTTAGTTGTATTTAATTGAATATTAATATGATTAATTTTTATATCAGTTAGATTTAAATATTTCCAAAAAACTATAGACAATATAATAAAAGCTGTAACTAAGTGTAGTGATAATCTATAATGACTAACATCAATTCTATCAACTAATCCACTTGATACCATGTACCATCCAATAAATCCTTGAAAACACACTAAGAAAAAAATAATTGAATATTCTTTTAAAATCCAAAAACCATTTTTAATTGTAAAATAGATCATTGGAAAAAGAACAGTTAGACCAATTAATCTCCCCAATTGACGATGCACCCATTCCCACCAAAAAATAATTTTAAATTCATTTAAAGTCATATTAAAATTTTGCTCTTTAAATTCAGGTATTGTTTTATAGAGATCAAAATATTCTATCCATTTATTATTTGTTAAAGGCGGTAATGAACCAATAAAAAGTTCCCAACTTGTAATAGATAGTCCAGAGTCTGTTAATCTAGTTAGACCACCTACTAAAATAATAAGCACGATCATCACTAATAAAGTGATCATCCATATTTTTAATTGAGAATTTAAAGAATAATTCTGACTGTACATGATTAAATAAATATAATAATTATTAATTAAACCAATAAATTAAATGTCGCCAAAAAACAAAAAAAAATTAGAAATAATAAGATCTAAATTGGATAAGTTAGATAATAAGTTATTATCTTTAATTAAATATAGAACAAATCTTGTAAAAGAAGTTTTAAAGCTTAAAGAATTTAAAAAAGAAATAGTAGATAAAAAACGTATCAATTTTATACTTAAAAAAATTCACTCAAAATCTAAAAAACTAAAGATTGATCCTAAAATTACTAATCGTATATGGAAAAATATGATTTTGTCTTATATCGATTACGAAAAGAGAAACTTTAAAAAAAAATAATTACTTACTGTGTGGCGGAAGCTTTTTTTCAACAAACATTTCATGTTTTCTAGTATCCGGATTGTATTTCTTTGCTGAAAGTTTAACTTTGGCCTTCTCACCTCCAGCAGGTTTTTTTACATAATAGAAGTAAGGGCTATCAGGTTTAGCCTCTGGAACCATTCTTACTTTAACGTGCGTTTTTTTTGCCATTTTTTAATTCTTTTAATTTATTAGAAATTTTTAATAACTTATTTCTTAAATTTTCAGTTCTTATAGATTTATCTGCAATTTCGTCAAGCTTTAAAGAATCTTCATTATTTAATATTTTCTTTACACCCTTTATTGTCATACCTTGATCTTTAAGTAAAAATTTAACTTTTTTGAGAAGATTTATTGTTTTTTCATCATAATATCTTCTATTAGAATTTAATATCTTTGGTTTAATTTGTTTAAATTGAGTTTCCCAAAATCTAATGACGTGTGTCGGTAAAGCTCCTTTATCATTTGATTTAAGATTTAATATTCTAACTACTTCACCAATAGTTTTGTAAGCGCTATTTGATTTATCCATTATCCTTTAAATTAACAAATTCTTTAAATTCTTTTGATGGCTTAAACAATACGACATCTCTGCTTGAAATTACTTTTGTTTCTTTAGTTTTTGGGTTTCTACCAATCCTAGATTTTTTTTGTCTAATAGAAAAAGTTCCAAATTTAGATAATTTTAATTTTTTCTCATTTTTGATGTTAGTAACTATAGTTGATAAAAAATCCTCAATTAAATTTTCTGATATTTGTTTTGAAAATCCAAGCTGCATATAAACCAAATTAACTAAGTCTTTTTTAGTTAAATTAATTCTCATATTAAATATTTTGCTTAATCTTTTCTATCAAATTGCCTTTTACAATTCTATGACAAACATCTAGGGAGTTTGAAAAGCCAATATAGTCAGTTCCTCCATGACTTTTAACAACTGGAGAGTCTAAACCAATAAAAATTGCTCCATTATATAATCTTGGATCTAGTCTTTTCTTAAATTTCGTTAAGTTTGATATGTTTAATATAGATGAAATTTTACCTATTAATGTACCTGTCATCGCATTTTTTAATTCACTGGTTATAAAATTCGCAGTACCCTCTGCCGTTTTTAATGCAACATTTCCTGTAAAACCGTCTGAAACTATTACATTAACCTCTCCATCCATAAGATGATTTCCCTCAATGTAACCAGCAAAGTTATAATTATCTGAATTTTTTTCATTTAATAATTGATAAGTTTCTTTGATAATCTCATTTCCTTTTAATTCTTCTGAACCAATATTTAATAATGCTACGTTTGGTTTATCATTCGGATAAAGTGAAGTATATAAAGAAGCTCCCATAATTGAAAAGTCTGATAAATTTTTAGAACTACATTCAATGTTAGCACCTAAATCCAATACAACACTCATACCCTTTTTATTTGGCCATAAAGCAGATAAAGCTGGTTTATCTATATTTTCTATCATTTTTAAATTCAATTTCGATACAACTAACAATGCACCTGTGTTGCCTGCTGATATAACTATATCTGCTTCTTTATCTTTAACACTTTGAATGGCAAGCCACATACTAGTGTCTTTCCCTCTTTTTGCACCCTCTAGAGGACTATCAGTGCTTTCAATTTTTTTTTCTGTATGAATTAATTCAAAAAATTCTGCAGGCATTTTTCCTCTAATTAATGGATCTATTTTATTTTTGTCACCAAAAATTTTAAAAAAATTATTTTTATTAGTAGAATGATTTAAAATAATACCATCTATTATTTTCTTTGGTGATCCATCACCACCCATTGCATCTACTGCAATTTTAATCAAATCTGACATTTTAATAGATTATAATATACTATTCTTTTGGGTCTAAAACTTGTCTTCCCTTATACATGCCAGTTTTAAGGTCTAAATGATGAGATAGCCTGTATTCACCAGATTTTTTATCTTCAACTATATTTTTAGTTGAAAATTTCATTGTTTGAGCTCTTCTCATCCCTGTTCTGGAAGGGGTTTGTTTTCGTTTTGGTACAGCCATAATTATGGGTTACTTACACTTTTTAAATAAGAATTCAAAGTTTTTTTTGATAAATTTGAGTTAAAAAGATCAAAATATTCTAGTAATTCCTCATTATTTTGAAAATCACTCAAAAAAGTAGAAATTTTTTTTAATTTATCTGACTTTGATAAATCATCCCAGAAATGAATTTCAGAAACCATAGAGTGGAATAAATTAATATATTCCTTCATTTTCTTATTTATTGATTGATCGCCATATCCTATTTCTCTAATACTTAATTCTAGTTGTCTAAAATTGAAATCATATATCTCTTGTAAAATTTGCCTATTTTCTTCGTTTTTGAAATTTTTTAAAAAAAAAGAAAAATGAAGTAAAAAAAAAGTTAATCTATCTGCAAAATTATCTGCTCTATTTAAGTTTTTGTACAATTCTTTATTTCTAGTGAAATTAATTAAATTGTTATAAATATGTATATAATTTTTATCCATAATGAAAATATTTTACATAATATTATCCTTTTTTATAATTTCAAGTTGCTCGTTTAATCAAGTTGTTAAACATCATGGCGTTCATTTTTTGGAGGAAAAACAAAAATCGTTAAAAGTAAATGAATCGAATAAAAATGATATTACCAAACTATTAGGGATTCCTTCAACAACTAGTAAATTTGACAATGATTTATGGATTTATATAGAAAGAAAACAAACTCAATCAAAACTAAGAAATTTAGGAAAAATGAAAATTTTTAAAAACGATGTATTGGTTATTGAATTGGATAATTATGGGATATTAAAGAAAAAAGAATTTTATAATATTGAGGATATGGAAAACATCAAAATTGCTGAGGGAACAACCGGAAGTGCTTTTAAAAAAAACTCATTTATTTACGATTTTATGTCTAGTATGAGACAAAAAGTTAATGACCCTCTAGGTGTGAGGGCCAAAAAACGTAAAGAAATTAGCCAGCGATAACAGCTAATAATAATAAAGCTACAATATTAGTAATTTTAATCATAGGATTTACTGCAGGACCCGCTGTGTCTTTGTAAGGATCACCAACTGTATCTCCAGTTACTGCTGCTTTGTGTGCTTCAGAACCTTTACCACCATGATTACCATCTTCAATGTATTTTTTTGCGTTATCCCAAGCACCACCTCCGGCAGTCATTGATACTGCAACAAATAATCCTGTAATAATTACTCCTAACAACATTGCGCCTACTGCTGCAAGGGCTGCTACTTGTCCACCAATAGATAAAATTATAAAATAAAGAACAACTGGTGAAAGAACAGGAAGGAGTGAAGGTATAATCATCTCTTTAATTGCTGCTACAGTTAAAAGATCAACTAACTTAGCATAATCAGGTTTTTGTTTTCTTTTCATTATACCTGGAAATTTTTTAAATTGTCTTCTTACTTCAACAACTACAGCGCCACCTGCTCTACCGACAGCTTGCATACCCATTGAACCAAAAAGATAAGGTAACATCCCACCAATTAATAAACCTACAACCACGTAAGGATTAGATAGATCAAAAGTAACTACGATACCCTCTAATGCTGATCCTGCCTCTTTTGAAAAATGCTTGATGTCCTCAGTGTAAGCAGCGAATAAAACTAAAGCGCCCAAACCAGCAGAACCAATTGCATAACCTTTTGTAACTGCTTTTGTTGTATTACCCACAGCATCTAAAGCGTCTGTTGTTTTTCTAACTTTCTTATCAAGATTAGACATTTCAGCAATCCCTCCAGCATTGTCTGTAACTGGTCCGTATGCATCTAAAGCAACAACCATACCAGCTAAAGCAAGCATGGTAGTTACAGCAATTGCAATACCAAAAAGTCCTGCAATAGAATTTGTAATAAGAATACCTGCAACGATTATCAATGCAGGAATAGCAGTTGCCTCCATAGAAACAGCTAAACCTTGAATAACATTAGTCCCATGACCAGTCGTTGATGATAACGCAACAGATTTAACTGGTCTATAACTCGTTCCTGTATAGTATTCAGTAATCCAGATTAATAATCCAGTAATAACTAATCCTATAACTCCACAATAATATAGATCCATTCCATTAAATGTCTTATCATTTATTGTGTACTCATTTGTAAAACCAATTACATGATCTGTAACAGGCCATAATATTACTAAAGATGCTACAGCAGAGACAACAAATCCTTTATACAAAGCATTCATAACATTATTACTTCTTCCAAGTTTAACGAAAAATGTTCCAACAATAGATGTTAACAAGCATGCAGCACCAATTGATAAAGGGTAAATCATCATATTTAGATCACCAACAAAGAAAATTGAAGATAAAACCATTGTTGCAACAATTGTAACTGCATATGTTTCAAATAAATCAGCAGCCATACCAGCACAATCTCCTACGTTATCACCAACGTTATCTGCTATCACCGCAGGATTTCTAGGGTCATCTTCAGGAATTCCAGCTTCAACTTTTCCAACTAAGTCAGCACCTACGTCTGCACCTTTTGTAAAAATTCCACCACCTAATCTTGCAAAAATAGAAATTAGAGAAGCACCAAAACCTAATGCAACTAATGCATTAACTATTTCTCTTTCATCAACATTAGATTTCAATAATATATAATAATAAACAGCTATAGCTAATAAAGCTAAACCAGCAACCAACATTCCAGTTACAGCACCAGATTTAAAGGCAACTGAAAGACCTTGGGCTAAACCTTTTCTAGATGCTTCTGCTGTTCTTACGTTTGCTTCTACGGAAACTAACATTCCAACGTACCCTGCAATACCTGATAATGCAGCACCTATTAAATAACCAAGACCTACTAATGGACTAAATGCAATACTTACAATTACTAAAACAACAGCACCAACAATGGCAATAGTTTTATATTGTCTTGCTAAATATGCCTTTGCACCAATTTGAATTGCAGATGCAATATCTTGCATTTTTGTATTTCCTGCACTTGAATTAAGAATATTTTTTCCAGTTAAAAATCCATAAACGATAGATAATAAACCAGCTCCAATTGTATATAATAGTATTGTTTCGACTGTTCCGCTCATATTAACCTTAAGTTGTTGGTTGTTAAATTTTTAAGCCCGCACAATACAAAAAAAGATAGAAAAGACAACGATTAACTTCTAAAACTGATGAATATAACCTTTGGATTTAGCTCGTATTTGCTTGTCTTTTTCATTGAATATTAAAGATCTATCTTTACCAGGTACAATTTTACCAATTTTAGTTATTTTAATTCCAGTTGATTTAGATGCGTTTTGAATGATTCTTGCCTTCTTAATATCTGCTGTAAATAATACCTGATAATCATCTCCATTAGAAATTAGATTAATTTTATTTAATCTTTGTTTTTTAATAAAAATCCTCAACTGATTGGAAATGGGTATTTTATTTTCAAATAAGTGAAATGATAAACTTTGTCTATTAATCATTTTTGCTAAATCATCAATTAATCCATCTGAAACATCAATAGAGCTATTAGCAAATTTTAATAAATATTTTGTTAAATTTAAAGGTAAGTCTGGTTTGTAATATTTATCTACAAAGAATAATTTGTCTTTTTTTTTGAATTTAGTTTTATTACTTAATACTTTAAGACCTAAATAACTATCACCCAGATTTCCAGTAACATAAATGTCATCATTTAATTTAGCTTTATTACGATAAATTATTTTATTCGAATATCCTAATGAAGTGATTGTGAAACTTAGTTTATTTGAAAAAGTCGTGTCGCCACCACATAAATCTATATTAAATTTATTTTGTTCTGATTTGAGTGACTTTGAAATTTTATATAAATTTTTTTTTGTAAACGTTTTTTTATTACCTGAACCAGAAATAAAATAAAATTTTGGTTTAACACCTTTGCAAATTAAATCAGAAATTGATGACCTTAATATTTTTTTGATTACTAAATCTGGGGATTTAAAATCATAAAAATGCGTACCAATATTGTATGTATCAACAGATATAACAACACCTCTTTTTTTATCAAAAAAAACATCATCATTTAGGTTAAGAGCAAATTTATTTTTTTTAGCTATTTTAAAAAAATAATTATTTATAAGATCAAATTCATGCATTGTTAGATCTTAATTTTTTTCCAACGTTGTCTAATAAAGCATTAAGATACTTCGTTTGTGAATCTTCAAGAAAAAAATTGGATGAATTTAAATATTCTTTAATAATTATATTAATAGATAAATTTGGCTTATACATAAATTCATAAGTTGCTGCTTTTAAAATTGTTTGAAAAACTTTGTCTAATTTTTCAAATACAAAATCATCACCTAATTTATTATTTATTTCATCTAAAATAAGATCATTTCTTTCTATTGTTCCTAAAACAATATCTTTAATAAATTTTTTAAATCTGTGTTTTGGAAAATCTAAATCATTATCTTCATTGTAAAATTTACCATATAACTTCTGAATAATTATAACTCTGGGGTTATTTTTTGGATTATAATGAGTTCTCATTTTTGAGATAAAACTGAAATCACAGCTTCTGCAGCCTCAGCACCCTTTTTTCTTCTTGCTCTTGCTTGAGCCATATTAAGACAGGTAATTATTCCATTTCCAATTGGTTTTTTACTATCTATAGATAATTTCATTATGGCATCTGTTGAGGCTTGAGAAATAAAATCAAAGTGCGGCGTTTGACCTTTAATTACACATCCTAAAGCTAAAAAACCATCATATTTTTTTAAATTTTTTGAGATTGTAACTGGGATTTCAAAAACACCAGGTACTTTAATAATTTTAATTATATTTTTTTTTGGAATTTTTTTTAAAGCACTGCTTATTAAGCCATCAGCAATATCTTTATAATAATCTGCTACAACAATTAAATATTTTTTTTTCATCAAATTAATTCCTGTTTTGTAATTTTTATACCATAACCATCAAGACCAATAACTTTTTTTGGTGATTTGGTGATTAATATCATATTTTTTATTTTTAAGTCTTTAATAATTTGAGCTCCAATACCATAATTTCTTATTAACTTATCATTTCCCTTTTTATAAAAGTCTTTGTTTTTATAATCTTTTAAAGTCTGTGTTACTGATTTTAAATTTGAATCTTTGATAAAAACTAAAACACAATTTTGATATTTTTTAAAATAATTCAAAGTCTTGTTAAATGAATTTGGTAGTGATTGATTTATTAGATAGTTTTGCACGACATTAGATGAAATTACTCTTACTCTTGGAGTAATACCTTTTTTTATTTTACCTTTTATTAATGCGAAGTGCTCTGAACCATCTAAAAGATTCTCATAAATTCTAATAATGTATTTTTGATTTTTTACATCAATCTTACTTTGCTTTTTAAGTTTAATAAGCTTTTCTTTTTTTAGTCTATATGCAATCAGATCTTCTATCTTTCCAATTTTTAATTTATGTTTTTTTGCAAAATTGAATAAATCCTGACCTTTAGCCATTGTTCCATCCTCATTCATAATTTCACAAATTACAGCAGAGTTATTTTTTTTTGCTAATTTAGATATATCAACTGAAGCTTCGGTGTGCCCTGCTCTAACAAGCACCCCGCCATCTTTAGCTATAATTGGAAACACGTGACCAGGTGAGACAATCTCATTTTTATTAACATTTTTTTTTGAAGCAATTTTGATTGTTTTCGCTCTATCTTTAGCGGATATACCTGTTGTTATTCCTTTTTTTGCTTCAATAGAAACTGTAAATGCCGTCTTATTTCTTGATTGATTAACTGGAGACATTAAAGATAAATTTAATCTTTTTGCTTGAAGTGAATCAAGGGCTAAACAAATCAAGCCTCGTCCGTATTTTGCCATGAAGTTAATATTCTTTGAATTTGTGTCTGATGTTGAAATAACTAAATCTCCTTCATTTTCTCTTTTTTCATCATCTACTAAAATAAACATACCACCTTTTTTGGCTACGCTTATAATTGACTCTATTGACGCAAAATTATTTTTTTCCATTAAAATAATTCCTAACGTATTTAGACAAGATATCTATCTCTATGTTGACTAAACTAGATTTTTTTAAAGTTGATAAATTAGTTTCTTTGTAGGTGTGAGGAATAATCCAAATTTGGAAACCTTTTTTAGTCACTTTCGAAATTGTAAGTGAAATACCATTAACACAGATTGATGCTTTTTCTATTAAATGTTTTCTTTCCTTTTTAGGTAAATCAAAGTCAAAAAGAAATGATTTATCTATTTTTTTAATACTTAATACTTTACCAACAGTATCAACATGTCCTTGACAAATATGTCCTGAAATTTTTGTCCCATATTTTAAAGGTAATTCTAAATTTATTTTATCTTTTATTTTTAAAAATTTGAATTTTGATCGAATTATCGTTTCTTTCGAAAGATAAAATTCCATAATTTTGGATTTATATGAAATTAAAGTTAGACAAACACCATCACAGGCAACAGACAAACCCATGTCTTTATTGGATACTTTAATATTACTTTTAACAAAAATGTTAAGACCTTTAGGTCTTTTAATAATTTTAGTAATAGTACCTTGGTTATAAATTATTCCATTAAACATTTTTTCTAACTATATAGTGTTATTCTGTCTTTTCGTAAATTGAGATTTAGATTAATTTTTGTTTTATATTTTTGATTTAATATATTTTGACTACTAAATTTCAAATATTCGAAGTTTTTAGAGAGATTTTTTGGACTTTTATACAAATAAAATTTATTAAAAATTTTATTCTTAATCAGTGAATTTGTTAATTTATCTCCTCCTTCAATTAGCAAATTTCTGCATCCATAATTATGTAATTTTTTCAAAATTAATTTAATATCAAATCTGTTATTTCGATCAATTCGAGATTTAATTAGATGAATTCCTTTTCTTTTAAATTTTGAAATTTTTAATTTGTTTGCTTTATTATAAAAAATTATAGTATTTTTGTTGTTAGAGGATTTTATTATATAACTGTTTATTTTAGAATTTAACTTGTTATCTAAAATAATTCTTTTTGGAGAAAATTTTTCAAAACCCTTCAAACGACAATTTAATTTTGGATTATCTTTATTTAGTGTTTTGTGAGTAATCATCAAGCTATCATTTTGATATCTCAACATGTGTGTAAACTGATCTGAATAAGAATTTGTAATCTTTTTTTGAGTTTTGCTGTAAATAATATTGTTTTTTGAAATAGCTATTTTGCCGGTAACAAAGGGTAATTTTTTCTTTCTATTAAAAAAATAAGGTAAATAAAAACTTTCAATTTTGCTTCTTAATAAACCTTTTTTTACAATTATTTTTTTTGACTTTAAAATTTTAAAACTTTTATTTCTTACTCTTTTATCTATGTCAGTAACTGCATATATAACTTCTGAAATTCTAGATTTTATTATCGCATCAGTGCATGGTGGTGTTAATCCATGATGACAGCATGGTTCTAAGGTAACATACATTTTTGAACCTTCTAATTCTTCAAAACTATTTTTAATCGCATTAAATTCAGCGTGTGGTCTTCCATTAAATGAGGTTTGTCCTATGGAAATAATTTTATCATTTTTGACAATAACACAGCCTACAGAAGGATTTGATCCAGTCTGTCCATGACGAGATTTAGCCAAGTCTAAGGCTAACTCCATGTAAAATTTATCTTTTAATGTAAATTTATCTTTTTTTGTAGACATCAAGCTTGTCCACGAATTGTACGAAATCTTTTTCTTCCCTAAAGTTTCTATATACTGATGCAAATCTTACATATCCAACTGGGTCTAAATCTTTTAATCCATCCATAACCATTGTCCCAATTGTGTTTGTTGATATCTCTCCTTGTCCAAGTTCTTCAAGAGATCTTGAAATGTTACTAATGAATTTTTCTATTGTAGCCGTATCTATTGGTCTTTTTTTAAGAGCTATGTAGATAGATTTAGATAATTTATCACGATCAAATGATGATTTTCTTCCATTTTTTTTAACAACCATCAATTCTCTAAATTGAATTCTCTCAAATGTAGTAAATCTTTCACCACATATACACAATCTTCTTCTTCTTATTGCGGTACCATCTTCAGTTGGACGTGAGTCTACAACAGATGTATCACCTTTTTTTTCGCACGGACAAATCATTTACTAAAGGTTCTTATATATCGGAAATGAAGAAGTTAAAGAAATAACTTCATTTTTTACTTCGTTTTCTATTTTGCTATTATCTGTTGGGTTTTCAGATAAACCTTTCAGAGTTTTTGTAATTAATTCACCTACCGTTTTAAACTCATTTAAACCAAATCCACGAGTTGTAGCCGCTTGAGTTCCTAATCTTATTCCAGATGTAATCATTGGTTTTTCTGTATCAAATGGAATACCATTTTTATTACATGTAATGTTTGCTCTAGACAAACTCTCTGCCGCAAGATTTCCTTTTACATTGTAGGGTCTCAAATCAACCAACATCAAATGTGTATCTGTTCCATCTGAATAAATTTTAAATCCATTATTTTTTAAGGTTTCTGCTAACATTTTTGCGTTTGCTAAAACAGATTTAATGTAATCTTGAAATTCTGGTTGTAGCGCTTCAAGAAAGCCAGCTGCTTTTGCCGCAATAATATGCATTAAAGGTCCTCCCTGATAACCAGGAAAAACAGCTGTGTTAAATTTTTTAGCAAGATCTTCATGATTAGTTAAAATTATTCCTCCTCTTGCGCTTCTAAATACTTTGTGAGTTGTTGAAGTAACTACATGAGCATAGTCACATGGATTAGGGTATCCTTTACCAGCAACTAATCCTGAAAAGTGAGCCATATCAACCATTAGATATGCTCCAACTTTATCTGCTATTTCTCTAAATCTTTTAAAGTCAATTACTCTAGAATAAGCACTTCCGCCTGCAATGATTAGTTTAGGTTTATGTTCTAATGCAAGTTTTTCAACATTATCATAATCTATCAACTCAGATTCTTTGTCTACATCATAACCTATAGCGTTAAACCATTTACCAGACATTGAAATTTTTAATCCATGTGTAATGTGACCACCTGAATTTAAACTCATACCCATGAACGTATCACCTGGGCTTAACAGGGCTAAAAACACTGCTCCATTAGCTTGTGCACCTGAATGTGGTTGAGCATTTGCAAATTTACAATTAAATAATTTTTTTAATCTTTCAATAGCAAGGTTTTCTGCTACATCAACATGCTCGCAACCATTATAATATCTTTTACCAGGATAACCTTCGGCATATTTGTTAGTCAAAACTGATCCTTGTGCTTCTAATACTGCTTGAGATACTATATTTTCAGACGCAATTAGCTCTATATGTTGTTGCTGTCTAATTAATTCATCTTTAATAGCTTTATAAAGCTCTGGATCTTTTACAGATAAACTATCCTCAAAAAAACTTTTATAACTATCGTTTAAATAACTTTTTTCGCTCGACATAATTATATTTTCTTAACCCTTCTCAAGTGTCTTCCACCGTCAAATTTTGTATTTAAAAAAACACTTACAAATTTCAAAGCATTTTTTTTGGTTATTAACCTTGACCCTAATGTAATGATGTTTGCATCGTTATGCAATCTGGATAATTTCGTTGATTTTAGATTAAAACATTGTGCAGCGCGAATATTTTTATGCTTATTTGCCGCAATATTCATTCCAGTCCCGGATCCACACACTAAAATACCAACATTACTCTTTCTTGATTTGACTTTTCTAGCAACTTTATGAGCATAGTCAGGATAATCAACGCTGCTGTCATCTTTAGGACCAAGATCTTCAAATTTTATTTTTTTATTTGTTAAGTAATCTTTGATTAGTTCTTTTAATTTAAATCCAGCATGATCTGATGAAATAAATACTTTTTTCAAATTAACTAAATTTATAATCTAAAACACAAGCAACTAAATGTATTCTATTCTCTTCTCCACCATTAAATGCATTGTGATATTTAGTGTTGTTTGTAACCCAAACCGAACCATCAGCAGGCATATGTTTCGCAACATTATCAATTACCATTAAACAACCAGGGTTTGTAATAATAGGTATATGCAATCTTGGTTCAGGATCTCTATGCCAACTTAAAGTTGATCTTGGCTCTTTTAAAAGAATCCTAACTCTTCCAAGTTTATATTTTTTTGAAAGGACATCATAAACCTCTTTAAAATATGTGTTCTCATAGTCTTTAATAAATTCTGAGTAAGATGATTCATCAATCATTTCGTCTCTAGAAACTTCTTTTCCTGATTTGTCAGGTTTAGTCCAGTATACTCCACGAGCTTTATTACCTTTTATTGAATCTGGATCACCAGGTATTTGAGTTAGAGATATAGCACCAAAGTGAGTAACACCTGCATCTTCAAATTTTTTGATCTTAACTATTTGGTGATATGCTTCTTGCAATTTCTCTATATCAAACTTAATTTCTTGTTTCTGGAAATCACTAAAGTCTAAAATCCTATCTTCTTTTTTGATATTTAAGTCTACAACTTTTGAGTTTTCTGTCGCCATCGTGATTGCTTTCTACTCTTTTTTTTGTATATGTGTATATTACATTTGTCGCAATTTAAAAGTAAATTAAAACATGATTATTGGTAAATATCCTAGTCTGAGACTCAGAAGAAGCAGAAAAGATCCTTGGTCAAGAAGATTGATTCAAGAAAATACCTTAAGTCCAAATGACTTTATACTCCCTATTTTTTTAATTGAAGGATCAAATAAACGACAAGAGATTTCATCAATGCCTGGCGTTTACAGGTATACAATTAATCGATTGAGCCAAATTGTGGATAAAGCAATAAAATTAGGAATACCAATGATAGCTCTTTTCCCAAAGACACAAAACTCAAAAAAAGATGAATTGGGAACAGAATCACTGAATGAAAATAATTTAGTCTGTAAAGCGATACAAGAAGTCAAAAAAAGATACAAAAACCAAATCGGTATAATGTGTGATGTTGCTTTAGATCCTTATACATCACATGGTCATGATGGTTTGATAAAATCTAACACCATATTAAATGATGAAACAATTGAGGTTTTGATCAATCAGTCATTACTACAAGCTGAGATGGGTTGTGATGTACTGGCTCCTTCAGACATGATGGATGGCAGAATAGGAAAAATAAGAAAAGCTTTAGATAAAAATAAATTCCAAAATGTTCAAATATTATCGTACGCTGCAAAATATGCTTCAAGCTTTTATGGACCTTTTAGAGATGCAGTCGGATCTAAAGGTTCTTTAAAAGGAGACAAAAAAACTTATCAGATGGATTATAGAAATTCTGATGAAGCTTTAAGAGAGGTCGCATTAGATATTAAAGAAGGTGCTGATATGGTAATGGTTAAACCAGGTATGCCCTACTTAGACATAATAAAATCAATTAAGGAAAAATTTAAATTACCTGTATTTGCCTATCAAGTATCAGGAGAATACAGTTTAATTGAAACAGCTATAACAAAAAAATTAATTAATAAAAATGCTATATATGAAAGCTTAGTTGCTTTTAAGAGAGCTGGTGCCAATGCTATAGTAAGTTATTACGCTGATAGAATTGATAAAATAATAAAATAATTATTTTAACGTATTTAAGAATAATAACCTGCTATTTGGATAATTTAAATTATTTGGTCTTAATATAGTTTTATCCAAATAATCGCCTACTAATTTCAAACCGTTCAATAAAGTGCCAATATCATTAACTTCAATATCTTTTTCAATCAAAAAGTTAGGTACATATTTTTTTTCATTTAAAGAACTTGCATAATATACAGTTTTGTTACCTTCTAAATTTTTTTCAACTAAATTTTCAAGCGCCAAGTCATATCCTAATATTTTAAGTAACTCCAATTCCCAAAATATATATTTTTTCAACCAATCTTTTTCTTTTAAAATTAAAAATAAGTTTTGAATTATAAAATAAACTTTATTATTTGATTGAGATTCTGCTGTTAATATTTTAATCAAATTCATAGCAGATGTAATACAAGATAACTTTTGTTTGTGATCAAAATATAATGGAGTATAGGCATTTAAAATTTCAATTTTAAAATAACCTATACTGTTTTCATTTTTAGAATTGTAATTAACATGGAGTTTATTACCAACTTGAAGATAATTTTTAATTTTTTTTGAAGTACCACCAAATATAATTCCAGATATCTTTCCTTTATCTTTTGTAAATAATTCAGCAATTAATGAATTTTCATTATATCTATTTTTACTTATTAAAAATCCTTCGTCTGACCAATTCATTTTTTATTTGTATTTTTTAAACATTCTATAGCAGCGTTTTGTTCAGCTTCTTTCTTTGATTTTCCAGTAGCTATAAAATATTTTGTATTGGGCAATTTTACTCCAACTTTAAATATGGGTTTGTGTCTTGGACCTGTATTTGAAATTAATTTATAAGTAGGTAATTTTTTAAAATTTTTTAAAGTTAGCTCCTGTAATTTTGTTTTCGCATCTATTTCGGTAACTACACTTTTTTCAATATGATCATGCCACAAATTTAAAATTGTTTTTTCAACAATCGTAAAACCTTTATCGAGATATATGGCACCAATTAATGCTTCACAGCTATCAGATATAATTTTGTCCTCAATTTTTATTTTTTTATTGTTGGGATTAAATGTTTTAACGTAACTAGCTAAATTGATTTTTTTTGCAATATCCAAACAAGTTTTTTTATTTACTAGCGATGCAAATTTTTTATCAAGAATACCCTCTTTTTCCTCAGGATAAATTTCTAAAAGCTTTTTTGCTATCACTAAGCCAAGAACTCTATCACCTAGAAACTCTATCTTTTCATTATTTTCATTTGGATTAAAGCTTTTATGTGTGAGGGATTGAATAAGCAGATTTTTATTTTTAAATTTTAAATCAATTTTTTTTTCTAAACTCTGATAGTTAATTTTCATTAATTAATTTTATTAAATGTTCTATTAAATCTTATTGACTTATGCCATTTCCAAAATTCTATAAAACTTCCTATTTTTTTATCAGAAGAAAAAAATATAAATTGAGCTTTTCCTACTAAATTATCTTTATGTACATATCCAACACTTGTTAAGTACCTGCTATCTTTAGAACAGTCTCTGTTATCTCCTAAAAAGAAATAATGATCTTTTGGTACAGTAAACACATCAGAATTTTGATAGGTGTAATCTTTTAAATAAACAGTATGAAATTTTTTACCATTTGAAAGTTTTTCTTCAAATCTATAAACATCAATACTTTTTTTGCCACAGAAAATTGTAGTTTTGTTATTAATTTTAGATTTAAGAATTTCAGAATTATTTAAATACAAATTAGAGTCTATAAATTGAATTTTATCACCAGGTAAACCAATTAATCTTTTAATGTAATCTGTTCGATTATCTGCTGGGGTTTTAAATACAATTACATCGCCTCTTTCAGGACTACTAAACATAATTCTTTTGTTTAATATTGGAGGACTAAAAGGAAATGAATGTTTGCTATATCCATAGGTATATTTTGTTACAAACAACCTATCACCTACTAATAAAGTAGGTTCCATGGATGATGATGGAATATAAAATGGTTGTACTAAAAGCGATCTAATTATAACTGCAATTATTAATGCATAAATTAAAGTTTTTATATTTTCTGAAAAAAAATTTTTATCTAATTTCATGATGTTTGAATAATTGCAAATGCAGTTGAATAATTTTTTTCATCCGAAATTGATAAAAAACATTTAAAATTTTTGATTTTAAAGTTCTTTTGTACAATTTTTGTAATTTTTTTATTTTTAACGTAATAAGGCTTTCCCTTTTTATCATTAACAACTTCTATATCTTTAAAATTTAAATTCATACGAAAACCTGTGCCAAGAGCTTTAGAAAATGCTTCTTTTGCAGCAAATCTCTTCGAAAAATAAGCTGCTTTATTGTTTGCTGCATTAGATTGTTTCAATTCTTTAGATGAGTAAATTCTTTTTTTAAATAAAGGATTTTTAATCGATTTTTGAATTCTTTTATTTTCAACAATATCAACTCCAATACCTAGAATTTTCATTTATTTTTTTATAATTTTTTTAAAGTTTTTAATTACTTTTGAAAGTCCATCAAATATTGACTCTCCGATTATAAAATGTCCAATATTATACTCCTCAATATCTATTATTTTTGTTAACATTTTGGTGGTTTTATAGTCTAAACCATGACCAGCATGAACTTCTAAATTTAAACTTGATGCCAATTTTGCACTTTTTTTAATTCTGTTTAATTCACTAGAATAATTTTTTTTTGATTTAATTAGGTTTGCTAGTTTTCCGGTATGTATTTCAATACAATTAGCATTTAATTTTTTAGCAAGTCTAATATCATTTGGGGAAGGATTAATGAATAAACTTGTTCTTATCTTTGCTTTTTTAAATTTTTTAATTATTTTCTCTAACTTATTAAGATTGTTTTTTATATTTAAACCTCCCTCGGTAGTAATTTCTTTTCTATTTTCTGGAACTAAACAGATAAAATTTGGTTTTATCTTAAGTGCTTTATTAACAATTTCTTCGTTCATAGAAATTTCAAGGTTTACAGGCACATTTCTTAAACCACAGATTTTTTTTGCATCAATATCATTTATATGTCTTCTATCTTCTCTTAAATGAATTGTTACAGAATCCGCTCCATAACTAATAACTTTTTTAGCTGCGTATAGTGGGTCTGGATGTTTCTCTCCACGAGCGTTTCGTAAAGTTGCGATATGATCTATATTTACACCTAACCTTTTCACTTAATAAATCTGCTTCCTGGGGTTGTTATTGGTATAGATTTAAGTTCTGGTGGTAATTTATTTGTTTTAAAAGTTGGAACATCAATTTTTAAATGAGATGTTATTCCAGTTTTTATTTTTAAAGATTGTTTGGTTGATCGATCAATAATAGATGCAAATCCAATTAATTTTGCTTTTGATTTTTTAATCAATTTAACACACTCTAAACTTGATTTTCCTGTAGTGATTACATCTTCTATAATTAATACTCTTGCTCCTTTTTTAATATTGAATCCTCTTCTGAGAGTAAATTTACCATTTACTCTTTCACAAAAAATTGTTTCTTTTTTGAGCAATTTTCCAATTTCATATCCAATAATTACTCCTCCCATTGCAGGAGCTAGTATTAAATCTATTTTTTTAAATTTTTTTTTAATTTTATTTGCTAAAGATTTACAAATTTTATCAGCTAAATTAGGGAAACTTAAGAGTTTTGCACACTGAATATATTTTGAAGAATGTAGACCTGAGGATAGAACGAAGTGACCTTCTAATAATGCATTAGTTTTTTTTAAAATATTTAAGGATTTTTTGTGTGAAAGCATTTCTTTTTTCTTCGTGTCTAATTATCTTAAATTTTATACTCTTTTGTTTTAGCTCTGCAATAAAATTAGTAAAATTCTTAAGGTTTCTAATAATTAATTTAAATTTAAAATTAATATAATTGGGATTTTTACCAACCATTTCTAAGCTAGATATATTTAATTTGTGACTTCCAATGAGTGAGCTTATATCTCCTAATTGACCTGGCTTATCAGGTAATGACATCCATAGAGTGGTATTATATTTTTTTGTTTTTTCCTCTTTTTGCTCTCCTTTATCATGCCAATATCTTCTTATTGCTGCTCTAGCTTTGCCTGTTTTAGTAGTTGGTATCCAGTGAAGTGATGGTGAATTATTTTTAGATGTTATTATATTTACTCGATCACCATTTCTTAAAATAGTTTGTAATTCGCTTTTGTTTCCATTAATTTCACAACCAACTGCTGAATTACCAATTTTAGTATGAACAGCATATGCAAAATCTATAGCAGTTGCATCTTTAGGTAATTTTATAACTGAACCTTTTGGTGTAAAACAAAATACGTTTTCTTGAAACATTTGAAGTTTTGTATACTCATATGAATCTTCAGGGTTTTCATTTTTTTCTATAATCTCAACAAGATCTTTTAACCAATCATACTCCTTCCAACTTAAAGAATTAAATTTTTCAGAAGATTTATACTGCCAATGAGATGCGACACCTCTTTCTGCAAATTCGTGCATTTCATGTGTTCTAATTTGAATTTCTATTGGTTTTTTATTTGAACCAATTACAGAAGTATGAATAGATTTATAACCATTGATTTTTGGAGATGAAATATAATCTTTAAATTTCCCTGGTATACAATTCCATTTTTTATGAAAAATCCCAAGAGTTTTGTAACAATCATCTACGTTTTTTAAAATTATCCTAAATCCAATAATGTCTGTTATTTGTTCAAGGGAGACTCTTTTTTTTTGGACCTTTCTCCAAATTGAAAAAGGTGTCTTTTCTCTACCATGTATTTCAGCATTAATTTCATTATCATTTAAAATTTCACTTAACTCAAAAGATTGTTCTTCGAACAAATCTTTTCTGTCCAATTTTATTTCATCAAGCCTTTTTTTTATTAATTTTCTTGCATCATTATTTAAAATTTCAAAAGATAAATCCTCAAGCTCGTCTCTTATTCTGTGCATTCCCATTCTATCAGCTAATGGTGCATAAATTTCCATAGTTTCTTGAGCTATTCTTTTTCTTTTATCCACTTTAGTAATCGCTTTAATGGTTCTCATGTTATGTAGTCGATCAGCAATTTTTACTAACAGAACTCTAATGTCTTTTGATGTTGCTAAAATTAATTTTCTGAAATTCTCAACTTTAGAATTAGCTCCTGCTGAATTTTCAAACGCTGAAATTTTCGTTACACCGTCTACTAAATCAGCAACCTCATCACCAAATTCTTGTTTGATAGTTTCATAAGTTGCAAAAGTATCTTCTATAGTGTCATGCAATAGACCAGTTGTAATTGTAGCGCTATCTAATTTTAATTCAGTTAAAATATTTGCAACCTCAATTGGGTGAACAGAATAAGGATCACCCGAAGCTCTTTTTTGACTCTTATGTGCTTTAACAGCAAAATTATATGCTTTATCTAATTTTTCAGGATTAAGAAATTTATTATAATCCTTAACTTTATTTATAAGTTCATTTGAATTAAGCATAATTGATATTATACCATTAAATCAAATTTGTTTAATAGATCTAATGTCTCTATCAGGAAGCAGAGAAATCAAGGTTTTAACATCAATTTGTTTGTCAGGATGAGTCCAATTCTTTTGAATCTCAAATAAGGGAAATAATACAAAGTTTCTTTTGTGCATCATTTTATGAGGTAAATTAATCTTAGAATTTTTTCTTGATACCAAATTATTAAAATCGATTATATCTAAGTCACATGTACGAGGTGCATTTTTTTTTGCTTTCTTTCTACCTAATTGATTTTCTATAGATTTACATATTTTTAATAGTTCTTGAGGGTTGTAATAACATTTTAATTTTATAATTATATTTAAGAACTTAGGATTTCGTGGGTCCGGCCAGGAAGGGGTTTCATAATAACTAGATACCGAGAGAACATCTAAGTTATGTTCTGCTAATAAAAATTTTGCTTTTTCTATATTTCTTTTTCTTATACCTAAATTTGAACCTATTCCTAAAAAAACAATTTTAGCTTGATTTTCTAATATATCTTGCCTTTTCACGATTCCAATCTCTACTTTTTTTTGTTGCTCTTTTATCATATTGCTTTTTTCCTTTTGCAACAGCTAGTTCTATTTTAGCCTTTCCTTTTTTGAAATACATTTTTGTTGGAACTAATGTGAAACCATCTCTTTGCATTTTACCTATCAATTTATTTATTTCTTTTTTATTAAGAAGCAATTTTCTATCATCGGTTGGATTATGATTAGAGTAACTGGCTTGCTTATATGGAGATATATGTGAATTAATTAAAACAATTTCACCTCCCTTTTCAACAGCATAAGACTCAGCGATATTCACCTTGCCCTCTCTTACTGATTTAATCTCTGATCCTTTTAAAACAATTCCAGCTTCAAAAAGATCTTCAAAAAAATAATTAAAACTAGCTTTTCTATTTAAACAAATGATTTTCAAACCAGGATTGGTTTTTTTGTTCATTAAATTAACTTAGCAGACTGAAGAGCTTTTTTTACAATTTCTTTTGTTGTATCTGTTACTTTTACAAGTGGCAGTCTTACATTGTCATCACAAAGTCCTAAAAGTTTTGCAGCATATTTTACAGGACTAGGATTGCTCTCAACAAACATTGAGTGATGAACTGGTTGTAATATTTTATCTAATCTTTCTGCTTCTTTCATTTCATTATCGGTGTCTGATTTGGAGAATTTTTGAAAATCTGAACAAAGTTTAGGTGCAATATTAGCTGTTACACTAATAGTACCTACCCCACCACGTTTATTAAATTCAAAAGCATTATCATCATTACCTGTTAATTGAATAAAATCTTTACCCATTTTTTCAAGTGTCTGATTTACTCTATCTAAATCACCCGTTGCATCTTTAACTCCAACTATATTTTTTAATTCATACAGTCTGGCCATGGTATCCACTGACATATCAATCACAGATCTACCAGGAATATTATAAATTATAATTGGAATGCCACACTTATCATTAATTGCTTTATAATGTTGATACAAGCCTTCTTGGGTTGGTTTGTTGTAATAAGGTGTAACTATCAAAGCACCGTTAGCTCCTGCTTTTTCTGCATGAGTGGTTAAAGAAATCGCTTCTTCGGTTGAGTTGGAACCAGTACCAGCAATAACTGGAATTTTTCCATTACTTTCTTTTATACATAAATCTATTACTCTTTGATGCTCATCATGACTTAACGTAGGAGATTCACCTGTTGTACCAGCTGGAACAAGACCATTAGTACCATTATCAACATGGAAATGGATTAATTTTATATATGCTTCCTCATCTAGACCATTATTTTTAAATGGTGTAATTAAAGCAACATTTGATCCTTTGAACATAAATACTTATAACATAGTTTAAAGATTCATATACTAAAAGATTATGCTCAAAAAAATATTATTTTTAGGTTTCACTATATCAATATTAATATTTTCAAATAATCTCTTTGCTGAAATCAATTCGATTGTACCCTTAAAAAAACCTGTTTTAAGTAAAGAAGAAATTCAAAAGAAAATATCTATAAATATCCTTAAGCCATTAAAGAAGCCTACAAAAACCAAAGAAATTAAAATCGAAGATGTGATTGTTAAAAAAGAGTTGGTTTTAAAAGAAAAAAAATTAAGTTTTAAAATACCAAAGAAAAAACCAACTATAGCTGGCACTAGCACAACTAAGAATATTAAGATTTCAAGATATTATAGTAAAAAAGACTTTGGGTTAGCTAAAAAAGCCATTTTAGAAATGGAGAAAAGCAAATGGTCATCAGCGCTTAAAATAGCAAAAAAAGCAAAAGATAGCTCTATTTATAATTTTGTACAATGGAGACATCTTTTAATGTCTGGTAACCAGGCTTCCTTTTACGATTACCAAGTTTTTTTAAATAAAAATTCAGATTATCCTAGAATAAGCAGAGTTAAATATCTTGCTGAGCATAAACTATCCACGGAAAGTGTTTCACCTAAAAAAATAATAAAATGGTTTGGAGAAAATGATCCATTAAGTGGTTATGGAAAGATGATACTTGGAGAAAGTCATATTTTAATTGGAGACAAAAATAAAGGTACAAAATTAATTAAAGAAGGTTGGGTCACGGCAGATTTATCCAAAAATGAATTAAAATATTTTAGAAAAAAATATAAAAAATATTTAAACGCAGATGACTATATTAAACGAGCTGATTATTTAGCTTGGAACGGTGATCGTTGGGATTTACGAAGATTAATAAGGTATCTGCCAAAAGATTACGAACTTTTATATAATGCAAGACATCTTTTAATGAGTAAAGGTTATGGGGTTGATCAAGCCATAGCAAATGTTCCTCAAAAATTTAAGAATGATGCTGGGTTAAACTATGATCGATTGAAGTGGAGAAGAAAAAAAGGACGTGTAGATTCTTCAACAGAAATCTTATTGAAAATAAGAAATGATAAAGAGTATTTAGTTAGGCCTGATAAATGGTGGAAAGAAAGAGAAATTATCTCAAGAGCATTGCTTTACAAAAAAAAATATGAAATTTCATATAAAATTTCAAGCAATCATGGAATGACTGAAGGGTCTGAATATGCAGCTGCAGAATGGATGAGCGGCTGGATAGCATTAAGTTTTTTAAATGATCCAATGACTGCTAAAGATCATTTTAAAAATTTTTATGAAAATGTTAGTTATCCAATAAGTTTATCTAGAGGTGCTTATTGGCTTGGAAGAGCATATGAAAAAATAGGCGAAAAAGAACAATCAAATAATTGGTACAGAGAAGCCACAAAATATCTAACCACATACTATGGTCAATTAGCTTTTTTAAAATTAAATCCAAATGGGAAATTTGAGTTAGAAAAGAATATGGAAATTGATCCAAAATATAGAATTCAATTTTTTAATAAAGAGCTTGTAAAAATTTCTTATCTTCTAGATGAATTAAAGAAAGATAAATATACAAAACATATTTTAAGACATTTAGCGAACGACAATATAGCTAAAGGCAGTGAAGTTTTAGCTGCAGAATTAGCTACAAGAATAAACAGATATGATTTTGCAATTCAGGTTTCAAAAATTGCCTCTTATCAAAAAAGATTTCATAATAAATACAATTACCCAATAATTAGTACTCCTAATTATATTAATAAAAGAAAAATTCCAGAAAGTGCTTTGATCTTGTCAATAATTAGACAAGAAAGTGAGTTTGATTTAAAAGCTAATAGTCATGCTGGTGCAAAAGGGTTAATGCAATTAATGCCCTACACAGCAAAATTAGTTTCAAAACAAGCTAAACTTCCATATTCAAAATCAAGATTAACTACAGATCCAGAATATAACATTAATTTAGGGTCACATTATATAGCTGGTTTAATTCTACAATACGATGGTGCTTATCCTTTTGCAGTTGCTGCTTATAATGCTGGACCTAATAGAGTTAAATATTGGAAAAAAATAAACAAAGATCCGCAAAAAAAACAAGTTGATTATGTGGATTGGATTGAACTAATTAAATTTAGAGAAACTCGAAATTATGTTCAGCGGGTTATGGAAAATTATAATGTCTACAGGTATATATTAGAGCAAAAACCAGTAACTATGAAAAATTTTTTTAAAGACCAACCCCTTTTTTAATTTATGATCAACGAAAACGTAGAACTTCAAAAAAAAATCAAAGAAGGTATTAGTCTAATTGAAAATAATAATTTTTTAGAAGCTGAAAAAATTTTTGATAAATTTTTAAAAAATAACGATACAGAAACAACGGGCTTATTTTTTTTAGGTATTATTAGTATAAAAAAAAAAGAAAATTTTAAAGCAAAAGAATTTTTTTTTAAAATTTTAAATATTAACGAATTTCATCTAGAAGCTAATTTTAATTTGGCACTAGTCTATTTTGGTGAAGATAATTATGATGAAGCTTCAACATATTTTGATATTTCAATCAAAATTAATAATAAACACCTCCCTTCTTACTATCACAAAGGATTAATATACATGTTTAGAAATAATTACGATGAGGCTATAAAATATTTTGACATTTGTAATAATATTGATGAAAAATTTATACCTACATCTTTAAATTTAGGAAATATATATTTAAGGAGAAACGAATTTAAAAAATCTATTCATTATTATCAAAAAATTTTAAATCTAACCTCAGATAAAACATATTTAAACCTTGCAAAATTTAATATTGCCTGGAATCAACTAGCAGAATGTAATTTACACGAAGGTTTCAAAAATTACGAAGCCAGAAAAGAAAAGCCGCTTGTTTCAAAACAACTTAACGAATTAATTGAAAAATATTCTTGTAAAGAATGGCAAGGTGAAAATTTGGATAATAAAACAATTATTATTTTATCAGAACAAGGCCTTGGTGATAATATTCAGTTTTTTCGTTATTTATTTTGGATAAAAGATAAATTTAATGCAAATATAATATTTCATATTAATAAAAAACAATCACATTTGTTCAAGGATACTCCTTTTAACATTGTTTCAAACTTAGATAAAATAAATCATATTGATTATTTTATACTTATAATGAGTTTGCCAGGTATATATTTTAATCAAAATCAAAGTTTTCCAAAATTTATTCAATATATTAAACCAAATAAAGAAATTAATTTAATATGGAAAGATAGACTACAAAAATTTAAAAAACCTGTAATTGCCTTGAATTGGCAAGGTGACAGAAGCTTCATGTTTGATAGAACTAGATCTATTGCTCTCTCAAATTTTAAAAATATCTTAAATCTTAAAAAATATACTTTTATAAGTGTACAAAAAGGATTTGGATCAGAACAAATTAAATCCAATAAATTTGAAAATCATATCGTCGATTTATCTAATGAAATTGATAACGGTGATAAAACATTTGAAGATACGATATCTATTTTAAACAATGTTGAATGTTTAATAACATCTGATACTGCAATCGCCCATCTTGCAGGTACGCTTAATGTTAAAACCTTTTTATTACTAAGTTTTAATCCTGAATGGAGATGGTTTATTGAGAAAAAATACAAAGTTTTTTATCCAAATATAAATATTATTCAGCAAAACAAGCCTGACGATTGGGGAACTGTATTTGAAAAAGTGGAAAATATTATAAACCAATGATGGCGGAAGAGGAGGGATTCGAACCCTCGGTACAAGTTTCCTCGCACGGTCATTTAGCAAACGACTGGTTTCAGCCTCTCACCCACTCTTCCGTATGACATTGTGTATTAAGCGATTGTATTGAAAATTCAATATATATAAAGTAATTATTCAATTATTATGAGAAATAGGTATTCAGTATTTTCGTTAATCAAAAATGCTCTTTCATATCATGAAAATTGGCAAAGAGCGTGGAAAGATCCTGCTCCTAAAAAAGAGTACGATGCAGTTATTGTTGGTGGTGGTGGTCACGGATTAGCAACAGCCTACTATTTAGCAAAAAAACATAACATGAATAATATTGCTGTAGTCGAGAAAGGTTGGATTGGTGGAGGAAATACTGGACGGAATACTACAATTATTAGATCAAATTATTTATGGGACGCCAGTGCAGGATTATATGATCATGCATTAAAAATTTGGGAAGGTTTATCTCAAGAACTAAACTATAATGTAATGTTTAGTCAAAGAGGTGTAATGAACCTTGCACATAATTTACAAGATGTTAGAGATTTAAAAAGACGAACACATGCTAATAGACTAAATGGAATTGACGCAGTCTACTTGAGCACAGAAGAAGTTAAAAAATTTTGTCCAATTATAAATACATCACCAGATATTAGATACCCTGTTTTAGGAGGAACTTTACAACGTAGAGCTGGCACAGCAAGACATGATGCAGTTGCTTGGGGATATGCAAGAGGAGCTGATGCAATGGGTGTCGATATTATTCAAAATTGTGAAGTTAAAGGAATAAAAAGAAATGGAGATAGTGTTGAAGGTATAGAAACAACAAAAGGATTTATAAAAACAAAGAAAGTTGGTGTGGTTGCAGCTGGTCATTCTAGTGTAATAGCTAATATGGCGGGTCTAAGACTTCCACTTGAAAGTAAACCTTTACAGGCTTTAGTTTCTGAACCTGTAAAACCAATTATTGATACAGTTGTAATGTCTAACGCAGTGCATGCTTATGTCAGTCAATCTGACAAAGGAGAATTGGTCATTGGTGCTGGAACAGATGATTATGTTTCTTATACTCAAAAAGGTAGTCATCAAATAGTTGAAGGAACATTAAATGCAATTTTAGAATTATATCCAATTTTCAGTAGAATGAGAATGTTAAGACAATGGGGAGGAATAGTAGATATTTGTCCTGACGCTAGTCCAATTTTAAGTAAAACTTCAATTAAAGGATTATACTTTAATTGTGGTTGGGGTACTGGAGGATTTAAAGCAACTCCTGGATCTGGAGATTTGTTTGCACATACTATCGCAAATGATGAACCACACAAACTTAATGCTGCATTTAATTTAAATAGATTTGTAAGCGGAGACCTTGTTGATGAACATGGCGCAGCAGCGGTTGCACATTAATGTTTTTAATAAACTGTCCATACTGTGGAGAAAGAGATCAGCAAGAATTTAAGGCTGGTGGTGAAGCTCATATAGAAAGACCTAAGCAACCAACAGAATTAAGTGATGATGAATGGGCAGAATATTTATTTATGAGAAAAAATATTAAAGGTGTTCAATTCGAAAGATGGAACCATGCACATGGATGCCGTAAGTGGTTTAATATGGTTAGAGATACATCAAACGATGAAATAAAAGCAATTTACAAAATGGGTGAAAAACCACCCACTCAATAAAATGACTAAAAACCTAAGAGTAAAATCCAGTGAGTACATTGATGAAACTAATAGAATTTCTTTTAAATTTAATGGCAAAACTTACCATGGATTTAAAGGCGATACTTTAGCATCAGCATTACTTGCAAACGATGTTCATTTAGTTGGAAGAAGTTTTAAATATCATAGACCAAGAGGAATTATGACCTCAGGTTCAGAAGAACCAAATGCCATAGTTCAAATTAACCCTGGTACCAACAGAACTGAACCCAATGTTAGAGCAACTGAAGTGGAGATATATGATGGTTTAGAGGCATCCAGCCAAAATTGTTGGCCAAGTGTAGAATTTGATATTGGTGGAATAAATAATATTCTCTCCCCTTTTTTTCCAGCTGGTTTTTATTACAAAACTTTTATGTGGCCTGCTAGTTTCTGGAAAAAATATGAATTTTTCATACGACACTCAGCCGGTTTAGGAAAATCACCAACATCAAGTGACCCTGACATTTATGACCATCGAAATGTTCACTGTGATGTATTGGTTGTTGGCGCAGGTATATCGGGAATAATGGCAGCAAAAAATGCAGCTAAAAATAATTTTAAAACGTTGTTAGTTGAAGAAAAAAATGAACTTGGTGGATCAACTATTTATGAAAATAATGAATTTAACAAAATTGATAACAAGGCCCCATCAGAGTGGTTAAAAAAAGAGATAGAGGAACTAAAAAATATTAAAAATCTTGAAATAAAAACTAGAACAAGTGTAGCTGCTTATCATCAATATAATTATCTTTTGGCTAGAGAAAATCTAACTGATCATTTAGAGGCTAAAGATAAAACAAATAAAATCAGACAAAGACTACTTAAAATTAGAGCTAAGAAAGTTATTTTGGCAACAGGTGCATTGGAAAGACCTTTGATATTTAATAATAATGATAGACCAGGAATAATGCTTTCATCTGCTGTAAAAAAATACAGTGAATTTTATGGTGTTGCTTGTGGTAGTAAAAATGTATTTTTTACTAATAATGATAGTGCCTATGAAAGTGCTTTATCACTATATAACAAAGGTATAAATGTTGAGGCTCTTATTGATATTAGAGAACAATCTGAAAGTAAAATTGTTAAAAAAGTAAAAGAAGCAGGTATTAAAGTTTACTGGTCACATACTATTGTTGATACAGTTGGATACAAGAGACTAAATAGTATTTCTATAATGAAACTATCTAATGATGGTACTTCAGTTACTGGAAGTAAAATTTCTATTTCATGTGATTGCTTAGGAGTTGCTGGTGGTTGGACACCTGCTGTACATTTGTATACACAATCAGGAAGTAAACTTAAATTTGATGAAGAAAAAAAAGTTTTCGTACCAAATCAAAATACATCTGAGCAAATAAGTGTAGGATCTTGTGATGGAGATTTTAAAATTGATGAAATCATTAAAAATTTAAATCATAAGCTTAAAGATGCTCTTAATATTAAAGAAACGAATTTAGATAATATTAAAGTTGAGATTGATCAGGAAAATTCGAAAAGAAATATTTGGTTGCTACCCTCTGATAAACCTATAGGCAAAACTAAACCATTTGTAGATTATCAAAACGATGCAACAGCTAAAGATATCAAATTAGCATTAAGAGAAGGTTTTAGATCTATTGAGCATGTTAAAAGATACACGACTACCGGTATGGGAACTGATCAAGGTAAACTAGGAAATATGCATGCGTTAGGCATAATTGCAGATACAGCAGGCGTTAAAATGGGAGAATTAGGAACCACTACGTTTAGACCTCCCTACACACCATTAACATTTGGAACTATTGTGGGTCGAAATGTAGGAAAGTTTTTTGATATTTTCAGAAGAACACCAATGAATGATTGGCATGTTGAAAATAAAGCCGAATTTGAAAATGTTGGTCAATGGAAGAGAGCGTGGTACTACCCTATTAACGGAGAAACTATGCATGAAGCAGTACAAAGAGAAAGTAAAGCTGCTAGAGAAAGTGCTGGTATATTAGATGCCTCTACTCTTGGTAAAATTGATATTCAAGGAAGTGATGCCTCTGAATTCTTAAATAGAGTTTATACAAATGCTTGGTCAAAATTAGCTATAGGGAAATGTAGATATGGGTTAATGCTAAATGAAGATGGTATGGTTTATGATGATGGAGTTACAACAAGATTAGGTGAAAATCATTACATCATGACCACAACAACTGGTGGAGCAGCAAATGTTTTAGGTAAACTTGAAGACTATCTTCAAACAGAATGGCCTGAGCTTGATGTTTATTTAACCTCTGTAACAGATCATTATGCTACAGCGAGTTTATGCGGACCTAATAGTAAAAAAATTCTTAAAAAAATAATTCCTGATTTAGATTTATCAGATGAAAACTTTCCGCACATGTCATTCAAAGAATCGAAAATTGGCAATGTTCAATGTAGAATAATGAGAATTAGTTTTACTGGAGAACACAGTTACGAAATCAATGTTCAAGCAAGTTATGGAAAAGATTTATGGGAAAAGTGTATAGAGGCAGGTAAAGAGTTTAACATTACTCCTTATGGGACTGAGACAATGCACTTATTAAGAGCAGAAAAAGGTTTTATTATTATTGGACAAGATACAGATGGAACAATGACTCCTATCGATCTTCAAATGGATTGGATAGTAAGCAAGAAGAAATACGATTTCATAGGAAAAAGATCTCTTTATAGATCTGATACAATGAGAGAAGATAGAAAGCAATTAGTAGGTTTATTAACTGATGATCCAAATATTGTTTTAGAAGAAGGAGCACAAATAGTTTCTGAATTAAATCAAAGTCCAGTAGAAATGCTTGGACATGTAACTTCAAGTTATTTCAGTCCAAACCTAAAGAAATCAATAGCACTGGCAGTGGTTAGAGGTGGAAAAGATATGATGGGAAAAAAACTTTTTGTGCCTATGGAAAATAAAAATATTAATGTCACTGTTGCGAACCCAGTATTTTATGATGAGAAAAATGAGAGGTTAAATGCTTAACTATAATTCAGTTATTAAAAATGAAATGAAGCAAGAAAGTATTTCTGTAAAGGAAATCTCTCCAGTAATAAAAATTAATTTGAGAGGAAAAAAAAGAGAATTTTTAACAAATGTTGGTAAAAATCTTAATATGATCTTGCCAACTGAGGCAAACACTTCAACAACGAGTGATAAATTAACAGCAATATGGCTTAGTCCAGACGAATGGATGATAATCTCAAATGAGCTGGCAAGTAAAGACACTAATAAATCCGATCTATATGAAATGTTATTTAATAGTATTTCAAAAACAAATTTAGGTGCTGTTATAGATGTAACAGATCAATTTGTTCAATTAGAACTTAAAGGTGAAAATGTCTATGAAATCTTTTCAGCAGGATCTCCCTTTAATTTTAATGAATTTAAAGAAAAAAAAGGATCAACAGCTCAGACTGTTTTAAATCATATAGATGTAATTCTGCACCATAAAGATGAAAATATTTTAAATCTGTTTGTTAGAAGATCTTTTGCTGAACATCTTTGTTCTTGGATTGAAGACTGTGCATCAAGATTATAAACTTATTTTTTTCTTCTAAAGTCCCATGGCATTTCAAATTTACCTTGCCAAAGGCCTTTTTTTTCATTTTTAGCATTAATTTCGTTTGATATATATTTTTTTGAGTATTTTCTATAAGCTACTGCATAACCGTTTGAAACTAGCCAAGAATTCAAGTTTAAATTTCTTTTATAACATTCTCCAATAAATCTTTTGTATCTATCAACATCCAAAATTTTACAAGTTATTACTTTGTTATTTATTTTTTTTTGTAATTTTTGAGTTGAAATTTTTCCACATGGATAATCTTTAGTAAAAGTAAAAAAAATTATTGTTAGATATGGTTTTTTACACATTTGCTTGAATTCAGGTGCATCAATTCCATGCAATCTTATCTTTTTTGAATTTATTTTAATTGTATCACCATCAATAATTTGAGCATTTCCAGAAATTTCTTTAATCTCTTCGGACCTAACATCGTTATATGTGAGAATAAAAAAAATCGAACAAATTATAATTAAAATTATCGCTTTTCTTTTTGTAAAAAACATACTTAAAAAATTTTAAATATTAGCTAATTTACGTTTAATATAATATTTGACATAAAAAAGTAACATCAATGATATCAACCATTGAAAGATAGCCCAAATATAAAAAAAAGTTTTAAAATCTGCATTTAAATACTTTGCAATGTAAAAGGATAAAACTGGTACTATAACATTTCTGGCAATATTATTAACCATGGCTTTTTCAGATTTTTTTAAAGCCATAAAAAATCCATTTGATAAGAAAAATATTGGATAAGCAGGTAAAATAAATGCTGAAATCTTAAGGTACATCGAGCCATACATAATTACCTCTGGGTTTGAAGAAAAGAATTTAGGAACAATGTCAGCACTTATAAAAATAACTACACCAGCTATTAACATTATAAATAGACCGTATTTTATTGAGGTAAAATAGGATTGCTCCACTCTATCGTAATATTTTGCACCAATATTTTGCGCTATTATAGAAATTATTGCTGTATTGATTCCTAATATTGGTAACAGAACTACTTGCTCAATTCTTGTGGCAGATCCATAACCTGCTACAGCATACTCACCAAATAACCCAACATATGTAAAAACGATTGTTGCAGCAATAGAATACCCTAATATTGCAATTGTAATTGGCATTGATTGAAAAAAAATATTTTTTAAGAAAAAAAATTTAGCTTTGAAATGGTCTAAAGTTATTTGTTTAATTCTTTGATTATTCAATATTTTTATCAAAATAACCAACAAAGATACAAATTGAGCAATTAAAGTTGCTATCCCAATACCAGTTATTCCTAATGGTGGTATAAATAAAAAACCAAATATAAAAATTGGATTTAAAATAATGTTTAAGAAAAAAGAAAATATTAGAACATTTCTGTAAGTTTTAGTATCTCCTTCTGCGTGTAAGAATGAATTTAATGCTACTACTAAAATAAATAATATCGTACCTAAAAAAATTACATTTATATATTCAAGTCCAAGAATTGTTACTTCTTGAGAGGAATTCATTAATAAGAATATCTTTTCACCAAAAGCAAATCCTAAAATAGATACAACTATTGAGATTATAATCGAATAAATGATTACATTTCCAAAATAACTTAAAACATTTTTTTCGTTTTTTTCTCCTATACTACTGCCAATCAATGATGTTCCTGCTACGGTAACTCCAATGGATGTAGCAATAATCAAAAAATATATCGGAAAAGACTTGCTCAAAGCTGATAAGGCTTCTGGCGAAATTTTTCCTGCATAAAAAGTATCTACGATTGTATAAAGTGTTTGGAATAAGGTTCCTACACTTGCTGGTACAGCAAGTTTTCTTACTAACAACGAAACTTCATCTTTTAATAAATTCATTAATTTAAGATTTGTTAATACTCTTTTTGGAAGATATGTCTTTTTCCTGCTTCTTTAGCAAGATTAATTTGTTTTTGTCTCATCCTAAATCTTGATTTTTGATGATCTGTTAGATTGTCGTGACAATTTGGACATGAAACACCCTCTTCATATTTTTTTGATTTTTTGTCCTTACGAGATACAGGCTTCCTACAACCGCTACACATTGAGTAAGAACCAACTTTTAGACCATGTTTTAAACTAATCCTGTTATCAAAAACAAAGCATTCACCTTTCCATAAACTTTTTTTCTTATTTGTTTTTTTAAGATAATTTAAAATTCCACCATTTAACTGATAAATGTTATTAAACCCTTTATTCTCCAAATAAACAGATGCCTTTTCACAACGAATTCCACCAGTACAAAACATGGCAATAGGTTGATTTTTTTTTAATTTTTTTAGATATTTTGGAAAATCTCTAAAGTTATCAACATCAGGATTGATTGCTCCCTTAAATGTTCCAACATCGTACTCAAATGGTTTTCTCGCATCTATAAGAACAGTATCCTTTTCTTTAATCAGCTTATTCCATTTGATTGGATCTACATGGCTATCTTTTTTCTTTATTCTTTTATTTAAAGTTAAATTCATAGGAACAACTTCATTTTTAATTTTAACTTTAGGTTTGTGAAACGGTTGAAATAAACTTTTGGAGACATTACTGCTATTAAATTCTTTAAATTTAAGAGTTCTTTTTAAATTGTTAATTGTGAATTTAATGTCTGCAGCTTTACCAGAGATAGTTCCATTTACTCCTTCTTTAGAGATAATTATCGTACCTCTAATGTTTTTCTTTTTTAAAGTTTCTAATAAAACTTTTTGATTTTTCTTTAGATAAGAAATTTTGACAAATTTATAAAAACCAACTACTTCAAACATTATAATTTTCTACAAACAGTCATACCATCACCAAGAGGAATTATTAACTTTTCAACCCTTGTATCCTTTGAGATATGACTATTAAACTCTTTAATATTTATAGTAAATTTATCAGTGTTGTTTTCATTCACAACTTCTCCATACCATAAAACATTATCAATGATTATTAGACCATTTTTGTTCAATAATTGTAAAGAACGTTCATAGTATTCAATGTAATTCATTTTATCAGCATCAATAAAGACTAAATCAAACTTTTCATTTTTAATCTCATCTAAACTTTCTAAAGCAGGTTTAATTAATGTTTTTATTTTATGCTCTTGATTAGCTTTTTTAAAAAAATCTATTGCAACTTTATTAGTTTCTTCATTTTTATCTAAAGCAATTATTTTGCCATCATCTGATAACGCCAAAGCCATAGATAACGTACTTAATCCTGTAAATGTACCTATCTCTAAAATTTTTTTGATATTTGAAATTTTTATAATTAAATACAGAAATTGACTTTGTGAAATTGAGATTTGCATTCTTTTGATATCACCAAGAGAAGTGTTGTAATCAATTATTTCTTTTTGAACTGGATGTAAATTAAATCCATGACTTAAAATATAGTCTTGGAGTTCTTTAGTTATATTTAGGTCTGAACCCATAAATTCTAAAGTTTTTTCTTTAAAATCTCATTAACTAATTGAGGATTTGCTTTTCCACCAGAAACTTTCATTACTTGACCTACAAAGAAACCAAATAATTTAACTTTACCTGATTTATATTCGGTAGCTTTGTCTCTGTTATCATCAATAACCTTATCTATTAGTGCCTCAAGTGCTTTTGGATCACTCTCTTGTTTTAAACCTTTTTCTTCAACAATTTTCTTAGGATCTTTATCTCCTTCCATCATTTGTTCAAAAACTGTTTTTGCAATTTTTCCAGAAATTGTTCCATCTTTAATTAAATTAATTAATTTTGATAAGTTGCCCGCGCTTATAGGGCTTTCTGTTATTTCTAAATTTTTTTCATTTAAGGCTGCAAATAATTCACCAATTATCCAATTTGTTGCAAGTTTTACATCCGATTTCTTAATTACATTTTCAAAGTAATTTGATGTTTCAATATCAGAAACTAAAATGTTTGCTTCGTAAGGTGATAATTTGAATTTTTCTATAAATCTTTTTTTCTTTTCGTCAGGTAGCTCTGGAATTTCTGATTTTAAATTTTCAATAAAATCATCTGAGACTTCTAATGGCAATAAGTCTGGATCTGGAAAATATCTATAATCATGAGCATCCTCTTTTGATCTCATTGATCTAGTTTCATTTTTTTTTGTATCAAAAAGTCTTGTTTCTTGATCAATCATTTGACCGTCCTCAATTAAATCAACTTGTCTATTAGCTTCATATTCTATTGCCATCTGCATAAATTTTATTGAATTAACATTTTTTATCTCACATCTGGTTCCAAATTCTTTTGAACCTTTTTTTCTGACAGATACATTTACGTCGGCTCTTAAAGATCCTTCCTGCATGTTTCCATCACAGGTTCCTAAATATCTCATTATAGATCTTAATTTTTTAATGTATGCATTTACTTCATCTGGAGATCTTAGGTCAGGTTTACTTACAATTTCCATTAATGCCACACCTGATCTATTTAAATCTACAAAAGTATTTTTAGGATCTAGATCATGAATACTTTTACCTGCATCTTGCTCCAAATGTAATCTTTCTATACCTACCTCTTTTTGACCATCTGGCATATCAAGTATTACTTTACCCTCACCTACAATTGGATCTTTGAATTGTGAGATTTGATACCCTTGAGGTAAGTCAGCATAAAAATAATTTTTTCTATCAAAGACAGATCTCTTATTGATTTTAGCTTTTAAACCAATTCCTGTTTTGATAGCTTGTTTTACGCAATACTCGTTTATTACCGGCAACATTCCTGGTAATGCTGCATCAACTAAACTTACTTGAGTATTTGGCTCAGCTCCAAATTTGGTTGCCGATGTTGAAAATAATTTTGACTGCGATGTAACTTGTGCATGGACTTCTAAGCCAATCACAACTTCATATTGATTATCATGTCTATTAATTAGATATTCAGATTTGTTCTTACTCACTTAATCCACCAATCATTAATATTGTTTTTAAAATTAATTTTTTCTTCCATAGCATATGCAATGTTTAAAATATTTTGTTCATCAAAAGCTTTACCGATTATCTGTAATCCTAATGGATATCCTTTACCATCATGGCCTGCGGGTATAGAAATTCCAGGTAAACCTGCTAAATTTACAGGAACAGTAAAAATATCATTTAAATACATTGAAACCGGATCATTTGTTTTTTCACCAATTTTAAACGCAGAACTTGGAGTAGATGGAGTTAGAATTGCATCAACTTTTTTATAAGCATCATCAAAATCATTTTTAATAAGTTTTCTTACCTTTTGTGCTTTAAGATAATAAGCATCATAATATCCTGAAGATAAAACATAAGTTCCAATCATTATTCTTCGTTGAACTTCGGCACCAAATCCTTCAGATCTAGTTTTTTCATACATATCAATAAGATTTTCTCCCTCAGCTCTAAAACCATATTTAACACCATCATATCTAGCCAAATTAGAAGAAGCCTCTGCTGGTGCTACTATGTAATAAGTTGGTAGTGCATAATTAGTATGAGGTAGAGATATATCTATAATCTCAGCACCACAATCTTTTGCATATTCAATACCTTTTTTCCATAGATCTTCTATTTCCTTAGGCATTCCATCTACTCTATATTCTTTGGGTATTCCTATTTTTTTACCTTTAATATCTTTTGTTAATTCTTTGCTGTACTCGTTCCTTTTAAAATCTATTGATGTAGAATCTTTTTCATCATAAGTACTAATAACTTCCTGCAACAATGCACAATCTTTAACATTTTGCGCCATTGGCCCAGCTTGATCTAGGGATGATGCAAATGCTACAATTCCATATCGAGAGCAACTACCATAAGTGGGTTTTAATCCAACAGTTCCTGTAAATGAAGCAGGCTGTCTTATAGATCCACCTGTATCTGTTCCAATAGTTATTGGTGTTAATTGAGCTGCTACTGCAGAAGACGATCCACCAGATGAACCTCCTGGAACCAAATTCTTATCAATTGGGTTTTGTACATTACCAAAAAAACTAGTTTCATTAGAAGAGCCCATTGCAAATTCATCACAATTTAATTTTCCCATTAGGATAGCTCCTTCATTCCAAATGTTTTGTGTAACTGTTGACTCGTAAGTTGGAACGAAATTATTTAAAATCTTACTACCCGCCGTAGTTCTTAAATCTCTTGTACAAAATAAATCTTTTACAGCCATTGGAATGCCAGGCAATTTCAGATCAAGATTAGGTTTTTCATCAAACTTTTTTGCTTTATTTAAAGCATTTGTATAATCTTCAGTTATATATGCATTTAATTCTTTTGATTTTTCTGATCTTTCAACAAATGCTTTAGTAACTTCACTTGAGGAAAGTTTTTTACTTTTTATATTTTCTACTAACTCAGATAATGATTGTTTAGTTATATCTGACATTATTCAATTACCTTTGGTACTACAAAATAATCTTCATTTTCATTAGGAGAATTTTTTATTACTTGATCTCTTAAGTTTTTACTTTTTACTTCATCTGATCTTAGTTTTAGTGTTGTTTCAGCAACAGAAGTTAATGGTTCAACATTGTCAGTTTTTAATTCGTTAAGTTTTTCAATAAAATCGAAAATTGAATTTAAATCTCCTGCAAGTTTCTCTGCTTTTTTCTCATCTACAGAAATTCTTGATAGTTTGGATATATGCTTTATTGTTTTAAGATCGATGCTCATATGGTATTTAAATATGTCGCAAACTATCACTTAAGTTTAAAATATACAATATGATCACTATTGAAGAATTCAAAAAAAAACAGTCTGAAACCTCTAGATTGATTGGTTTAGATCTTGGTTCAAAAAGAATCGGTGTATCAATTTGTGATGAAAAACAGTCAATAGCCACACCCTTTAAAACGATCAATAAAACCAATAATGATGATCTAATCAATGAATTAAAAAAAATAATAGAGGAAAACAATATTAAAGGAATTATCATCGGATATCCAATTAACATGGATGGTACCTTAGGTCCTTCTGCTCAATCAGTAAGTGATGTGTCTAAAAATATAGACAAAAATATTGATGTAGATGTCTGTCTTTGGGATGAAAGACTTTCAACCGTTGGTGCATTTAACCTATCCAGCCAGCTTGATATTAATGTTTCTAAGCGTGAAAAAAACATAGATCAAAACGCAGCTGCATTTATTCTTCAAGGAGCTATAGATTATTTGAATAATTAATCCTTGCCATTTAGGGGCTTTATAGCTATAGAGTTAATTTTAATGGCAAGTAAAACCAATAAAGCTATTAAAATCTCACAAAAACATCTGTTAGGTATCCAAGATTTATCAGTTAATGATATTAATTATATCCTTGATGAGTCAGAAGCTTTTATAAAATTAAATCAGAGTAAAAATAAAAAAAATGATGTGTTAAGAGGTAAAACACAAATAAACTTATTCTTTGAGCCATCAACTAGAACTCAAAGCTCATTTGAACTTGCTGGAAAAAGACTTGGTGCGGATGTTATGTCAATGAATATGGGTAACTCTGCAATTAAGAAAGGTGAAACTTTGATTGATACCGCAATGACTTTAAATGCAATGCATCCTGATATAATTGTGATCAGACATCAAGACTCTGGTGCCTGTAATCTATTATCTCAAAAAGTTAACTGTGTCGTATTAAATGCTGGTGATGGTAGACGTGAGCACCCTACCCAAGCATTATTAGATGCATTAACAATTAGAAATCGAAAAAAAAAAATTCAGGGATTAAAAATAGCAATATGTGGAGATATACTTCATTCAAGAGTAGCTAGATCAAATATTTATCTTCTTACAATGTTAGGAGCTGAGGTTAACATAGTAGCTCCATCTAATCTGATGCCAAAAGAAATTGAAAAATTTGGTGTAAACACTTTTACTGATATGAAAAAAGGTCTCAAAGATTGTGATATTGTGATGATGCTTAGATTGCAAAATGAAAGAATGACCAGTTCATATCTTTCATCGAATAGAGAGTACTACGAATATTACGGATTAACTCCTGACAAACTTGATCATGCAAAGTCAGATGCTCTAATTATGCATCCTGGTCCAATGAATAGAGGAATTGAAATTGATACAAGATTAGCTGACGATATAAACAAGAGTGTAATTAAAGAACAAGTTGAATTAGGTGTTGCTGTAAGAATGGCATGTTTAAAAATATTTTGTGAATAAATGAAAAAACAATACTTTATAAATGCAAACATTATAGATCCTCATAACTCTATAAACGAAAATGGTGGATTAATAATTGGAGAAGACGGAAAGATAGAAGCAATAGGAAAAAAAGTAAATACAAACAATTTACCAACTAGAGAAAAGCCTACTGACTTAAAGGGCAAATATATATTTCCTGGTATAGTGGATATGAGAGTTTTTGTAGGTGAGCCAGGATATGAATATAAAGAAAATTTTAGAACTTTGAGTAATGCTGCATTATCTGGTGGAGTTACCTCAGTTGTAACGATGCCTAATACAGATCCAATTATAGATAATGTATCAATTGTAGATTTTTTAAAAAGAAGAGGACGTGATAAGTCTAGAATAAATATCTTTCCTTGCGCTTCATTAACTCAAAACACTGAAGGCACCAATATGACTGAATTCGGGTTGCTAGCTAAAAAAGGAATTATTGCATTTACCGACGGAGTAAAAACAATTCAAAATACTAGACTTATGTCTAGAATTATGAATTCAGCTAAAGATTTGGGATGTCTTATAATGCAACATGCTGAAGATTACGATTTAGCTAAAAATGGCATGATTAATTCTGGTATTATTGCAACAAAACTAGGCTTATCAAGCATACCAGATATTGCTGAAAGAATTATAATTGAAAGAGATCTTACTCTCTTAGAAAAAACTAAATGTCGATATCATATATCTCAACTATCAGCAGGAAAATCTGTAGATATAATTAAGGAACGTAAACAAAATGTTAAATTTACTTGCGGTGTATCAATAAATAATCTTTCATTAAATGAAAATGATATTGGAGATTTTAGAACATTTTTAAAATTATCACCTCCACTGAGAAGAGAAGAAGATCGAGAAGCTTTAGTTCAAGGATTAAAAGAAAAAACTATAGATGTAATTGTTTCTGACCATAAACCTGAAGATGAAGAATCTAAAAGATTAACTTTTGCTCAAGCTGCAACAGGTGCATCTGGTATTGAAACATTGTTATCTTTAAGTTTAGAATTATTTCATAATGGATCTGTAAAACTTGAAACTATAATTCAAGCTTTAACCTCTAATCCAGCAAAAATATTAAATATAAATAAAGGAAACCTATCTATTGGTAATGATGCTGATTTTTGTATTGTGGATATCAATAAACCATGGATTGTAAAAAAAGAAAATTTAATCTCTAAATCTAAAAATACTTCAATTGAAGATAAGAAACTCCAAGGAAAAGTAACCAATACATTTGTAAAAGGTAAAGAATTATTTAAAATATAAAAATGGAACTTTTTATAATAGGTATAATCTCATACCTAATGGGATCAATTCCTTTTGGATTAATTTTAACTAAAATATTTTTAAAAAAAGATATTAGAGAAATCGGTTCTGGTAATATTGGAGCAACAAATGCTTTAAGAACCGGTAATAAATTAATTGGTTACTCAACACTAATACTTGATGTGTTAAAAGCAGTAATACCTGTTTTATATATAAAAATTAATTTCCCTGACGCAGTATATATATCAGCTTTATGTGCTTTTATAGGTCATGTGTTTCCAGTTTGGTTAAAATTTAAAGGTGGCAAAGGTGTAGCCACATATGTTGGGATACTTTTTTCTTTAAATATTATTTTTGGTTTAGTATTTGGTATTTGTTGGTTAATAATTTTTTTTATTTCCAAATATTCATCTTTAGCTTCCTTGATAGGATCACTTTCTATACCTGTTTATATTTTAATTTTTGAGGGTTCAGAAAATGTATTTTTTTACGTAATAATGTTTATTTTAATATTTTTTACCCATAGAGAAAATATTAAACGCTTGAAAAATAAAGAAGAAACTAAGACAAAAATTTATTAATTTGACTATCAAACTCTTTTGAGTAGTTTGTTATTTTATGAATCTAGTCATAGTTGAAAGCCCCGCTAAAGCGAAAACAATTAATAAATATTTAGGTGATAACTATAAGGTTTTAGCTAGCTATGGTCATATCAGAGATCTTCCTTCAAAGAATGGATCAGTTGATCCTGATCAAAATTTTAAAATGGAATGGGAAGTTGATAGCTTTTCAAAAAAATATTTAAAAGAAATTACTGATGCTGCGAAAGATTCTTCAAAAATAATTCTTGCTACCGACCCAGATCGTGAGGGCGAAGCAATAGCATGGCATGTAAAAGAATATTTAGATGAAAAAAAACTTTTAAAGGATAAAGAAATTCAACGTGTGGTATTTAATGAAATAACAAAAAAAGCCGTAACACATGGTATTGAAAATCCAAGACAGATAGAGCCCTTATTAGTTGATGCATATATGGCTAGAAGAGCATTAGATTATTTGGTGGGATTTAATATATCGCCAATACTTTGGACTAAATTACCTGGTTCAAAATCAGCAGGCAGAGTTCAATCTGTTGCACTAAAATTGATTACTGAAAGAGAACATGAAATTGAATTATTCAAACCTGAAGAGTTTTGGACTTTAAGTATTAATTTTCAGGATAAAAATAAAAGCAAAATTACAGCAAGTATTTCTCAACTTGATGGAGAAAAAATTGAAAAATTCTCATTTAAAAATAAAGAGGAAATTGAAAAAGCAATTTCAAATATTAAGACCAAAAAATTTAACATAACTGATATTTCCTCAAAAGTTGTTAGCAGAAATCCTTCAGGACCCTTTACTACTTCAACACTTCAGCAAGTTGCTTCTAGTAGACTGGGTTTTGGTGCATCAAGAACAATGCAAATAGCACAAAAACTTTATCAAGGAATAGAAATTGAGGGAGATACAGTTGGATTAATTACTTATATGAGAACGGATGGAACTAATTTATCAGCTGATGCTGTTTCTGATTTTAGAAATTTTATTAAAAAAGAATATGGAAATGAATACTTGCCAGAAAATCCAAATAATTACTCTGGAAAAAAAGCAAAAAATGCTCAGGAAGCGCATGAAGCAATAAGACCAACTGATATTAATAGAAATCCAGATTCTGTTAAAAAGTATTTAAGTTCTGATCAGCAAAAATTATATTCTTTAATTTGGTCTAGAGCTCTGTCGTCTCAAATGGAAACAGCTAAATTTGATAGAAATACTATAACTATTGAGTCTGAAGATGGTAAAACTATATGTAAATCAAGCGGATCAGTTTTGAAATTTGATGGATTTTTAAAAGTTTATTCAAATCAAAGCAAAGATGATGATGAGCAAATTTTACCTGAGATGTCAAAAGGACCAATTAATATAGAAGCTCTTATAGATGAACAACATTTTACCCAACCTCCCCCACGTTACTCTGAGGCGAGTTTAGTTAAAAAATTAGAAGAGTTAGGAATTGGAAGACCTTCAACTTATGCAAGTATAATTTCAACAATAGCAAATAGAGGTTACGCAGAAATAGTTAATAAAAGATTTTTCCCAACGGACAGAGGTAAATTAATTTCTGCATTTTTGGAAAAACTATTTTCAAAGTATGTTGATTATAATTTTACAGCTGGATTAGAGGATCAGCTAGATGAAATAACTTCTGGAAAAGAAAGTTGGTTAAAAGTCTTAGAAATGTTTTGGAAAGATTTTAATAGTAATGTTTCAGAGGTAAAAGAAAAAAGAACTAGAGAGGTTTTAGATCTTTTAAATGAAAGTTTGGGAGCATTGATATTTGACACTGATAAAGAAGGAAAGATAGTTAGAAAATGTCAGTTATGTGAAACCGGTTCATTAAGTTTAAAAAATAGTTTTAGAGGAGGTGCTTTTATAGGATGTTCTAATTATCCAGAATGTAAATTTACAAGACCATTATCAAAAGCTAAAGCAGCTGCTCAGTCACAACTTGCAGAACCCAAATTTTTAGGAAAACATGAAAACGGAAATGATATTTTTCTCAAAAATGGAAGATTTGGTCCCTATCTGCAATATGAAAAGATTCTTGAAGAAAATATTGAAGAGGAAAAACCAAAAAAAAGAAAAAAAACAAAAAAAAAGAAAACTGAAGTAAATGAACTATTAAAAAATGTATCAATTCCAAAAGGAATTGAATTAGAAAGTATAGATTTAGCAAAAGCTAAATTTTTATGTTCTCTTCCTAAACCACTGGGAATAAATCCTGATAATCAAAAAGAAATTATATTAAATACTGGTAGATTTGGTCCTTATTTAAAATGTGAGAATAAATCAGCCAGGATAGAAAATGTTGATGAAATTTTTTCTATTGGATTAAATAGAGCTATTACTCTTATAGCTGAAGCAAAACCAGGAAGAATGTCATCATCAATTATTAAAGACTTAGGTGAACACCCTGAAGATAAAAAGCCTGTCCGAATCATGAAAGGTCAATATGGACCATACATTAAATATAAATCTCTGAATGCAACTATACCCGAGGAAAAAGATCCAGTGGATCTAACAATGGAAGAGGCTCTTATACTAATTGAGAAAAGAAGAGAATACGATAAAAATAAAAAATCAAAAAAAAAGAAAAAATGAAAATAATTAAAATCATAATTTCAGTTTTATTCATTTCTTTATTTAATTTAACATTTTCATCAGCTGAGGATTGTTCAAAATATGACAAATTAAGTAAAGCGTATGCAAAATGTACATCTGATAAACTAAAGAAGGAAACTTCACAAAAAGCAGAGGAAATAAAATCTAAAACTGCAAAAAAGATAGAAGAAGGTAAAAAAAAATTTAATACTTCAAAATTAAAAGATACATTAATAAAGTTTAAAAATAGTAAAAATCATAAAGAATTTATGGAAAAAATGAAAAATGACAATTGAGGATAAAATTAAAAAATTGAATATAAATTTACCTGATGCAAAACCCCCTGTTGGATCTTATGTTGCAACAAAAATTGTTGGCAATTTACTCTATATTTCGGGACAGATTTCTATTTCAGAAAATGGTGAATTATTAAAAGGAAAAATTGGTAAAGATCTATCTGTAGAAGATGGATACAAAGCTGCTGAAAGATGTGGTTTAAGTATTATATCTCAAGCAAAAGTAGCTTGTAATGGAGATCTTTCTAAAATTAAATCTTGTATAAAATTAACAGGGTTTGTTAATTCAACAGATGATTTTACTGATCAACCAAAAGTAATTAATGGTGCATCAGATTTGATTGCTACTGTGTTTGGTGATGCTGGGATGCACACTAGAGCAGCTGTAAGTACTAATAGTTTGCCTCTTGGAGTGTCTGTAGAAGTTGATGCAATATTCGAATTAAACTAATTATCTACCAATCCCAAAATATTTTATATTCTGTTTCTTCATTTTTGATGGAGAATAAAGATTTCTCATATCAAAGACTTTAAAGTTATTTTTTTTAACTAATTTTTTAAAATTTAATAATTTAAATTCATTCCATTCTGTATGAAGAATAATCAAATCTGAATTTAAGCATGCTGTGCTTGAATTGCTTGAGTATTTTACATTTTTTAAATGTTTAAATTCATTCTTCTCACCTGAAGGATCATAGTAAGTAATTTTACAATTTTTTTTACTAAAATAATTAATCATTGGTATACTTGAAGCTTCACGCATATCATCAGTGTTGGGTTTAAAGGTTACACCCAAAAAAGTAATTTTTTTATTTGTTAATTTATGATTTAAAATTAATTTTACTTTTTCAATTAATGAGAGTTTTCGTGAATTATTTGAGTCAACTACACATTTTACAATTGACATATTTGTTTTAAATTTTTTACCAATATCGATTAATGCACGAGTATCTTTAGGGAAACATGATCCACCGTAAGCAGGTCCTGCTCTTAAAAATCTATCTCCAATACGTTGATCTAAGCCCATGCCTAAAGAAACATCTTTAACATCTACACCTGTTTGCTCACATAAATTTGCAATTTCGTTTATAAATGAAATCTTAGTAGCTAGAAATGAGTTTGATGCGTATTTAATCAATTCTGCACCTCTACGAGATGTATTTAAATAACGGCTTGATTTTTTAATTATAGGTAAATAAAGCGACTTAAGGATTTTATTTGCTTTTTTGCTATCTGTTCCAATAATTACACGATCAGGATAAATAAAATCCCTTATAGCCTCACCTTCTCTAAGAAATTCTGGATTAGATACAACATCTACTAGTTTTTTATTTTTTAAATTTTTTAAAATTATTTCAATTTTATCTCCTGTAGAAACTGGGACTGTTGATTTTGTAACTATAATTTTATATTTAAAAATTAATTTTTTGAGGGCTTTTACAGCATTAAATACATATTTTAAATCAGCGGAATTACTATTTTTTTTGGTTGGTGTACCTACGCAAATAAAAATAACATCTGAATTCAAAACTGCTTTTTTAAGATCAGTTGTAAAAAATAATCTTTTCTGTTTGTAATTTTTTTTTAAAATTTCTTCCAAACCAGGTTCGTATATTGGAACTACTCCTTTATTTAAAGAATTAATTTTTTTTATATCTTTATCAACACAATAAACAGTATTACCTAAATCAGAAAAACATACACCACTTACCAAACCCACATAACCTGTTCCAATCATGCAAAGTTTCATAATTTACCTATTTCTATAGATGAATTTATATAACCATTCATGGTGCCGCAGTCGAGGTATTTACCTTCAAAATTATGGGCTATAAATTTTTCTTTATCATTTATTAATAGTTGAATAGCATCTGTAATGTGTACTTCTTTACCTCTTTTAGGTTTTAAAGATTTAATTTTATTAAAAATTGATCGAGGTAGAATATATCTTCCAATAACAGCATTGTTAGATGGTGCTTTTTTGGTTGATGGTTTTTCAACAACACCATCTATAATATAATTTTTTTTATTTAATTTTTTATTAACTTTATATATTCCCCATCTTGAAACATTATTTTTTTTAACTTTCATAGAGGCCATAACTGAAGCATTATATTTTCGATGAACTTTAATCATTGCTTTAGAGCAATTTTTTTTAATTATTAAATCATCTGGAAGCAGCATTAAAAAATATTTACTTTTAATATATTTTTCAGTTTTAAGAACAGCATCTCCTGTTCCTTTAGGAATATTTTGAAATACAAATTTTATTTTTTTTTTATATTTAAGTATTTTCTTATACTCGTTAATTATTCTAAGGTCTTTTTTTTTTTTAATAATTCTTTCATAAAATTGATCGTTATAAAAATATTTTTTTATCATTAATTTTTTAGAAGAGATTATAAAAACAATTTCTTTAATGCCTGCTTCGATACATTCATCAAGAATATATTCAATCCCAGGTTTACCATTAATAGGTAAAAGTTCTTTAGCAAAAACACTTGTTAAAGGTAGTAATCTTGTTCCAATGCCTGCTAGAGGAATAATTGCTTGTTTAATCATTTAAATGTTTTACTTATCTTATATTTTAATACAAATGAAAATTTTATTAAACAATTCTTCATTATTTGAATCATTGAGGCCATTTGATGACATTGGCTTTGTTCCTACTATGGGTGGAATTCATGAGGGTCATTTATCTCTTATAAGTAAATCAAAGAGTCTTTGCAAAAAAACTATAGTAAGTATTTTTATTAATCCAAAACAATTTAATAACCAACAAGATTTAAAATCCTATCCAAGAAATATCAAGAAAGATTTAAAAATTCTTAAAAAAAGCAAAAAAGTTGATTTTGTTTATCTTCCTAAATTTAAAGACATATACAAAGATAAAAAAAAATCAAAAATTACATTACAAAAAAAAGATAATATTTTGTGTGCTAAATTTAGAAAAGGTCATTTTGAAGGTGTTTTAGATGTAATGAATAAATTAACTAAAATTGTGAAACCTAAAAAAATATTTATGGGAGAAAAAGATTTTCAACAGCTATATTTGGTAAGAAAAGAATTGGGAAAAAAATATAAAACTAAGGTTATTCCCTGCAAAACAGTTCGGGATAGGAATAATGTAGCACTTTCATCAAGAAACCTTCTTTTAAATAAATCTAATTTAATTATAGCAGCAAAAATTTATGAAAAACTAGTAAGTATTAAAAAATATATTAAAAATAGTAAAAATATTAAAACCTTTTTAAATCTTCAAAAAAAAGAATTAAAAAATAATTATAAAATTAAAATCGATTATTTAGAGTTAAGAAATATAAATAATTTAAAAATTTCAAGTTCAAATAAAAATTCAAGATTATTTATTGCTTATTATTTAAATAATGTCAGATTGATTGATAACTTGTAATTTTATAAAAAATATGCTCCAACCCCTAAAAAAGAAACGAAACCAATTACATCTGTAATCGTGGTCACAAAAACACTTGAAGCAATCGCTGGATCGATATTCATTTTTTTTAGGGTAAAAGGAACTAATATACCAAATAATCCAGCTATGATCATTGTTAGTACCATAGATATTGCTATGATCAGAGAAAGAATGCTATCTTGAAACCATATCTGAACAATTAAAGCACTTATTGCTGCAAATATAATTCCATTTAAAATACCAATAGAAAATTCTTTAAATACATTAGATGAGAAATTATTTTGAGTTAAATCATTTGTAGCAATAGTTCTCACTGTAACTGCAAGTGTTTGCATTCCAGCATTTCCTCCCATGGAGGCTACAATAGGCATTAAGAAAGCTAGTACTACCATTTGCTCAATGGTTGCTCCAAATAAACTAATGCACCATGTAGCTAGAAAGGCAGTAAATAAATTAAGTAAAAGCCAATTAAATCTTCTTTTTGTTTTTTTTACAACACCATCGGTAATTTCTTCATCTCCTACCCCCGCTAATCTTAAAGCATCTTCCTCAGCTTCCTCTTTCAAGACTGTTAAAACGTCATCGTTCATAATCATACCAACTAATTTATTGTTTTTGTCTACAACAGCAGCTGAATTCAAATTGTAATTTTCAAATAAGTTAGCAACTTCCTCTTTATCCATTTCAACAGGAATTAATAATTGAGATTCTGACATAATTGTTGCCATCTTAGTATCACGTGGTGTTGTTAAAACTCTAGATGAAGGAACAGTACCAATTGGTTTAAAATCTTCATTTACAATAAAAATTTCTAAAAACTCTTCTGGTAAATCTTTGTTTTCTCGTAAATAGTCAATTGTTTGACCTACAGACCAATTACTTGGTATAGCTGTAAATTCACGCTGCATAAGTCTAGCAGCAGTGTCCTCTGGATAACTTAAGCTTTCTAATAAAGCAAATCTATCCTTAGGGGGTAAAGAACTAAGAATTGCATTTTTATCCTCTTCCGGAACATTTTCTAATATAGAGATAGCATCGTCTGACTCTAAACCTTTTAGAATACTTACTATAGATTCTGAAGATAAATAGGTAATAATTTCTGATTGAATAGACTCATTTAATTCAACAAAAACTTCCGGATCAATATTAAAATTATTTAATTTAATTAAACTTTCTCTATCCCCTTCGCTAAGGTGTTCGATAATATCTGCAGCATCAGCGGGGTGCATTTCATTAAATGAATTAGTAATAAATTGGGCGTCATTGTTAGCTATTTTGTTAGTAACAACTCTAATATATTCTTTGTTAAACTCAAAATTTACTTTTTTATCTTTAGTTTTTTTAGTTAAAGACATAAATCTACCTATAATTTAGATTTGCACTATTAATACATAATAAAGATAATACAAATTATAAATGAACATAGAGATCAAAAAGTCAATAAAACCAGTAAATTATTTTGATGCTATTAATATACTAGAGTCAAGATTAAAGGATTTATATGAAAATAATGAGCAAGAATTAATTTGGACTTTGGAGCATAATGAAGTTTTTACAGCAGGAACTTCTTACAAAGAGAATGAGATTATTGATAAATCCATTAAAATATTAGAAACAAATAGAGGTGGTAAAATTACATACCATGGACCAGGTCAATTAATTTGTTATTTTGTTTTAGATTTAAGAAAAAAAAAAGATATCCGAAAATTTATAACAACTATTGAAAAAACAATAATTCAAACTTTAAAATTTTATAAAATAGAAACTTTTCCAGATAAAGATAATATCGGTATATGGTATAAATATAATAATGAAGTTAAAAAAATCGCTGCAATAGGTATAAGAGTTAGCAAATGGATTGCCTATCATGGTTTTGCAATAAATATAAATAATGATCTAGAAAATTATAAAAAAATTATACCATGTGGTATTTCAGATAAAGGAGTAACTAATTTAAAAAATATTTTAGATCAGGATTACTCAAATCTAAGTGATGTGTTAATTAAAAATTTTATTTCAAATTTGAAAATCTAAGTCTTTTAGATTTTAAAAGTTTTTTAAAGTAATCAGGTAACAATGCTGAATAAGTATGTTTAATTTCATTAATTTTAAATTTAATTTGATATGAATGTAACATTAAATTTTTATTAATTCCTTTATTAGAATTTGATAATTTATATTTTGTATCCCCAAATATAGGATTTCCAATTGCATATAATTGTTTTCTTAACTGATGCTTTCGCCCAGTAATAGGTTTTAATTCTAATAAACTTGCTTCAGAATTTTTATCAATAACTGTGAAAATTGTTTTTGCTTTTTCAATTATTTTTTTATCACCGTCATACCTTATTAAATCATCATCCCATACACCAGATTTTTTATTAATTTCGCCTTGACATATAGCTAAATAGGTTTTGTGTACTTTTCTTAGTCTAAATAAAGAAGTAAGCAATTGAGCGCTTTCTCTGTTTTTGGCCATAATAAAAACTCCTGAAGTATCTTTATCCAATCTATGAACAGAATATGGTTTTGTTCCCTCAAAAATTTCGCTTTTAGCAAAAATATCAACTAGATTTTTTTTTGATTTAGTTCCACCTTGCACTGATATGCCTGATGCTTTGTTTAAAACAACAAAATTATCGTTGTTGTCAATAATTTGATCTTCATTTGATTTTACAATTTCTTTTGATGGTAAAAACTTAATTTTTTTTTGCTGAATTGTTTCTTTAAATTCGATGTTAAATATATTTATTTCATCTTTCGTTTTTACTTTAAAAGAACTTTTAACTTTCTTTCTATTAAGCTTTATTTTTCCTGTTCTTAAATATTTTTCAACAAGTCCTTGTGGAATTTTACCAATTTTTAATCTTAACCATCTGTCCAAACGCATATCATTACACGTTGAATCAACGATGTAAGATTTCTTCATGATTTAAGATTTAAGCTGTAGCTTGTTTTTTCTCTTCCGTTTTAGGAGATTCTTTAGTTATGTCTTTTTTTGGTTTATCAACTCTCTTGGCTTCGACGTCTCTATCAACAAATTCAATTATTGCCATTGGAGCATTATCTCCATATCTAAATCCAGCTTTAATTATTCTTGTGTAACCACCTTTTCTATTCAGATATCTTTTAGAAAGTGTTTTTTTTACTTTATTGGCTGATTTAATATCTTGTAGTTTAGAAACTAACATTTTAGTTGTCTGTAGAGTTTCTTTTTTACCTAATGTTATTATTTTATCCGCTTGAGGTTTTAAAAATTTAGCTTTTGGCAAAGTAGTTTTAATCTGCTCATACTTAATTAAAGAATTAAGCATATTCTTAAGTAGAGCCTTTCTGTGCTCCGATGTTCTGTTTAACTTCTTATTTGCCAAACCATGTCTCATTAAATTGCTTCCTCCAATTTCTTAGACATTTCTGCAATGTTGTCTGGTGGCCAGTTAGGTATTTCCATTCCTAAATATAAAGACATACCAGTTAAAACTTCCTTAATTTCATTTAGTGATTTTCTTCCAAAATTAGGGGTTCTTAACATTTCACCCTCTGATTTTTGAACTAGGTCACCGATATAAATAATATTATCATTTTTTAAGCAGTTCATTGATCTAACTGATAATTCTAACTCATCTACTTTTCTTAGTAAGTTTTTGTTAAATTCAGGTTCAGTAGAAACTTCTTTTACAGGAGCTTCAACTGGCTCATCAAAGTTTACAAACATTTTAAGCTGATCTTGGAAAATTCTAGCTGAATAAGCTACAGCATCTTCAGCAGAAATTGATCCATCAGTTTCAACTTCCATTATTAATTTATCATAATCTAGTGCTTTACCTTCTCTAGCAGTACTTACTGAATATGAGACTTTTTTTACTGGACTATAAAGTGAGTCTATAGCAATAAGGCCTAATGGTGGCTCTTCAGGTTTATTTAACTCTGCAGGAACATATCCTTTACCTGTATTAACATTCATCTCCATATGAAAAGTAGTATTTTCATCTAGATTACAAATAACTAAATCAGGATTTAAAATCTCAACATCTGCAACTGGAGCTATATCTGAAGCTTTAATTTCTCCAGGTCCTTTTGCGTCTAAAATTAATTTTTTTGTGCCCTCTGAATTACTTTTTAATGCTAAAGATTTTACGTTTAAGACGATATCAGTCACATCTTCTCTAACACCTTTTATTGAAGTGAATTCATGTAAAACTCCATCAATTTGAATTGATGTTACAGCAGCTCCTCTTATAGATGATAACAAAATTCTTCTTAATGAATTTCCTAAAGTTAGTCCATAACCTTTTTCTAATGGCTCAGCTACAATTTTTGCATGGGTTAAGTCATCACTTATTTGAACATCTAATTTAGATGGCTTAATCAATGACTTCCAGTTTTTTACATTAACATTTTCGACTTCCATTAAACTCTCCTTTTCTTTGGTGGTCTAGTTCCATTATGAGGCATAGGCGTAGTGTCTTTGATTGACAAAATCTTAAACCCTCTAGCTTGCAACGCTCTTAAAGCTGTTTCTCTTCCTGATCCAGGTCCCTTGACTTCAACGGATAAAGTTTTCATTCCGTACTCAAGAGCTTTCGAAGCTGCTGAGTCTGCTGCGATCTGTGCTGCGTAAGGAGTAGATTTTCTTGATCCCTTAAAACCTTTTTGTCCAGCAGATGCCCAAGAAATTACATTTCCATTTGTATCAGCAATAGAGATGATAGTATTATTAAATGTTGATTGCACATATGCAATTCCATTTAAAATATTTTTTTTAACTTTCTTTTTTTTTGAATAAGAACTTTTTACACTTTTCTTGGTAGATTTTTCTACTTTCTGATCTTTATTCTCAACCTTATCAGTTTTAGCCATAACTATTTTTTAGTTGGTGTTAATTTTTTTCCAGCAATAGCAATTGCTTTTCCTTTTCTTGTCCTAGCATTACATCTAGTTCTTTGTCCTCTAACTGGTAATTTTTTTCTATGTCTTGTTCCTCTGTAACAAGCTAGATCGATTAATCTTTTAATACTTAATGAATAATCTCTCCTTAAATCACCTTCTACTTTAAAGTTTTGATCGATGTACTCTCTAATTTTTAAAATCTCTTCATCTGTTAATTCATTTACTCTTTTAGCTCTTGGAATTTCTAAAGATGAGCAAATTTGATGAGAGAATTTATCACCAATTCCATAAATATAAGTTAATCCTATATGAACAAGTTTATTCTGTGGAATGTTTATACCTGCGATACGAGCCATAATTTTTGTGATAAATTGTGCCTTTTATATAAGAAGATTAATCAAAGTCAACGTCTTATACATTGATAAAAACGTCTATTTTCCTTGTTATTTCTTCAATTTCTAAGTTTCCATCAATCTCTTTAAAATTTGGATTCTCAGAGTAGAAATTTAGAACTGGTTGGGTTGTTTCCATGTATTTCTCATACCTTGAAACTATCGTATGAGTATCATCATCTGACCTATTTTCTATAATTTTTCTCTTCTCAAGTCTTTTGAGAATTGTTTCTTTATCTACGTTTAGGAATAAAATTAAATCTATACTCTGATTTGAATTTTTTAGTAATACTTCTAAATTTTTAGCCTGACTTAATGATCGAGGATATCCATCAAAGATTAATTTGTTTTTTTTTTGAGGATCAGATATTAAATTTTCTATAAGTTTATTAACAATATCATCACTTATAAATTTCCCATTCCTCATGTCATTGGTTATTGCTTTACCAATGTCTGAATTTTTTTTGATTTCTTCTCTTAAAATATCACCTGTTGAAATTTGAAAAGCATTTAATTTATTTACAAGATATTTAGACTGAGTACCTTTTCCAGCACCAGGAGGTCCAAATAAAATTATATTCACTTACTTACCAAATTTTGTTTTTTTAATTAGTTGTTCGTATTGTGAACTCATTAATCTTGTTTGTATTTGTGTTACAGTATCGATAGCTACTACAACTACAATTAATATAGATGCACCACCTAAATAAAAAGGTATTGGATAGTTTGCAATTAAAAATTCCGGCATCAAACAAACTAAAGTTAAATATAGAGCACCAATCGTAGTTAATTTTGTTAAAATATTTTCAATATATAGCGCAGTACTTTCACCTGGTCTAATTCCAGGTACAAATCCTCCATGCTTTCTAAGATTTTCAGCAGTTTCTGTTGGATTGAATGTTATAGAAGTATAAAAAAAAGTGAAAAATATTATTCCTGATGCGTAAAGCAACATATAAAGAGGTTGTCCTTGAGTAAAATAAGAGCTCAAATTTAAAAAAGTTTCATTGTTAGAAAATGAGAAATTTGAGAATGTTACTGGTAGTAATAGAAGTGCAGAAGCAAAAATTGCAGGAATTACTCCAGCCTGATTTATTTTTAAAGGTAAATGTGATGACTCCCCACCATACATTTTGTTTCCCATTTGTCTTTTTGGATAATTAATAAGAATTTTTCTTAATGCTCTTTCCATAAAAACTACAAAAAGAATTGTAACTATTAATAGAACAAATATAGCTAAGATCATAAATGTTGAAACCGCGCCCGTTCTACCTAATTCAAAAGTTGTAACCAAAGCTCTTGGAATTTCTGCTACAATACCAGCAAAAATTATTAAGGATATACCGTTACCAATACCTCTTTGAGTAATTTGTTCTCCTAGCCACATTAAAAATATTGTTCCCGCAACAATTGTTGTAACAGTAGTTATTTTAAAAAAAGCTCCTGGGTTAATAACTAAGTCAGCCGACGACTCTAGGCCAACAGATAATCCATATCCTTGAACTGTTGCAAGTAATACTGTTCCATATCTAGTGATTTGTGTAATTTTGGCTCTTCCTGTCTCACCTTGAGCTTTTAGATTTTTAAAATAATCAGAAACCCCTGTTAAAAGCTGTACTATAATTGCAGAAGAAATGTAAGGCATTATACCTAGTGCAAATATCGCCATTCTACTAACTGCGCCTCCTGCAAAAACATTAAACATGCCTAATAATCCTTTTTGATTACCTTCCATCATGATTTTTAATTGTTCAGGATCTATACCTGGTAAAGGTACAAAAGTTCCAAATCTATAAACGGCTAATATTAAAATAGTAAATATAATTCTATTTCTTAGATCATTTGTTGATGATGATGCGCTCATATAAACAAACTATTTTTTTAATTGAATAGATCCACCAATTTTTTCTAGTTTTTCTATTGCTGATTTAGAGGCCAGGTCAGCTTCAATATTAATTTTATCTTTTACTTCCCCAGATCCTAAAATTTTTAATTTTTTTGAGTTTTTATTTATTAGTTTAAGTTTTTTTAATAATTCAGAGTTTAATACTTCATTTGGATTGATATTTTTCTTGTCTATATAAGATTGAATTTTATCTAGATTTAAAATTGCAACATTCTCTTTTGATATTGGATTAAAACCTCTTTTTGGAAGTCTTCTGTATAATGGCATTTGGCCACCTTCAAAACTTTTTATAGCTACACCAGATCTTGATTTTTGACCTTTAACACCTCTACCTGATGTTTTGCCTTTTCCAGAACCAATTCCTCTTCCTACTCTTATTTTAGATCTATTGATTTTTTCTCTATTATTTAAAGTTATCATTATCCTCTTTTTTCAATTATTTCAGAAATTTTTTTATTTCTAATTGCTGATATTTGTTTTGGTGAACTTTGTTTCATTAATGCTTTCATTGTAGCTCTAATAACATTGTGTGCATTAGAAGTTCCCATAGATTTTGCAACAATATCTTTTACTCCTAAAACTTCACATACTGCCCTAACAGGACCACCTGCAATAATACCTGTTCCCTTGGAAGCTGCTCTTAGTACTATTCTACCCGAGCCATCTTTCGCCTTAACGTCATGATGTATTGTTCTGCCTTCTCTTAATGGTATATGAGTAAGTTTTCTTCTAGCCATCTCATTTGCTTTTTTTATAGCATCAGGTACTTGTTTTGCTTTTGCGTGAGCTATACCGATTTTACCTGCTTGATTTCCAACAACTACAAGTGCTGAAAATCCAAATCTTCTTCCACCCTTAACAACTTTAGTAATCCGATTTATGTGAACTAATTTCTCTAATATATCGTCAGTTTTTTTATCTTTTATATTTTCCATAATTAAAATTCCATCCCGTTTTCTCTTAGAGTTTCTGCAAAAACTTTTATTCTACCATGATATTTATAAGAACCTCTATCAAAGAAAATTTTAGTAATTTTTTTCTCTTGAGCTTTTTTTGCTAATTTTTGAGCAACCAATTTAGATAGTTCAGTTTTATTAACTTTGTCTGCTGATCTAAGATCCTTTTCTACAGATGAAGCTGATAACAAGGTTACATTTTTTGTATCATCAATTATTTGAGCTGAAATATTTTTTGATGATCTAGAAATACTTAATCTAAATCTATCTTTTGAAGCAACTTTTTTAACTTTATTGCTAACTCTAAATCTTTTTCTGATACTACTGTTTAATTTCATTATTTTTTCTTACCCTCTTTTTTAAGAACATACTGTCCTTTTTCTCTTACACCTTTGCCTTTATAAGGTTCGATTTTTCTTAACGTTTTAATTTTAGACGCTACTTCACCTACTAGCTGCTTATCAGATCCTGTGATTTTTAATGTTGTTTGTTTTTCAACTGCAATTTTAATGCCCTCTGGTACATCAAAATTAATATCATGGCTATAACCCAACTGTAAATTTAACTGATTTCCTTTTAACGCTGCTCTATAACCAACACCAACTAATTCTAAAGTTTTTTCATATCCTGTGCTAGATCCAATAACAGCATTATTGATTAAACTTCTATTCATGCCCCAAAGTCTTTTTGAGTTTTGATCTACTTTTTTTGGTTTAATAGAAATTTCTTTTCCCTCAATAATGTCTAAATTAAACATATCTAAATCAACATTGATTGATTTTTTTCCAAGAGGTCCTTCAATATTTATAATATTTCCAGCTAAAGCAACTTTTACTTTTTCTGGGATTGATATGTTTATTTTACCTATTTTAGACATTAAAATACCTTACAAATTATTTCGCCACCAACTTTTTGTTTTCTAGCATCTATATCAGTCATTACTCCTTTTGGAGTTGAAACAATAGCAATTCCTAAACCATTATTTATTTTAGGTAAGCTATCAGCAGATGAAAAAATTCTTCTTCCTGGTTTTGATACTCTTTCAAAAGCACTAATTACTGGATTACCTGAATGGTACTTAAGTTCTAATGATAACATTGGTTTCTTTTCTTCAGAACTTACTTTAAAATCTTTAATAAAACCTTCATTTTTAAGTATATCTGCAATTTTTGTTTTAAAATTAGATGAAGGTAACTCTACTTTTTTATGATTTCTAGCTTGAGCGTTCTTCACTCTTGCAATCATATCACCTATTGGGTCGCTTAAACTCATAATTTTCCTTTCTACCAGCTAGATTTAACTAAGCCAGGTATCTTTCCTTGTAATCCTAATTGTCTTAATGCAATTCTTGAAATCTTTAATTTTCTGTAAACACCATGAGGTCTTCCAGTAATCTCACATCTATTCATAACTCTTGTTTTAGCCGAGTTTCTTGGAAGTTTAGATAATTTTTGTTGCGCTTTAAATCTTTCTTCTAATGGAATCTTTTTATCCATTACAATCTTCTTTAATGCTCGTCTTTTCTTATAAAGTCTATCTGAAAGCTTAATTCTTTTTTTATTTTTATTAACAGCGCTTAACTTTGCCATGTTTAATTATCTCCTTTTTTAATAAATGGAAAATTCATTTTTTCTAGTAATGCAAAACTATGTTCTTTATTTATTGCTTTAATTACTATTATTATATCTAAACCTCTAACTTTGTCTGCTCTGTCAAAACTTACTTCTGGAAAAATTATATGTTCTTTAATTCCAAATGTATAATTACCAAATTTGTCAAAGCCTTTTGGTGACAAACCTCTAAAATCTTTAATTCTTGGTAATGCAATATTCACTAATCTGTCTAGGAACTCATACATTCTATTTTTTCTTAATGTTACTTTTAAACCAGCGTTTGATCCTTTTCTGGTTTTAAAATTTGCTACTGATTTTTTAAATTTAGTTGTAACAGGCTTTTGTCCAGTAATTTTAGCCATATCTTCCTCGCATGATTTTAAAATCTTAGAATCTGTAGCATCTAAACCAAGACCCATATTTAAAACAACTTTCTCAATTCTTGGAGCCATATAAATATTTTTAAAACCAAACTGATCTTTTAATGCAGGTTGAATTTCTTTATTGAATATTTCTTTTAATCTTGGTGTCATTATTTTTTAGCCTCTTTTTTCTTAGCCACTTTTTCATCAATTAGTTTTAAGTTAGAAATATGAATAAAACTTTCCTTTGGAAAAATTCCACCTTTTTTCTCTTTTGTTGTTTTAACGTGTTTTTTAACCATGTTTATTTCTTTAACTTTTGCTCTGTTATTAACTCTATCAATTTCAATAACTTCACCCTCTTTTTTTTTATCTCTGCCAGCTAAAACTCTTACTTTCAAACCTTTTTTAATCATTATAAAACCTCCGGTGCCAAAGAAATAATTTTCATTTGACCTCTGCTTCTTAATTCTCTTGTAACAGGTCCAAAAATTCTTGTTCCTACTGGCTCTCCTTTGTCATCAACTAACACAGCAGCATTATTATCAAATCTTACTTTAGAACCATCATTTCTATGTATTCCTTTTTTAACCCTTACAACAACAGCTTTATGGACAGATCCTTTTTTAACTTTTCCTTTAGGTATAGCCTCTTTAACTGCAATCACAATTGTATCACCAATACTAGCATATCTTCTTTTCGATCCACCTAATACTTTTATGCACTCAATTCTTTTTGCACCAGTATTATCAGCAACTTGTAATTCTGTTTGAACACCAATCATTACTTTGTATTCTCCATAACTTGAAATTTTTTATTTTTAGAAAAAGGTTTGCTCTCAATAATTGAAACTTTGTCACCAGTTTTGAATTTATTATTTTCATCGTGAGCGTTATAGTTTTTTCTAACTCTAATTACTTTTTTTAGTACTGGGTGAGAATATTTACGTTCTACCATAACAGTAACTGTTTTATTGGGTTTATCGCTTATAACTACACCTGTAAGTATTTTTTTAGGCATTTGCTTTTCCTTTTAAAATTGTTTTTAATCTTGCTATTGTTTTTCTAGTTTCACCAATTTTAGCTGGGTTTGTTACTTGTGAATTCATTTTTTGAAATCTGAAATTAAAAAGATCTTTTTTAAGCTTATCTATATTCTTCATAATTTCGTCTTTTGATAATTTTTTAATTTCTTGTTTTTTCATTATGCAAATCTCTTTATTGTTTTAGTCTTTATAGGTAATTTTGCTGACGCTTTGTATAAAGCTTCTTTTGCAATTTGCTCAGAAACACCATCAACTTCAAATAATATTCTTCCTGGTTTTACTCTACATGCGAAGTACTCAGGTGAGCCCTTTCCTTTACCCATTCTGACTTCAATTGGTTTTTTTGAAACTGGTATATTTGGAAATATTCTTGTCCAAACTCTTCCTTGTCTTTTCATATGTCTTGTTAAAGCAACTCTTGCCGCTTCAATCTGTTTTCCAGTAACTCTTTCTGGCTGTAAAGCTTTTAATGCGTAAGCACCATAATTAATAGTACTTGCTCTTGTAGCATTACCATGAATTCTACCTTTATGAGCTTTTCTCCATTTTGTTCTTACTGGTTGAAGCATTATTGTTTACCTTCCTTTGGTGTTACCTTATTGGTCTCTTGACTAAATTCTCTAGCAAAAACTTCACCTTTATAAATCCAAACTTTAATTCCAATAATTCCGTAAGTGGTAAGAGCCTCTGCCTCTGCATAATCTATATCAGCTCTTAAAGTGTGTGATGGAATACTTCCATCTCTTAACCACTCTGTTCTAGCTATTTCATTTCCACCAAGTCTTCCACTCACAGAAACTTTAATTCCTTTTGCCCCAAGTCTAATACATGATTGCATTGCTCTTTTCATGGCTCTTCTATAAGAAATTCTTTTAACAAGTTGCTGAGCTATGTTTTCAGCTACTAAATAAGCATTTGTCTCAGGTTTTTTTACCTCTTTTATGTTTAGATTTACTTCATTTGTAGTTAATTTTGAAAGATTATTTTTAATTTTGTCAATATCACTTCCTTTTTTACCAATCACAAATCCTGGTCTAGAAGTGTAAATTGTAACATAACACTTATTAGAGGTTCTTTCGATCATTACCTTGGATACGCCAGAGTTAATCACATTTTTCTTGATATATTCCCTAATTTTAAAATCTTCGATTAGGTAATTTCCAAAATCTTTTTTCTTAGCGTACCATACAGAGTCCCATCCTCTGTTAACACCTAATCTAAAACCTACGGGATTAACTTTTTGCCCCATGCTTCTCCATTTGTTTTGCTTCTGATAAAATTATTGTAACAGTTGACCAAGGTTTTAGTATTGGTGCCGCTCTTCCTTTGGCTCTTGGTCTAAATCTTTTCATAACTATTTTTTTTCCACAATATGCCTCTTTAACTATTAATTTATCTATATCGTATTGAAAATTATTTTCAGCATTGGCTACTGCTGAACTAATAGTTTTTCTAACATCTCTAGTAACTCTCTTTTCTGAAAATTGTAAATCTCTAATTGCAACATCAACTTTTTTGCCAACAATACTTTTTAGTATTGGATTCAACTTTCTAACACTTGATCTAATACCGTTGTTAACAGACTTTACTGTTTTTTCGTTAGTTTTATCAATTTTCTTTTTTTTACCCATAATTATTTCTTCTCTGCTGTTGCTGGTTTAGCTTTCTTATCGGCTGGTGTATGTCCAAAAAATGTTCTTGTTGGTGCGAATTCACCCAATTTGTGTCCAACCATATCTTCTGAAACTGTTATTGGTATAAATTTTTTTCCATTATAAATTTGGAAGCTTACCCCTACAAAATCAGGTAAAATTGTAGATTTTCTTGACCAAGTTTTAATAGGAATTTTCTTTGGATCGTCTTTATACTTGTCTACTTTCTTCATCAAGCTTTCCTCAACAAACGGTCCTTTCCAAACTGCTCTAGCCATTACTTAGTATCCTTCCTCTTATTTCTTCTCTTAACTATAAATTTATCTGTTCTTTTATTATCTCGAGTTTTCAAACCTTTAGCGGATTGTCCTGTAGGTGAAACTGGATGTCTTCCTCCTGCAGATTTTCCTTCACCACCTCCATGTGGGTGATCAACTGGATTTTTAACAACACCCCTTGTATGAGGTCTTCTACCCAACCATCTTGATCTACCTGCTTTTCCAATTTTAATATTTTTTTGATCTGGATTACTTAAAATTCCAATTGTAGCTAAAGCTCTTGAATCTATTTTTCTAACTTCACCTGAAGCTAATTTTATTAAACTATAGTTGCCATCCAGACCACTTATAGTAACAGATGAACCAGCTGCTCTAGCGATTTTTCCACCGCCACCTGGCTGTATCTCAACATTATGTATATTTATGCCCACTGGTATATCTTGCAATGGCATACAATTACCTACTTTGATTTCTTTTTTAGAACCACTTTCAATCTTATCTCCAACTTTGATTTTTTGTGGTGCTAAGAAATATGAATAGGTACCATCCTCAAATTTTACTAACATAATGTAGCATGATCTATTAGGATCATATTCTATTCTTTCAACTGTGGCTTCCATGTCGAATTTTTTTCTATAAAAATCAACATGTCTGTACATTTTTTTGTGTCCACCAGCTCTATTAATAGAGGTAATATGACCATTGTTATTTCTGCCTTTCATGGCATTTTTTGGAGAGACTAATGACTTAAATGGTTTACCTTTCCATAAACCAGTCCTATCAACTAAAATAGTACCTCTTGTAGATTTTGTGTATGGTTTAAAAGTTTTTAATGCCATTTATTAAATTCCTGTTGTTAGATCAATACTTTGACCTTTTTTTAAAGTTATTATTGCTTTTTTATAACCAGAAACTTTTACTTTTCTACCTCTGGTAACTTTTGTTCTGTTTTGTTTGTTTATAATATTTATCTTAGTCACGTTAACTTTGAATATTTTTTCTATATTTTTTTTTAAATTTTTCTTATTTGCCCCGTCCGGTACTCTAAATACAATTTTATTCAGTTCGGATAAATTAGTAGATTTCTCAGTAACCACTGGAGAAAGAATTTTGTCATATAAGTGAATTTTTTCCATTTTATGAATATCTCTTTTCTAGTTCTTTTACAGAACTTTCTGTGAAAACTACTTTTTTAAATTTAATAATGTCATAAGCACTGAAATGATTTACATCTGTAACTTTAACATTTGGAATATTTCTTACTGATTTTTCAATTTTTTCTTTAGAGTTTTTATCTAAAATTATTAGTGAATTTGTAATTTCAAGTTTATTAATAATCGAGTTCATCTCTTTTGTTTTTTTAATTTCAGAACTAAAATCATTTAAGATTAATAAATTTTTATTATTATTTTTTTCAGTAATTAATGAAGCAACACTTTGTTTTTTCTCAGTTTTGTTTAGTTTTCTTTTTTTATAAGCCAATTCACCTTTTGGTCCATGAGCAATACCACCACCAACAAATATAGGAGCTTTTCTACTAGCATGCCTTGCACCACCAGTTCCTTTTTGAGCATATATTTTCGAAGTTGGTCCTTTTACTTCATTTTGTTGTTTAGTTTTGGCGTGTCTTCCTTTGTAATTAGCATTTGTTTTGTAAAGAACTGCGCTAACTAATTTATGGTTAATTTTAGCAGAAAAAATCTTGTCCAAAACTTCAATACTATCTTTTTTACCGTCTATGCTTATTTTATCTAATTTCATTATTTTTTCTTTTTCTCAGGTGTTTTTTTAGCCTCTTCAGCAGCTGCTTGTTTCTCACCAATTGTCATTTTGCTTATATTTTTTACTGATTTTTTAACCATTACTTCAGAATTTTTTGAACCAGGTATTGATCCTTTTAAGTAAAGGAGTTCGTTTTCTAAATCAGTTTTTATTATTTCAATATTTTGCATTGTTCTTAGCTTGTCACCCATATGACCAGCCATTTTTTTTCCTTTAAAAACTTTTCCTGGATCTTGACTATGTCCAGTTGAACCATGTGCTCTGTGTGATATTGAAACACCGTGACTGGCTCTTAAACCACCAAAATTATGTCTTTTCATAGCACCTGCAAAACCTTTACCAATTGTCTTTGATCTTGTGTCTACAAATTTTATATCTTTGAATATTTCTAAACCGAACTCGTTTCCTTCTTTGTAAACAGATGTGTCATGTACTCTAAATTCTTTTAATTTTTTCTTAGCTTCTGTATTCTTTTTAGAAAAAACACCTTTCATTGCTTTTGTTAATTTTGAATTTTTAATTTTTCCATAACCAAGCTGAACAGCTTTGTATCCTCTTTTTTCCTTTTCAATAACCTGAATAACTCTAGCCTTTTCAACCTTAAGCACAGTCACAGGAACTAGCTGGCCAGATTTATAGAATTCTCTAGTCATTCCTATTTTTTTTCCTAATAAAGCTATCTCACTCATAATTAAATTTTTATCTCCACATCTACACCAGAAGCTAAATCAAGTTTCATCAATGCTTCTACAGTTTGTGGCGTTGGTTCAATTATATCTATTAATCTTTTATGTGTTCTTGATTCAAATTGCTCTCTACTTTTCTTATCAATATGAGGTGATCTTAATACTGTGTATCTTTCAATTCTCGTAGGTAATGGAATAGGTCCTTTAATTGTAGCTCCAGTTCTTTTTACTGTATTTACAATTTCTTCTGTAGAAGCGTCTAGAACCTTATTATCATACGCTCTTAGTTTAATTCTTATGTTTTGCTTTTCCATTATCCCGCTACCTTTTTAGTTACTTCGTCTTGAACGTTTTGAGGAACTTTAGAATAATGATCAAAGAACATTGAATATTGCGCTCTTCCTTGTGACATTGATCTAAGATTATTGATATAACCAAACATATTGGCTAGAGGAACCATCGCTGTAATCACAGTTGCATTTCCTCTCTGTTCTTGAGTGCTAATTTGCCCTCTTCTACTGTTTAAATCACCTATAACATCTCCCATATAGTCCTCAGGAGTAACGACTTCTACTCTCATAATTGGTTCTAGAAGTTTTAATCCACCTTGAGTACAGGCTTCTTTAAAACATGCTCTACTTGCAAGTTCAAAAGCTAAAACGCTTGAGTCAACGTCGTGATGTAAACCATCAACAATAGTTACTTTATAATCAATCATTGGGAAACCTGCCAAAATTCCACTATCAGACACAGTTTCAATACCTTTTTCAACACCAGGAATGAATTCTTTTGGAATAGCTCCACCCTTAATGGCACTTTCAACTTCTCTTCCTTTTCCTGGTTCTTGAGGTTCAACAAATAATTTAACCTTAGCAAACTGGCCAGCACCACCACTTTGTTTTTTATGTATGTATTCATACTCAGCAGATTTTTCTATAGTTTCTCTGTAAGCAACTTGTGGAGCACCTACGTTTGCCTCAACTTTAAATTCCCTTTTCATTCGATCAACAATAATATCTAAGTGAAGTTCACCCATACCTTTAATGATTGTTTGACCCGACTCTTCATCTGAAGAAACTCTAAAGGATGGATCCTCTTTAGCTAATCTTGCTAATGCTTCACCCATTTTTTCTTGGTCGCCTTTTGTTTTTGGCTCTACAGCAATTTCAATTACTGGGTCTGGGAATTCCATTGGCTCTAATAAAACTGGATTTTCTTTGTCACACAAAGTGTGACCAGTCATAGTATTTTTTAATCCTGCTAGTGAAACAATATCACCTGCGTTAGCTTCTTTAATATCTTCTCTTGAATTAGCATGCATTAAAAGCATACGACCAACTCTTTCTTCCTTATCAGATGAAGAGTTGTATACGGCAGTTCCAGACTTAATTGTACCAGAATAAATTCTAACGAATGTTAAAGAACCTACAAAAGGATCGTTTGCAACTTTAAATGCTAAACCTGAAAAAGAAGAACCATCATCAAATTTCATTTCTATCTCATCTTCTGATCCAACTTTTGTTCCTTTAATTGAACCAATGTCAACTGGACTTGGCAAGTAGTTCACAACTGCATCTAGTAAAGGCTGAACACCTTTATTTTTAAAGGCAGATCCAGTTAAAACAGGAACAAAACTAAAATCCAAAGTTCCTTTTCTTATGCATTTAACCAAATCTTCTTCCTTAATTTCTTCTCCATTTAAGTAAGACTCCATTAACTTTTCATCTTGTTCTACAGCAGTTTCGATTAATTCCGTTCTGTACTTTTCAACTATTTCTTTAAGATCATCAGGAATATCTTTGTATTCCCATTCTGCACCTAAGGCCTCATTTTTCCAAACTTGAGCTTTCATTTTAACTAAATCAACAACTCCAGTTAGAGAAGCTTCAATTCCAATAGGAACTTGTAATACTAATGGCTTAGCACCCAATCTATCTCTAATCATGTCTACACATCTAAAGAAATCAGCACCAGTTCTATCAAGTTTATTTACAAAGCAAATTCTTGGAACTTTGTATTTATCTGCTTGTCTCCATACTGTTTCTGATTGTGGTTCTACACCTGCTACACCATCAAAAACAGCTACTGCACCATCTAAAACTTTTAAAGATCTCTCTACTTCAATAGTAAAGTCTACGTGTCCCGGAGTATCTATGATGTTAACTCTGTGATCATTCCAAAAACAAGTAGTTGCTGCAGAAGTAATTGTGATACCTCTCTCTTGTTCTTGTTCCATCCAATCCATGGTTGCTGCACCATCGTGGACTTCACCAATTTTATGACTTTTACCTGTGTAATATAAAATTCTTTCTGTAGTAGTTGTTTTACCAGCATCTATATGGGCCATGATACCAATATTTCTATATTTATCTAATGAATGAGTTCTAGCCATATCTTATTACCACCTAAAATGAGCAAATGCCTTGTTAGACTCTGCCATTTTATGTACATCCTCTCTTTTTTTAACAGCAGCTCCTTTTTTTTCATAAGCATCATAAAGCTCATTAAAAATTTTATCTGCCATGTGTTTATCTTTTCTTTTTCTTGCTGACTCAACTAACCATCTGATAGCTAAAGCTTGTGCTCTTTTACTTTTTACTTCAACAGGAACTTGATAAGTTGCACCACCTACTCTTCTAGATCTAACTTCTACTGTTGGTTTGATATTGTTAATTGCTTCATTGAAAATATTAATCGGTTCATCTTTCGTTTTTGTTTTAATTTTATCGATAGCGTCATA
>CACPOD010000002.1 GCA_902635515.1 uncultured Pelagibacteraceae bacterium
AGGCTTGCATCCTTACCAACTTCAAAATTTTGAACAAATTCAATTCCTCCATCCTTTAAGAGTTTTGTTCTTCGCTCTACAACTTCTTTTTCTAATTTAAAATTTGGAATTCCATAAATTAATAATCCTCCTGCTCTATCATATCTATCGTAGACAGTAATTTTATACCCATTTTTTCTTAATTGCTCTGCAGCAGCTAAACCAGCAGGACCTGCTCCTATAATTCCTACGCTTTGATTTTTTTCATTGATTACCTTAATTGGTTTTACCCAGCCCTGAGCCCAAGCATTATCTGTAATATATTTTTCTACTGATCCAATAGTTACTGTTCCATGACCAGACTGTTCAATTACACAATTTCCCTCGCATAACCTATCTTGGGGGCAAATTCGGCCACACACTTCAGGCATATTGTTTGTGCTTTGGGATAATTCATACGCCTCTTTTAATCTTCCCTCAGCTGTGAGTTTAAGCCAATCTGGAATGTTGTTACTTAAAGGACAATGAACTTGGCAGAAAGGTACTCCACATTGCGAGCACCTACTCGACTGTTCTTTAGCTTTTTCATTGATATACTCGTCATAGATTTCCTTAAAATCTTCCTTTCTTGTATCAACTTCTCTTTTAGGTGGAGTTTGTTGACCTATTTTAACAAATTTAAGCATTTTATCTGGCATAATATTATTTAAGTTCCGGCAAAATATACCCTGATTTATGTATATAAAGCATAAAATAGGTCATATATATTGACCTTAATTTTTAAATTATTACCGCTAATACACAAGTTTTTAATTATTGCATAGCTATTATGCTTAAATCGAATTGTTTTAAATAAATACTTTATAAGTTACGTAGAAATAATGTTTCAAAATATTATAGAAGTTTTAATTCTCTCTGCAATTCAAGGAATATCTGAATTTCTTCCTATTAGCTCCTCTGCTCATTTAATTTTGGTTTCTACTTTATATGAATTTAAATCTAGTTCTTTGCTTATTGATATCAGCCTCCATCTAGGTTCTCTAATAGCAATAATTTATTTTTTTAGGTATGAACTATTTGATGCTAGAAAAAATAAAAGATTTTTAAGTTTAATTATACTTGGATCTATTCCGTTAATAATTGTTGGATACATACTTTATAGTACAAATTTAATTTATCAGTTTAGAAATATAGAAATTATAGCATGGACTACTTTAATATTCGCAATTATTTTATACATCTCAGACAAAAATCGATTTGATAAAAAAATTTCTTCAAATTTAAATTTTCAGTCAATAATATTTATAGGTATTTTCCAAATTTTCTCTCTTGTTCCTGGAGTGAGTAGGGCAGGAATTACTATAACGGCTGCGAGAATTTTAAAATTTAATAGAGTAGACTCAAGTAAGATATCTTTTTTGCTTTCAATCCCAGCATTAGTTGGAGCAAGTGTCTTAAGCTTAAAAGATGTTTTTGAACAGTCAATTCAGTTTAATTACTTAGTTGTTATCGCAATTATATCTTCTTTTATTTTTTCTTTTCTAACAGTTAAATTCTTTTTAATTTATATAAATAAATTTTCAATGAATGCGTTTGTAATTTATAGAATAATAATTGCTTTAATTTTATTTAGTTTAATTTATTAAGTATATTTTTTTTTAATTAAAGGTAGTAATTGAGACAAGAGAACTCCACATAGAATAAAAAAGCATCCAAGTAAATTATTAACATCTAGAATTTGATTTAAAATAAACCAAGCAGCTATAGTCGCAAATACACCTTCAAGAGAAAAAATTATAGCTGCAGGTGCTGGAGTAATATTACGCTGGGCATAAATTTGTAATACAAATGCGAATCCACCAGATAATATACCTGCATATAAAATTGAATAAATTTCCATTAAAATATTACTTAAAATAAATTCTTCATAAATAATTCCAATTATAAATGAAAGAATTGCCACAATTAAAGTCTGCGCAGCTCCTAAAGTAAGTGGTAGACTGTATTTTGTTATAATGATCCCAGTAAAAATGATATGAGTACTCCAAAATAGAGCTCCTAGAACAACTAAAGTATCTCCTAATCTTACTGTTGCATCATGAAAATTTGTTAATAAATATCCTCCAATTAAACATAGAACTACAGAAGGCCATACACTCCAATGCATTGATTTTTTACCAAACAAAAAAATGATAATCGGTACCATTGGAACATAAAAAATTGTAAAAAAAGCAGCATTTGCAACATCTGTATAAAGCAAAGCAACTTGTTGTAGTGCTGAGCCTAAGAATAAAGAAATTCCAATTAATAATGAATAAATTATGAAAGTTTTTTTATCTAATTTAAATTCTGATTTAAAATTTTTTAATTCAAATAAAATCATAAGTGGAATTATGGCTAGAAAACCAACAAAAAACCTCACAGCATTAAATGTAAAAGGGCCAATATTATCCATGCCCGTGTCTTGGGCAATGAAAGTTGTTCCCCAAATAAAAGTGCACAATAAGGCACTAAATAATGATATGGATTTACTCATTTTTAATTAGACAGCTAGTTTATAGGCAAAATTTTTGCCTAAGTTTTCTTTTAGATCATTATTAAACCTGGCTGCTTCTGCACCATCAATAATTCTGTGATCATAAGATAAAGAAATTGGCAGCATAGTCCTAGTTTGGAACTTTCCATTCATAAAAATTTGTTTTTTTTCTGATCTTCCCACTCCTAATATAGCAACTTCAGGATAATTAATTATAGGAGTAAAAAATGAACCTCCTATGCCACCTAAACTCGTAATCGTCATCGAGCCGCCAAATAATTCTTTTTTATCAATTTTTAAATTTCTACAAAGTTCGCTTACCTCTTTTAATTCTTTACTTATCAGGGAAATTTTTTTGTTATTTGCATTTCTTATTTTTGGAACCATTAATCCATTTGGTGTGTCAACTGCTATCCCGATATGGTAATATTTTTTTAAAGTCATTTTTCCAGTCTCAATTTCGTCGATAGAAGAATTAAAACTAGGAAATTTCTTAAGAGATGCAACTAAAGCCTTTATTATAAATGCTAGAGGTGTAATTTTAATTTTTTCTCCCGTATACATATCTGTTAATGAGCTTCTAAAACTTTCCATCTCCGTTATGTCGGCTTCATCATGATTTGTAACATGAGGAATTGTTGTCCATGAAGTTGTAAGATATTTTGATGATAATTTCTTTACTCTTGGTATATCTTTAATTTCTATTTCACCAAAATCAGAATGTTCAAATTCGTTTTTAATTTTATCTGGTTTACTATCTTTTACTACAACGTTATTTTTTGAATTAGATGAAACAAATTTTTTAATATCATCTTCAACAACTCTGCCATCTTTCTGACTTCCTGCTACCTGATTTATATCTACACCAAGTTCTCTAGCAAATTTTCTAGCTTTTGGGCTAGCAGATGAAATGTCTGAAATATTTTTTTTAGAAAATATTTTTTCTTGGATTTCAGGTTTTATTATTTCAATATTTTTTGACTCTTTTTCAATTTCTGGTTTTTCTTTAACCTCTTCCTTTTTAACTTCTGAGTCACTATCTAAAGTTAAAATTACGTCACCCTCAGAAACTTTGTCTCCTACTTTTATTTTTAAATTTTTAATTTTACCTTCTAAATTTGATGGTATTTCTACGCTAGATTTATCACTTTCAATTGTTATTAGAGCATCATTTTTTTTAATTGATTGACCTTCAGAAACTAATACCTCTATAACCTCGACATCTTTAAAATCTCCAATATTAGGTACTTTAATCTCAGTTTCTGACATTATAATTTTGTTGGCATTGGTTTGTTAGTATCGATATTGTACTTCTTCATTGCATCTTTTGCATGTTTGGAAGTAATAAGCTGTTCTTTTGCTAAAATACTTAAACCATAAGCAACCAAATGTTCTTTATCTACCTCAAAAAATTTTCTTAAATTTTTCCTTGTATCACTTCTTCCAAAACCATCTGCTCCTAATGAATAAAAGCTTTTATTAGTGTAAGGTCTGATTTGATCTGAATTCATTCTCATATAATCAGATGCAGCCATAATTGGGCCCTCTGTTTGGCCCAGGCATTGCTCAACATAGGATTTTTTAGGTTCTTTATCTGGATTCAAAAGATTATATCTTTCTACCTCCATCCCATCTTTTCTTAATTCATTAAAACTTGTTACACTCCATATCTCACTGTCAATTTGATAATCATTTTGTAAAATCTCTGCAGCAGACATCATTTCCCTTAAGATTGTTCCTGATCCTAAAAGTTGAATTTTAGTTTTTTTGTATTTATTAAATTCTTTTATTTTATACATACCCTTTAAAATGCCTTCCTCACAATTTTTATCTTTTGGCATTTCTGGATGTGAGTAATTTTCATTCATTGTTGTAATATAATAAAAAACATTCTCATTTTTCTCGTGCATTCTTCTTAAACCTTCTCGAAAAATTACCGCTAATTCATAATGAAATGTAGGATCATAAGTTACACAATTTGGAATAGTTGATGCAATTAAATGACTATGCCCATCCTGGTGTTGTAAACCTTCTCCAGCTAATGTTGTTCTTCCAGCTGTTGCGCCTACCAAAAATCCTCTAGCCTGACTATCCCCAGCTGCCCATGCTAAATCTCCTATCCTTTGGAAACCAAACATTGAGTAAAAAATATAAATTGGGATCATTTCGATATCATGATTAGTGTATGCTGTGGCAGCAGCAATCCATGAAGACATAGCACCTGCTTCATTGATACCCTCCTCTAAAACTTGACCACTTTTATCTTCTCTATAAGAACTTAATTGAGCTGCATCTTCAGGTTCATATTTTTGCCCCTCATGTGCATAAATTCCAATTTTTTGAAAAAAACCTTCCATTCCAAAAGTTCTGGCTTCATCAGGAATAATTGGAACTAATCTAGGAGATATATTTTTATCTCTTAATAAATTAGTTAGCATTCTCACAAGTGCCATTGTAGTGGACATTTCTTTTTCACCAGTCGATACTTTCATAAAATCAAAAATATCTTTGGTTGGTGCTTTTATTGGTTTTGCAAAAGTAGATCGTTCAGGTAAAAATCCACCTAATTTAATTCTTCTTTCTTTAAGATATTTTATTTCGGGTGATTTTTCATCAGGCTTAAAATATTCAATATTTCTTACCTGTTCATCTGTTAAAGGAACATCAAATCGATCTCTATAATACATCAAGTCATCAACATCTAATTTTTTAGTTTGATGAGTAGTATTTACACTTTCACCTGATTTTCCCATTCCATAACCTTTAATAGTTTTAGCAATAATTACTGTTGGGCTTCCTTTATTTTTAGTTGCCTTATCATATGCTGCAAAAACTTTATGAGGATCATGTCCGCCTCTGTTTAGCCGCCATATATCTTTATCAGACATGCTTGAAACTAATTCCAATGTTTCAGAAGATTTTCCAAAAAACTTTTCTCTTACATAAGCACCATCTCTTGCTTTCATTGCTTGATATTCACCATCTACGGTTTCATTCATAATTTGAACCAAGTGACCAGTTTTATCATTAGCAAGCAATGAGTCCCAATATGATCCCCAAATAACTTTTATTACATTCCAACCAGCGCCTCTAAAACTTCCTTCAAGTTCTTGAATAATTTTTCCATTACCTCTAACTGGACCATCCAATCTTTGAAGGTTGCAATTGACTACAAAAATTAAATTATCTAAATTTTCTCTTGCAGCCAGCCCAATTGCCCCCATTGACTCTGGCTCATCCATTTCTCCATCACCTAAAAAAGCCCATACTTTTCTTCCTTCATCTTTAATCAAACCTCTATTGATTAAATATTTCATGTATCTAGCTTGATATATAGCAAGCATAGGACCTAACCCCATGGATACTGTGGGGAACTGCCAAAATTTTGGCATTAACCATGGGTGTGGATATGAAGATAAACCTCCAGGCTTTACCTCTTGTCTAAAACTATCTAATTGTTTCTCATTTAATCTGCCTTCTAAGAAGGCTCTTGCATACATTCCTGGAGCACTATGTCCTTGGAAATATATTAAATCTCCACCAAATTTATTATTTTTTGCTCTCCAAAAATGATTCATACCAACATCATATAATGTTGCAGCAGATGCAAATGTACCGATGTGTCCACCAAGCTCAGGATATTTTTTATTTGCTCGAACTACCATTGCTGCTGCATTCCATCTAATTAACGATCTAATTCTTCTTTCAATATTTTGGTCACCACTAGACTTTAATTCAGCTTCAGGAGGTATTGTATTAATGTATGGAGTATTTTGAGTATAAGGAATATTCGCACCTTCACGATAAGCTTTGTTAATTAGTTCTTTAATTAAAAAATGAGCTCTTTGATTTCCATCTTTCGAAATAACTGCAGATAAAGACTCTAACCAATCTTGGGTTTCAAGTGGATCAATATCAGTCCCATTAACTACTTGAATTGTGGATTGTTTTTTCTCAATTATAGGTTCAGATATAATTTTTTTTTCCTCTTTTTTTTCAGCTATTGCTTCTTCAGCTTGTTTAATTATATTTTCTGTATCTTTAGGAATATTGCTTTCTGATGATGTTTTTGATGATGATTTAAGATTAAGCAACAAATCTCCTTTAGAAACTTTATCACCAACTTTAACTGCTAAACTATCTACTGTCCCAGCCACTGTAGAAGGAATTTCAACGCTTGATTTATCACTTTCAATTGTGACTAATGGATCATTTTCTTTAATTTGATCACCAGGTTTGACAAGTATCTCTATAACCTCAACATTTTCAAAGTCACCAATGTCAGGTACAAGTAATTTTTCGCTCATTTTTTAAAATGTTTTATATACCCAAAAAAACATTATTGAATTTTATTTTAACACATTAATAAGGTTTTTTCGTTAATCTTGTATTTTTATTGTACAAAAAATAAAAAAATAAATGAATTTTAAGCTTTTTAGCTTCTCTCAATACACATAGCTATCCCCATACCACCACCAATACAGAGTGCCGCACAACCTTTTTTTTTATCTTGCTTAATCATTTCATGGACAAGTGTAACCAAAATTCTTGTCCCAGAAGCTCCAATCGGATGACCTAAAGCGATTGCTCCTCCATTAACATTAACTTTTTGTTCAGGGATTTTTAATTCTTTAATTACCGCAATACTTTGTGCTGCAAAAGCCTCATTAATTTCAAATAAATCCACTTCATCTATTTTCCAATTTGCTTTAGATAATGCTCCTTGAATTGAAGGTATGGGTCCTAGTCCCATTAATGAAGGCTCAACCCCACAAGTTGCCCAAGATACAATTTTAACTAATGACTCTAATGATTTTTTTTCTGCTTGCTCTCTAGACATTAAAACTAAGGCCGCAGCACCATCATTTATACCTGAAGAATTTCCAGGAGTTACAGTCCCATTTTCTTTAAATACTGTTTTTAATTTTTTTAGATCATCTATACTTAAATTTTCTCTAGGATGTTCATCTTTTTCAAAAATAAATTTTTTATCACCATCTTCAATTTGTAATTTAATCAGCTCATCTTTAAATTTATTTTCACTATAAGCTCTTTCTGTTTTTTTTTGAGAAATTAAAGAAAAATTATCTTGTTCATCTCTAGAAATTTTATATTTTTCGGCAACATTCTCAGCTGTAACACCCATATGATAATCATTAAATGAATCGAGTAGACCATCTTTTATCATTGTGTCTACTAATTTGTTTTCAGAAAATTTTTTATCTTCTCTATAATAAATTGCATGACTTGCTCGAGACATGTTTTCTTGACCACCTGCAATGACTATCTTATTTTCTCCCAAACTTATTGATTGATATCCTGAAACAACAGATCTTAATCCAGATCCACAAACCTGATTAACAATATGAGCAGGTTTAGAAACCGGTACTCCTGCACCGATTGAAGCTTGCCTAGCAGGGTTTTGACCAAGTCCAGAAGTTAAAACGTGCCCCATAATTACTTCATCAATCTGCTCTAAATCTAATTTTGATTTATAAATTACCTCTTTAATTGCTATTGATCCTAATTTTGATGCGCTAAGATTTTTTAACGACCCTTTGTATTTTCCAATTGGAGTTCTTAATGCGGAAGTAATAACAACATCGCTAGAATTTTTGCTCATAAAGTAATTAACATAATATTTTATAAGTTAAATTACATCAAAAACTTTGATATATGGGATATATTATTTAAAAGGACCGCTGGCCAAATTGGATAAGGCGCTCGGCTACGAACCGGGAGATTCCAGATTCGAGTTCTGGGCGGTCCACCAAAATGGAAAGAAAAATGTTTAATTGGCTTTTGAACGCATCTTTACAAAAATCGGTAATTTATTTTTTTATAATTATTTTAATTATTTTATTAATTTTAACTTTTGTATTATAAAAAATTATGAGCAATGAATTTGAGCAAATAAGTATTAAACCTGGATTTATGAAACACAATGGAGGTGTTTTATTTAGAGCTATTTCAGAAAATGAATATGAATTTAAATCTATAATTAATGAAAATCATCTGAATGCTGCAGGAATAACTCACGGGGGGTATTTATCTGCATTAATAGATGCGGGAGCAGGAACAGCTGCACATAGAGCTGCCGGAAATGCTCCATGTGTAACTATCTCTTTAGATATAAAATTTATAGGCGCTTCAAAAGTTGGAGATGAAATTATTGGACATACAAAAATTTTAAAAAAAACAAAGACACTTGTCTTTTTATTTTGTGAACTTAAGTGTAACGATAAAATTATCACTTCTGCGTCTGGAGTATGGAAGATTTTAAAAATAAATCCGTCTAATTTTGGACCTGGAGGGTAAAAAATTTATTTTTTTAGTTGTAAAAAAAGTATCGGAGATATTAAAAACAATCCTAAAATAGAACTCTCAATTCCTGGAGCAATAAAAAATAAAGAGTTCACACCTAAATACCAACGTTGATAAATTGGTACATTTTTTAACCAATAACCAGAAAAACTTATTCCTATTAATCCTATTCCTATCATTGCAGAGATTAAAGTTTGAAAAAAAATGTATATATCAAAACCTTGGGCTACCAATAATAAGGATGGTGAATAAACAAAAACAAATGGAACTAAAGCCTTAGCAATACCTAATCTAAATGCTGTGTTTCCTGTTTTAAAAGGATTAGAACCTGCTATTCCTGCAGCAGCATAAGCAGCAAGAGCTACTGGAGGAGTTATGTCTGCTAAAACACCGTAATAAAAAACAAAGAAATGAGAAACAATCGGTTCAATATTTAATTGTGTTAATGCTGGTGCAGCGACAGCTACTAAAATTATATAAGTTGCAGTTGTTGGAACACCAGTACCCATAAAAATACAAGAAAACGCTATTAGTAATAATGAAAAAAAAAGTGTCAAATCCTCAATCGTAAACAAATCAAATGGAATAAAATTAATAAAAAAACCTCCTATGTCGCCTGCTGTTTGAATTACAACATATCCTAATCGAAATCCAACACCAGTTAGTGTTACAACACCAACTATAATTCCAATTGCTGCGGCTGCGGCTCCAACAGCTAAAGTATTTTTTGCTCCTTGCGATAAACACTGAACGAGATCTTTAATTGTAAGTCTATTTGTTTTTTTTACAAAACCAATTAATACGCATGCTATAATTGAAATTACTGCGGCATAGTCAGGTGTACGACCAATCAAAATTAAATAAACTAAAAGTATTAATGGTGCTAATGACAACCAGTTATCTTTAACTACTGATAAAAATTTTGGTACTTCTTCATCTGTTAACCCTCTAAGGCCTAGCTTTTTAGCTTCCAGGTGAACCATTATAAATATGCCAAAATAATGAAGTAAAGCTGGAATAAGTGCTGCTGCTAAAATATCTCTAAGTGGAACTTCTAAATATTCTACCATTATAAATGCTGCAGCTCCGAGTATTGGAGGTGTAATTTGGCCACCTGTAGAAGCTGTTGCTTCTACAGCTCCAGAAAAATGTGGTGGATAGCCAACTTTTTTCATTGCTGGAATTGTTAAAGATCCGGTCGTAACAGTATTAGCGATAGATGAACCAGAAATAGTTCCTAAAAAAGCTGATGAAAAAATCGCAACTTTTGCTGGACCACCAGAGTATTTTCCCGCTATAACCATTGCTAGATCAATAAAAAGCTGGCCCAATCCAATTCTTGTTGCAAGCACACCAAATAATATAAATAAAAAAACATATTGAGCCATAACCCCGACAGCAATTCCATAAATTCCTTGATTAGTAAGATAAATATGATTTACAAAACCAACCCAACTAGCGCCACCATGTTTTAAAGCACCAGGAAAATAAGGTCCAAAAATAGCAAACAAAATAAAGAGCACACAAATAAAAGGTAGAGTAAAACCAATTGATCTTCTTGCAGCCTCTAAAGTTAATACTATCAAGAAAGATCCCATTATAATGTCTACATTTTCAGGATTACCAACCCTCGGAGCTAAAACCTCTGGAGGTAGTAAGGGTAAATATAAGGCTGAAATAACTACTAAAATTGAAAGAATTATATCAATAAAAGGTGTGTTAAAATTTTTTTTACTATGATCAATTTTTTTCCAACTATAAAAAATAAAAACTAAACCTACAACGAAAGAGATATGTATTCCTCTATGCAAAATTTCTCTAATTGTACCAAAACCAGAAGCATAGAAATGATAAACAGACATTAATGCTAAAACTAAAAAAGCAAAAGATTTTAAAAATTTTCTTAATTCCCTCTCATTAGTTTTAACTTCATATCTTTTTTGTAAATCAGAAACTTTTTTTTGTGGAATATTAAACTGAGACATGAAAAAATGCCCTAGATCAAAATAGATCTAGGGCAGTATATTTTTTTTAATTATTTTATTAGTCCTGCTTCTTTATAGAACTTTTCTGCACCAGGATGTAATGGTACTCCTACTCCCGAAAGGGCTGTATCAGGTGTAATTGTTTTTCCTTTTGCATGTCCTACATCCATTAACTTTCTAGATTCCTTATTCCACAAAGCTTTTGTTATTTTATATATTAAATCAGTGTCTTCTTTTGCAGATGTAAACCACTGAGCACCAACAGCTACAGTATTAACTGCATCTACGCCTTCATAAGTTCCTGATGGTATCGGGCTTTCAGAGAAGAACCCATATTTTGAAGTTAGAGCTTTTGCTCCAGCACCATCAATTGGCACTAATTTAATATCAACTGCAGATGCAAGCTCAACAATTGCACCTGTTGGATAACCAGCTACAACGAAAATAGCATCAACTTTACCATTTCTTAAAGCATCAGTTGCAGCTTTTCCCTTTAAAGCCTCTGCTTTAACATCTTTAGTGCTTAATCCATTTGATTCTAAGATTAATTTAGCATCTACATATGTACCAGAACCTGGCTCATCTAAAGATACTCTTTTTCCTTTTAAGTCTTTAACTGAATTAATATTACTTTTTTTTAAAGCTACTAAATGAATATGTTCCTGGAATAAAGCAGCAATAGTTCTCAAATCTTTTGCAGGTTCTTTACCTTCCATTGTTCCTGTTCCAGTGTAAGCCCAATAAGCAACATCAGATTGTGCAAATCCAGAATTTCTTAATCCTGAAATAATAGCGTTTACATTGTCAACCGAACCTCTAGAAGAAACAGCCGATGCAATCAAACCATCAACTCCACAACTTCCACCTTTTCCACATTCCCTTGATCCTGGAGGTTTTGAAATAGCATTGGCTATCATTCCTCCTACTGGATAATAGGTATATGCAGTTCCTCCAGTACCAATCGTAAAGAAAGTCAATTCATTAGAAATTGCTTTCCCTACAAAAGAGCTTGAAAGAAATAAAAAAACTGCAAATGTTCTAAATAATTTTTTAAACATAAATCTCCTTTTATTTCATATTTTTATTAATAATTATTCAAGCATATCATCTAAGAATATCGAATTCTAATAGTTTATATTTAGAAACCTAATTCTTTTAAATTGCTATATTGTTCAAGGGCTTCTGGATTTGCTAAGGCTTCGATGTTTTTAATTTCACTTCCTTCTATCTTGCTTTTAACTGCAAGTTCAACTATTTTGCCACTTTTTGTTCGAGGTATATCTTTTACAACAATAATTTTACTTGGAACATGTCTAGGAGATGCATTTTTTTTTATTTGTAATTTAATTTTGTTTATTAATTTTGCTGTTAGTGAATAATTTTTGCTCATAACAATAAATAAAACTATTCTAATATCATTATCCCATGATTGTCCTACAACAATAGACTCTTTTATTTCTTTAAACTTTTCAACTTCTGAATATATCTCTGCTGTTCCAAGTCTTACACCTCCTGGATTTAAGGTGGTATCTGATCTTCCATGAATTATATATCCACCACTATTTTTTATCTCTGCGTAATCTCCATGGTGCCATATATTTTTAAATCTATTAAAATAAGCACTCTTAAATTTAATATCATTTTTATCATTCCAAAACTTTAAAGGCATAGATGGAAAAGGATTTTTACAGACAAGTTCTCCTTTACTATTTTTTAAAGACTTCCCTTTATCACTTAAAACATCTACATCTAAAGCCAAACCATTGTTTTGTATTTCTCCTATATTTACTGGCTGATATAAATTTCCTAACACAAAGCACGAAACAATATCGGTACCACCAGAAATAGATGACAGATGCACATTTTTTTTAATATGCTTATAAACATATTTAAAACTTTCTTCTGAAAGAGGTGAGCCAGTTGAACAAATTGTTCTTAGTTTATTTAGTTTAAATTTATATTTTAATTTTGGTTTAAATTTTCTTAAAGCATCCACATACTTCGCACTTATTCCAAATAAAGTTATTTTTTCTCTTTGTGCTATTTTCAAAAGCAAATCAGCAGATTTAAACATTGGAGATCCATCAAAAAGAACAATAGATGCCTTCGAAGCTAATGAACTAACTAACCAATTCCACATCATCCATCCACATGTGGTAAAATAAAAAACATTATCATTTTCTTTAATATTACAATGTAATTGATGTTCCTTCATATGCTGGATCAAAACACCACCAGATCGATGACAAATGCATTTAGGTTTTCCAGTAGTTCCACTTGAATATAATATTGCTAACTCTGTTTCAAAATCAAATCTTTTGAAATCAATTTTTTCAGTATTAGTTTGCATTAATTCATTCCATTTAAATAAATTAATTTTTTTAAATTTATATTTATTTTTAATAAACTTTTTTCCAGGATAGTTACTAATTACAACACTTTTAATTGATGGGATTAATTTTAAAATCTCTGGAAGTCTATTTAAAATATCTATTTTTTTTCCATTATAAAAATACTGATCTGTAATGAATAAAACTTTTGGATTAATTTGAGAAAATCTTTCTATAACACCTTTAGATCCAAAATCAGGACTACAAGAAGACCAAATACCTCCCAAAGAAGTTGTAGCAATGAATGCTTCAACAGTTTCAATAGTATTTGGCATATATGCAGCTACTCTATCTCCTTTTTTAATATTTATTTTTTTTAGAAACTTTGAAATTTTATTAGTATTTAAATTTAATTGTCTCCATGATCTTTCTTCTCTAAATCTATTTTCACTAATAAAGGTTACTGCTTTTTCATTGTTGTTTTTAGATAATAAATTTTCAGCAAAATTTAGTCTGCTACCTGGTAAAAATAAATTTTTATAAAAAGTCTTTGATTTTCTGAAATTTTTATTACTTTTAAATCCCTTTATTTTGCTAAAATCCCAAAATCTACTCCAAAACTCAGGTGAATTTTTAATACTCCAATTTAATAATTTTTTATAATTTCTATTAAATTTTATTTTTAATTTTTTTGAAATGTAATTTTCAAAAGCAAATAAATTTGAATTTTTTTTTACAATTAGAGAAGGTTGCCAAAGTTTTTTACTCATTTAATTAAATTAAATAACTATTATAGAATTAATCTTATTTATGATAATCTCACTAACATTTAAAAGAAAATGAGAACTTTTTACCCTCCGATTCGGTCATGTTTTAGTCTATTTTTGTTCTTTAGCAGTAACAATATCTGGTAGGTAAAAAAAAAGAAGCACAAAAGATAGAAATGACTAAAAATAAAATTACAGCTGTTCTCGGTCCTACAAATACAGGCAAAACCCATCTTGCTATCGAAACCATGCTTTCTTTTGAGAGTGGCATGATTGGATTTCCACTTAGATTACTTGCAAGAGAAGTATATGACAAAGTAATAAAGAAAATAAGTTTAGATAAAGTTGCACTTATAACTGGAGAAGAAAAAATAATCCCATCTAATGCAAAATATTTTTTATGTACAGTTGAGTCTATGCCAATTGACAAACATCTTGAGTTTGTTGGCGTAGACGAGATTCAAATGTGCTCTGATCATGAAAGAGGTCATATTTTTACTGATAGACTTTTGAATATGAGGGGAGAAAAACTTACAATGCTAATGGGTTCAAGTACTATTAAAAATATTATTTCAAAATTAGATGGGGATATTGAATTTATAAATAGAGAAAGACTATCTAAACTTACCTATGCTGGTCATAAAAAAGTATCAAGAATTGATAGAAAAACGGCAATCATTGCGTTTTCAGCAGAGGAGGTTTATGCCATTGCTGAGTTAATAAGAAGACAAAAGGGTGGTGCCGCTATTGTAATGGGATCACTAAGTCCAAAAACAAGAAATGCTCAAGTTGAATTATATCAATCTGGAGATGTTGATTTCCTAGTTGCAACAGATGCAATTGGGATGGGAATAAACATGGATTTAGATTTTGTTTATTTTTCAAATGTTAAAAAATTTGATGGAAAAAAATTAAGAAGATTAAATTTATCTGAATTAGGTCAAATAGCCGGTAGAGCTGGTCGATACCTTAACGATGGAAGTTTCGGTATAACTGGTGATTGTAAAGAAATATCTCCAGAAGAGGTAGAATTATTAGAAAATCATAAATTTGAAGAAATAAGAACTTTGTTTTGGAGAAATTCAAATCTTAATTTCAATAACCCAATTAGTTTAATTAAAAGTTTAGAGGAAAAACCTCAGGTGGAATGGCTAAGAAAAATTCATGAATGTGAGGATGAAAAAGCACTTAAATATTTTTTAAAAGATCAAAAAATTTTAAATAAAGAATTTGATGAGAAAACTTTAATGCTCTTGTGGGAATGTTGCCAAATACCTGATTTTGTTAAAAAAACTTATGGAAATCATTTTGAAGTTATTGGAAATGTATTTAAGTTTTTAACTAGCAAAAAAGGACTAATTTCTGAAGATTATATGAGATTACAGCTCATGAAACTAGATAAATTAGATGGAAATGTAGATTCTTTATCAAATAGAATTGCAAATGTCAGGACTTGGTCATATGTTTCGAATAAAAATAATTGGGTAGAAAATCAAAGTTATTGGATTGAAAAAACTAAACACTTAGAAGATAGACTTTCAGACAGATTACATGAAGAACTTACTAAAACTTTTATTGACAAAAGAGCAAGCGTGCTCGCTAGAGGTTTAAAACAAGATATGGAATTTAAAACTGAAATTTTACAAAACAATGATGTTAAAATTGACGATCAATTCATCGGAAAGATAAAAGGGCTAAAATTAGAACTAGATTTAAAAAAAGGTGCTTTGGAAACTGATATTAAATCTTTAAAAAAAGCTGCAAGACAAACTATTGGTCCGGAATTAGAAAAACGTGTTCAATCAATAATTGATACAGGATTAATTAGTTTGAATGAAGATTTTAAAATTTACTGGAATACTTTCCCGATTGCCAAATTAACAACGGGTAATGATTATTTAAATCCTAATTTTGATTTAATCGTTGATGATATCATCGAACAAAACACTAAACAGAAATTAAATGACTATGTTAATAAATGGATACATTTAAAAATAAATAACGTTCTTAAAAGTTTAATTGATTTAAAAAATATAAAAGAAAATAATTCATCAATTAAAGCACTGGCATACCAACTCTATGAAAATAATGGAGTATTAAAGAGAGATCAAGTTTCTGAATACCTAAAAAACTTAGAACAAAATGAAAGAAAAATTCTTAGAGACTTAGGAGTAAAATTTGGGAGATATCATGTTTTCCTTTATCAATTAATTAAACCAGAAGCAGTATCTTTGCGAACATTATTGTGGAAAAATTTTTATCAAAAATTTCATAATTTAAAACCACCTACCTTTGGTTTGAATTTTTTAGACGATAAAGAAATAAAAAATAAAAACTTTATGCTTTTGTGTGGATTTGAAAGATTTGATAATTTTTTTGTAAGAATTGATATTTTGGAGAGATTATTTGTATTAATAATAAATTCTAGTTCAAAGGAAAATTCTGAAATAAAATTAGTTCCAGAAATGTTAAATCTTTTAGGATGTAGTAAAGATAATTTTAAAAAATTACTTCAAAAAATGAATTATAAAATATTTGAAAAAGAAAATGAAACATTTTTTAAATATAGTCCTAATAAAAAATTTAAAAAAATTACAACAAAGAAGATCTCAAACGAAAATCCATTTAAAATATTAAAGAATTTAAATTTAAATTAAAATGTTTTTTAAAAAAGAAGAAACAAAAAATAATAATTTTCTCACAAAAGTTTGTGCTTTATTAATTCATGCTGCAAAAATAGATGAGAACTATACAGATAAAGAAGAAGAAATTATTAAAAGAACACTTAATGAGCTAGGTATAGAAAATGAAAATGTTTCTAAAACAATTGAAGAAGCAAAAAAAATTGAAGAAAGCTCAAATCAAATTTTAGATTTTACTAGAGAAGTAAAAAATTTACCTGAACAGGACAAAATTAAAATCGTAGAGGCTTTATGGTCTATAATCTATTCAAACAAAGATGCTGATATATATGAAACTAATTTAATGAGACGACTTGCGGGCTTACTTTATATTGACAATAAAACAATGGGCGATATTAAAGAAAAAATTAAACAAAATTTAGAATGACATATATCGTTAACGACAATTGTATTAAGTGTAAGCTAACAGACTGTGTTGATGTTTGCCCAGTTGATTGCTTTTACGAAGGTAAAAATATGCTTGTAATTAAACCCGATGAGTGTATAGATTGTGGCGTTTGCGAGCCAGAATGTCCTGTCGATGCCATAAAAGCAGACACCGAACCTGGAAGTGAAAAATGGTTAGAAATCAATAAAAAATATTCTGAAATCTGGCCTAACATAAGTGAAAAAAAAGATCCACCAGCGGATCACGAGAAATTTAAAAATGAGCAAAATAAGTACGAAAAATATTTTAAAGAAAATCTTTAAAAGCAAAACAGACAAAAAAGTGAAAAAAAAAGTTTCTAAAAAGAAAGTTGTAAAAACTAAAAAAGCTAAAAAAGCTAAAAAAATAATTTCAAAAAAAACCAAAAAAGTTGTTAAAAAAGTTACACCTAAATTAACTAAAACAAAAAAAGCTGTTAAAATTACAGAAACGACAGCTGAACCTAAAGTAGATAATTTAAGAATTTCAAAAACAAATGAGGTTAAGCCTGAAATAAAAAAAGTTAAAAAACAAGAAACTGAAAAAAGAGAATACAAAATTAAAGATCATGTTGTTTATCCAAAGCATGGGGTAGGGCAAATTACTGAATTTAAAAAGATCAATATTGGTGGAATTGATGTTGAAACGTATGTTATTAAATTTGAAAAAGATAAAGCTAACGGAATGGTCCCTGTAAACAAGCAGTCTCACTTGAGGCCGTTAGCAACTATTAATCAAGTTAACAAGTGTATTTCAATTTTAAAAAGTAAACCAAAAATTAAAAGATCAATGTGGAGTCGAAGAGCACAAGAATATGAAGCAAAAATATCTTCTGGAAAAATATATGAATTAGCTGAGGTTGTCAGAGATCTAAACAAGGGTGATGACCTTATGGTTGACCAGTCTTATAGTGAGAGACAATTATTTGAAAAAGCTTATGAAAGAATTTTGTCTGAATTTCAGATTGTTTTGAATGTATCATTAGAAGATACTCAAAAAAAATTGGATAAAGCACTAAAAAGAAACTTAGGTGGGCAGCCTCAACCAGCAGCACCTGCAAAAACGCCAACTAGTGAACTACCTGTAGACGAGCCAATTTCTGATAACGACGAACCAATTGACGAGTAAAAAAAAACGCCTCTCACACACTACTGTAATGAGAAGCGTTTTTTGTAAAGAATACTAAGTTACTATTTTCTTCTTCTTTTTTTTGCTTTTTTCTTAGCTTTTTTCTTAGCTTTTTTCTTAGTTTTCTTTGCCGCTTTTTTTCTTTTCTTAGGCATCTTTAGCTCCCTTTTTTAGTTAAACGAATCAAATTGATTCGCTGTTAACATATTTTTATTTTTTTCTATAAGTTATGTCAATTCTTTAATTAAAAGTTAAATTTTATAAAAATTTTTTTAAACTTTTTATTTTTATAAAACTTTTTTTTATTAATTTAGTTAATGTTTATGCGGTTAATAAACAACTTAAATTAAATATTTTAATAAAGGTTTTCTAGCTGATTTCTATATTTTTCTGCAACTTTTTTTCTTTTTACTTTCATAGTTGGTGTCATTAAACCATTTTCAATAGAAAAATTTTCATCTATTAATTGAATTTTTTTTATCTTTTCTAATAAAGTTAATTTTTTATTTATTTTTTCAATTACTTTATTTATTTTTTCTTTTTCATTTAAAAAATCTTTATTAGGAACAATTAAAGCAACTAAGTAATTTTTTTTGTCACCATAAACCATACATTGATCAATCTCTGGTTCATTCGTAATCATATTTTCAATTTTAGCAGGTGAAATGTTATCTCCGCCAGCACTTACTATGATATCTTTTTTTCTATCAGTAATTTTTAAATAACCATCATTTGGATCTATCTCTCCAATATCACCTGTATGTAACCATCCATTTATAATTACTTTTTCAGTTTCTTCTTTTTTGTTCCAATATCCTAGCATTACATTTTCGCCTTTAACTAAAATCTCTCCATCTTCAGCAATTTTAACTTCATTTCCTTTAAATGGAGGTCCTACAGTTTCCACTTTAATTTTATGTATTGGATTGCAACTTACTACTGGTGATGTTTCTGTTAAGCCGTATCCCTGAAGTGTCGGTAATCCTATAGCATTTAAAAATTCACCTATTTCTTTATCTAAAGCACCACCACCTGAAACGAAGGCTTTCAAATTCCCACCGAACTGTTTTTTAATTTTTTTTCTAACTAATCTATCAACTACAAAATTAAGTAATTTTTCAGAAAAAGTCATTTTTTGATTTAATAGTTTTTTTCTTCCCAAACGAATTGTTGCATCAATTAATTTTGCTTTTAAACCTGTCTGTTTTTTTAAATTCATGTTTATTTTATTGTAAAGGTTTTGGTAGAACCTAGGGACAGCTGCCATAATTGTAGGCTTTGCTTCAGATATATTTTCTAGAAGTTTTTCAATTTTTTCAGCATAGAATACTCTAGCTCCTACTGCTATCTGCACGAATTGAAGACAGTGCTCATAAGAGTGTGAAAGAGGAAGCCAAGTTAAAAATACTGGTCTTGAATTAAATAATGGTTTTGTAATTTCACACGATCCCACAACATTATTCAAAATTCCACCATGACTTAAGATTACTCCCTTAGGATTACCGCCAGTACCAGAAGTATAAATAATACATGCAGGAGAATTTCTTTTTAATTTGTTATTTTCAATTTTATCTGCTGTTAATAAATTATTTTCTATAATTGAATTAAAATCTAAATATTTTTCTTTATTAATTATATTTAAATTATTTGTTACCTTAGCTATTTCATCTAAAGTTATGACTTTTTTAATAAAATCTTTTTCATTAATTATATTGTTTAATTTTCGTAGCATTTCATTATTTGAAACTATAACTAAGTTAGGTTCACAATCTTCTATCAAATATTTATAATCATCTTCTATATAAGTTGTATATGCTGGAACTGTAATTCCACCAGCTAACATTATAGCTAAATCAGAAACAAACCACTCAGGTCTATTTTCCGAAACTAAAAGACATCTATCGCCTTCTTTTATATTTTCTTTAATAACTTTTGATAATTTTAATATATTCTTTTCAGTTTGTTCCCATGTGTATGTTTTTTTATTGTTTGGATTTAGCCATTCTAAAAAAATATCTTTTTTATTTTGTTTATTTGCTTGATTAACAAATAATTCGATCAAATTATTTAAATTATTTAAATTCATAGTTACTTGGTGGGCGAAGAGAGAATCGAACTCTCACTTCTTGCGAAACACGATTTTGAGTCGTGCGCGTCTACCAGTTCCGCCATTCGCCCTAGGTATTCAATTAAATTATATTTAAATAGTATAAGAACTAAATTTATATTAAAACCAAAAAATGTTTCAAAGACTTTACAAAAAATGTTTAGAATTAGCCGCACATAAAAGTTCAAATTTTTATTTAGGGCTTGTATCTTTTGTAGAAAGTTCTTTTTTTCCTATACCCCCAGATGCAATGATAATCCCAATGGTTATTGCTAAAAAAAAAGAATATCTAAAAATATTTTTAATAGCATCAATATTTTCAGTTCTTGGCGGAATCTTTGGATATTTGATAGGTTATTTATTTTTTGATTTAGCAATGTATTTAATCGAATTTTATGGTTATCAAAACAAAGTTGAAAATTTAAAATTAAGCATGTCTCAAGGGAGTGGATTACTCGCATGGCTGAGTATTCTTTTTTTAGCTGGCTTTACTCCGTTACCCTATAAAGCCTTTACGATTTCAAGTGGTTTAATTGCTTTTAATCTTCCTATTTTTATAATTGTTAGTTTAATTTCAAGAAGCCTGAGATTTTTTATAGTTGCTTATTTATCCTTTAAATTTGGAGAATTATTTACAGACTATATGGAAAAACATGGATCAAAATGGTTCACTATAATTGGAATTATTATAGTTATAATATTTATTATTATTTATTTATTTTTTAAATTTAATGGTTGAGATTAACAAAACAATTACATTAAAGTTAATTTTTTTAATTAGTACTATTGCTTTATCTTCAGCATTTTTTATTGAATATGTTTTAGGTCATCAACCTTGTAACTTGTGTGTACTGGAAAGAATTCCATACCTATTAGCATTAATAATTATTGTATTAAATTATAAATTTATTAATCTTGAAAAATATTTCATTCTTTCTCTTATTTTAATTTTTTTAGCAGCTACTATTTTATCTTTATATCATTTAGGTATTGAGCAAGGTTTTATTGAAGAATCATTAGTTTGCGATTTAAAAAATGGCGCCAATTTACTATCAAAAGAAGACATATTAAGACAGTTACAAGAAAAAAATGTAAGCTGCAAAGATGTTACATTTAAAATTTTAGGATTATCGCTTACAAGTTACAATATTATAATATCAATATTAATAGTATATTTTACAACAAGAGCTTATTTAAGTTATGAAAACAATAAGTAAAAAGAAAATAGAAGAATTTATTAGAGTTGATCATGCTGGGGAGCGTGGTGCTGTTAAAATTTATGAGGGACAGTTGCTTGCTCTAAACACATTAATTAAAGATGAAGCCTTAAAAAAAACAATCGAAGAAATGAAAGTTCATGAAAAAGAACATTCTAATTTTTTTGAAGAAGAAATTAAAAAAAGAAATATAAAACCAACAAAATTTTTACCCTTATGGGATTTATTAGGTGTAGGGTTAGGTTTTGGTTCAACTTTACTTGGTAAGAAAGCGGCTATGGTTTGCACTGCTTCCGTTGAAGAAGTGATAGATGAGCATTATTTAAACCAAATAAAACAACTTGATAATAGTGAATCAAAACTTAAAAAAAAAATAATTAAATTTAGAGAAGATGAATTAAATCATAAAGATATTGCCTATGAAAAGGGTGCTACAAAAGAAGGTCCATACTCTATATTAGATAAAATTATTAAAACTGGATCAAAAATTGCAATAAATATTTCTGAGAAAATTTAGGACTCTAACTCTACATCCCAATATAAGTAATCCATCCAGCTTTTATGTAAAAAATTTGGCGGAAAATTTTTACCATTTTTGTGTAGATCCTCCGTTGATGGTCGATAAGGATACTGATGCAACTTCATCCCTGAATGTTTTAATAGTTTTCCGCCCTTTTTCACATTGCATGCAGAACAAGCTGTTACAACATTATCCCAATTAGTTTCGCCTCCTTTTGATCTAGGTAATAGGTGATCAAAAGTTAACTCCTCATTGCTTCCACAATATTGACAGGAAAATTTATCTCTTAAAAACACATTAAATCTAGTAAAACTTGGCTTGCTTTGAGGTACAATATAATCCTTTAATGCGATGACACTTGGTAATTTCATGTTAAATGATGGACTTCTTATAGTTCTATCGTAATTACTAACAATAATAACTCGATCAAGAAAAACTGATTTAACAGTATCCTGCCATGACCATAAAGACAAAGGGTAGTAACTCAAAGGTCTATAGTCTGCATTGAGTACTAGCGCAGGACACTTTTCTAATGAAACATTTTGTTCAATAAAATTGTTCATTAAATAATTTTAACTTAGTTAAACAAATTTATCAATAATAAGAGATGTTAAATTTTTTTTAAAATAAAATTTAAAGCTGTACTTGATGCTTCAATAGGAATATGATGATCACAATTTTTTACTAATAATGTATCAACTTTAACATTATTTCTAATTAAAAAATCCTTTGCTTCTAGTAAATGTGTTGATGAGACAATTTGATCTGCTTCACCGTGTATAAGTAATGTTTCGGTATTATTTTTAATTCTGTTTTTCAAATCTTTTTGATTAATTATTTTTCCAGAAAAACCAACTATACATAAAAATTTTTCTTCAGATGTAAGGCCAACATTTAAAGACATCATGCAGCCCTGACTGAAACCTGATAAACAGATTTGATTATTTGATAACTTAAACTCTTTTTTTATTTCATTAATAAATTTTTTTAGAACTTTTTCAGCTTTAATTGATTGCTCTAATATGTGCTCAGAGTCCTCTTTAGTTAAATCAAACCACTGATAACCTGAAGGATTTATAGCGCATGGCTCGTGACCATTTGGACAAATAAAAACTGTATTGGGCATATGTCTTTTCCAGTTTAAAGACAACATGCTAATATCCTTTCCATCACCTCCATAACCATGAAGTAAAATAATCGCATTTTTAATTTCAATACCATTTTCTGGTTTAATAATTATGGAATCTAGGCAAAATGTCATAGTAGATAAATTATGTTTTTTATGTCAAAACACAATCTAAAATAAAAAATATGATTTCAGGAATATTAGTAAAAGTTTTATCAATAGCCCTTTTGATAGCTGTAGGTATAGTTTTAATCTTAGGTATTGGGACCCTTTTTAAGGGAGGAGAGACAAGTAAAAAATATTCGAATAAATTAATGCAGTTGAGAGTTATTTTACAGTTTATTGCTATTATTGCTTTAGTTGGCTTCGCTTATTTTTTTAAAAATTAGTTATATTTTTTTATCCAACTAACAAAATTTTCATCCTCAAAATCAATTGAACCAATTATCCTAGCAAATTCTTGACCCTCTTTATTAATTAAAATTGATGTAGGGACACCTCTTAAAGAAAACATTTTTGCTAATGTAGAAGGTGGATCAAAATAAGGTTCGAAATTTTTGACATTAAAATCTTTAAAAAATTTATTAACTTTATCTAAATTTTCTTTACCAATATTGATTGCAAAAATTTTAATTTTATCCAATTCTGGATTAGCTTGAAGTTTGTCTAATGATGGCATTTCCTCTTTACAAGGTTCACACCAAGTTGCCCAAAAGTTTAATACCAATAAGTTGCCTCTATATTCATTGATATTAATTTTTTGATCTTTTTTGTCTAAAAAAATAACATTATCATATGTTTTTGGTGCTTTATGGATAACAATATTTTTAATTCCAGGTAGTTCTTCAGCTACAACATTTGTTATCAAAAAAATAAATATTATTAAAAATCTCATGTTAAATAGGTATAATTAAATATCATGGCAAAAAATAAAAACAACCAAGCAATCTGGACCACGCGGATTAAAAAAAATACATCAAGCTTATTTCAAAAAGTCGGTAATTCAATAGATATTGATAAAAGACTTTATAAAGAAGACATACAGGGGTCAATTGCTCATGTTGAGATGCTTTTTAAACAAAAAATAATTTCATTCAAAATAAAAAATAAAATTATTTACGGACTAACAAAAATTAATAAGGAAATAACAAACAATAAATTTGAGTTTAATAAAAAATATGAAGATATTCATATCAATATCGAAAAGAGACTTTTTCAAATTATAGGTGAAGAAGCTGGCTACGTTCACACTGCAAGATCAAGAAATGATCAAGTAATTACTGATTTTAAAATTTGGATGAAAAATTCAACCAACGAAATAAATAATAACATTAATAAAGTTATTAAGAGTACAATTAAGTTAGCTGAAAAAAACGTTGAGACCATTATGCCTGGATTTACACATCTTAAAAATGCTCAAGCTATTTCTTTTGCACATTATTTAATGTCTTATGTGGAAATGTTTAATAGAGACAAAAAGAGATTTTCTAATAATTTAGACAGTTTAAATGAAAATCCCTTAGGTGTTGCTGCTTTAGCAGGAACATCATTTAATATAGATAGAAATTATACAACCAAAAAACTTGGTTTTAAAATACCTACAAATAATTCTATTGATACAGTTTCAGATAGAGATTTTGTTTTAGATTTTTTATATGCTTCATCTGTGTGTGCTATGCATATTTCTAGAATTGCTGAAGAGTTAATTATTTGGAATTCAGATGCTTTTAACTTGATCAATTTATCTGATAAAGTTGTTACCGGATCTTCTATAATGCCTCAAAAGAAAAATCCTGATCTTTTAGAGTACTTGCGTGGAAAATCGGGAAGCGCCTATGGAAATTTATTTTCAATGCTTACAATTTTAAAAGGCTTACCACTGTCATATTTTAAAGATCTACAAGACGATAAGGAGATTGTTTTTAAATCAAACGACAATCTAAATAATTGTTTAAAAATTTGCGATGAAATACTAAAAAATTGTAATCCCAATAAGAGTAAAATGTTAGAACTTGCTAATTCTGGATATATTACAGCCACCGATTTAGCTGACTATCTTGTGAAAAATCACTCAATGTCTTTTAGAAAAGCATACCAAAAAACTGCTGCAGTAGTTAATTTGGCTGAAAAAAGAAAAAAGAAGTTAAATGAATTAACTTTAGATGAGTTAAAGAAAATTGAACCCAAACTTAAAGAAGATGTATTAAAAGTATTTAATTTAAAAAATTCAATTAATTCGAAAAAATCTTATGGTGGAACTTCTTTTGATAATATTAAAAAAATGATAATGAAATATAAAAGAGAAAAATGATAAAAAAATTTACCATAATTATATTTTTATTTTGTGCCGTTATTTCTTGTGGAAAAAAAGGTGATCCTAAATACATAGACCCAGATAAAAAAGCAGAAATAAAAAAAATTTCAGTTAACTTAGCTTAATGAAATACATAAATAAAACACTAACGATAGAAAAAATTAATCTCCAAAAAATTGCCAATAAATTTGGAACTCCATTTTATTCTTACTCCTATTCTAAATTAAAAGAAAATATTAATAATTTTAAAAAAAACTTCAGATCTTTTTCACCACTTATCTGCTTTGCGGTTAAATCCAACACAAATATTAATATAATTAGAGAAATTAAAAAATTTGGATTAGGTGCTGATGTTGTTTCAGTAGGAGAACTGATGATGGCACTAAAAGCAGGAATTAATCCAAGCAAAATAGTATTTTCTGGTGTTGGTAAAACGACAAGTGAAATAAACTTTGCTATTGATAAAAAAATTTTGCTTATTAACGCTGAGTCTTTAAGTGAAATAAAAGAAATAAATCGAATAGCAAAATCAAAAAATAAAAGAGTAAAAATTGGTGTGAGACTAAACCCCAACACAGATGCAAAAACATTAAGTCAAATATCCACTGGGAAAAAAGAAAATAAATTTGGTGTAAATAAAAATACATTCTATGAAATTATAAATTATTGCAAAAATTCAAATAATATTGATTTAAAATGTCTAAGTGTTCATATAGGCAGTCAAATTTTAGACCATAGACCTTATGAAAAAATGCTTAAAGCGGTCAGTCAAATTCTAAGTAAAACAAATCATAAATTTGAATTTATAGATTTAGGTGGAGGTATGGGCATTACTTACACTGATAAAAATAAAAAACTTAATTATAAAAAATACAACACAGCTATTCTCAAATTTTTAAGAAAACATAAAGCTAAAATTATATTTGAGCCAGGTAGATCAATTATTGGCGATACCGGGACATTAGTATCAAAAATAATCTATATTAAAGATAGTGGAAGTAAAAAATTTATAATTTTAGATGCCGCAATGAATGATTTAATGAGACCTGCTTTGTATGGTGCATTTCATAAAACTTTACCTGTTACAAAATCTAACAAAACATCTAAAAAACCATATGAATTTGTAGGTCCTATTTGCGAAAGTACAGATAAATTTGTTACATTAAAAAAATTTCAAGTATTGAATGAAAAAGATTTAATAGCAATATGTGATGTGGGGGCTTATGGAATGTCACTTAGCTCAAATTATAATTTAAGACCTAAACCAATAGAATTATTAATAAAAGGATCAAAAATTAAAGTAATAAGAAAAAGACAAAAGCATAAAGATATAATTTAGCTTTTGACAAAAATGATAAGAAACTTTTTATTTTCAATATTGTTTTTCACTGGAATCATTTTTATTTCGATAATTTTTTTACCCTCATTTTTTTTGCCAAAAAAAGTTGTTTTGATGGGAGGTAAATTAATGGGCCATTGGGCCAGTTTTTGTTTAAGGTTTGTTCTATCAGTAAAAATTTCAATCAAAGGAAGAGAAAATATTATTAATAATGAAAAATTTTTTATAGCGGCGTCTCATCAATCAATGTTTGAAACTTTTTATTTACAAACTATCTTTAACTCACCTGTATTTATTCTAAAAAAAGAATTATTGTTAATTCCAATATTTGGTTGGTACTTAAAAAAAATAGGATCAATTTCAATAAAAAGAAACAAAGTTACAAAAGATAACTTGGGTTTTTTCGATGATATTTCAAAAATGATGGCCACTTCTAATAGGCCTTTAATTATTTTTCCTCAAGGAACTAGAGTTCTTCCAAATGAAAGGCCACCTTTTAAAAAAGGTGCTTCAAGAATTTATGAACAGCTAAATGTTACTTGTCAGCCAGTTGCAATTAACTCTGGATATGTATGGCCTAAAAAAGCTGAAAAAAAATCTAATAGAACTATTACAATCTCTATTCTAAAACCAATTCCTTCTGGGCTAACAAAAGAAAATTTTATTCAAATTCTTGAAAAAAATATTTATTCAGAGTTAGATTTAATTAATTAACCCTTCATTGGCATAACCACAAAAATACTATCAAAATCACCAGGATCTTTTATAAGTGCTGGTGAACCAGTATCATTAAAAAAAATTTCAACTCTTTCTCCATCTAGTTGTGAAGCAACATCTATCAAATATCTAGAGTTAAAACTTATCTCTAAGTCATGATTAAACTTAACATTTAAAGTTTCTTTACCATCACCACTGTTGGTATTATTTACCGAAAGATCTAGAGTGTCTTTAGACAAATTGAATTTCACACCATCTTTTTTATCTAATGAAACAGATGCTACTCTATCAACAGAATTTAAAAATAATTTTAAGTCTATTTCTAATTTTTTTTGATTATTTTTAGGTATAACTTGAATGTAATTAGGAAATTTTCCGTCAATAAGTTTTGAAATTAAAATACTATTATTTAATTCAAATTTTATTTTTGATTTCACATTTGAAACTTTTACATCTCCATCATAGCTATCTAATAAAGAGCAGAGTTGAAAAATTGTTTTTTTAGGTAAAATTATTGGATCAAAATCAATTTTTTCCTCTAATCTAATTTTTGAAATAGACATTCTATGACTATCAGTAGCAACTGCTGTTAAATAATTTTTATCTTCAACTTCTGTCTGATGAAAATAAATTCCACTTAGGTAATGCCTTGTTTCGTCATTAGAAACTGAAAATTTACATTTATTTAATAATTTCAAAAGTTGTTTTGATTTAATTATAAATTCATTTTGATTAAAATTTTCATCTGTCAGTGGAAACTCTGTTGCGCTTATACAATTCAAATTAAAAATAGATTTTTCAGACTCTACTTGTAATTTACTAATATCTGTTAGAGAAAGATTTATTTTTTTTCCTGAATTAAACTTTCTTATAATATCATACATTATTGAGGATGTTGTAGTTGTTTTTCCCTCCTCTAATATTTCTACATTGTTTAACTGGTGTATAAATATTAAATCTAGATCAGTTGCTGTAATAGTAAGTTTTGAGTTACTTGCATCTAACAGAATGTTTGAAAGAATTGGTAGTGTGCTTCTTTTCTCAATAACACCTTGGCAATAATTTAAAGCTTGCTGAAGGTCTTGTTGATTTACGTTAAATTTCATTTTCTTTATTATTATATAAAATCTGATTTTTTAATTTATTGATATTATCAACCATCTCAGGATCTTTTTCTTTTATCTTTTCAATTGTTTTTACTGAATGAATTATTGTTGTATGGTCTCGGTTAGAAAATTCTCTTCCAATTTCAGGTAATGATTTAGAAGTCAAAATTTTAGTTAAATAAATTGCCGTTTGTCTAGGTCTTACTAAATATCTTGATCTTCTTGATGATAGCATTTCATTTTTGCTTATTTTGAAAAACTTACAAACAATTGTCTGAATTAGATCTATTGTAACCTTATTTTCTGCTAAATTTAATAAATCCTTTAATACTACTTTAGTTTCAGCAAGATTTGGGACTTTGTTGTAAATTCTTGAAAATGAAACAACCCGGTTTATTGCTCCAACTAGTTCCCTTACGCTTCCAGTTATCTCATTACTTATAAAATCTTGAATTTCTATAGAAACTTGTAATTGATCACTATACAAAGCATTCAATTCTTCAGTTTTTTTTTCAACTATTTTTTTTCTTAGCTCAAGGTCTGGCTTTTGAATATCAACAACTAACCCGCCAGAAAATCTTGATTTAATTCTTTCTTGAATCCTTGATAATTTGTTTGGTGATCGATCAGCTGATACAATTATTTGAGATCCCTTATCAAGTAATGCATTAAATGTATGAAAAAACTCCTCCTGCATAGCCTCTTTTCCACTTATAAACTGGATATCATCAATTAATAAAATATCTGTATTTCTAAAATATTCTTTAAACTTAACCATGTCGTTTGATTTAATTGATTTTACAAACTGATACATGAAACGTTCGGCTGAAATAAACATTACTTTATTATTTTTTTTAAGCTCTAAACCTATTGAATTTAATAAGTGAGTTTTTCCCATCCCAACTCCACCATAAATATAAAGTGGATTATAATGAGATATATTTTCTGAAACTTTTAAAGAAGCTTCGTAAGCTAATTTGTTACTTGAACCTGTAATAAAATTATCAAATCTTTTATTTGGATCAATTCGATTATACTGAAGGTAAGAGTCTTTTATAAATGAAACTTTTTCATTAGTATTATTCTCTTTAATATTATTTTCTTTTAAGGTGATATCTTGAGCTTTCTCAACTATTTTGAACTCAATTCTAATAATGTCTTTTTTATATACCTTAATTATCTGTAATATTTGGTCTAAATACCTTGATGTAATCCAATCTCTGATAAATCTTGTTGGAACTGACAATAATAAGTAATTATTGAATTCCTCAACAAAAGAAATCTTTTTTAACCAGCTCTCATAAACTTCTAAGCCTAGTTTATTTTTCATTTCATTCTGTACTTGCTTCCATTCGAAACTTTCAGAAGAAAAATTATTAATATTTTTTGTATTTGTTAATTTATTCATAACTTAAGAGGAAATCTCAGTTAGAACTATTTAAAAAAATTTGCAACAAGTTAATAAAGAAATATAAAAAAAAATAAAATCTATGATTGTGATTTATATTTTAAAAAATAATTCTAAATTAAACTTAATTTAAAATTATAAATTGAATCGAATATAGATTGAATCAATTAATTGATTGAATTAAAATTAAATCAAATATAGATTGAATGGAGATAATCCAAATATTTACTAAATCTAAATATAGTAACTTAATACAAAACTTAAATATATAATGTGGATATCAGGAGTTGTTTGAAAATTTAAACTAACGTTTAGATTGCAGAAATTTTTTTTGTTATTCTAGAAACATTTCTAGAAGCATTTTGTTTTTTTATTATTCCTGTTTTTGCAATTTTCATCAACTCAGAGTTTAACTTCGGTAGAAATTTAAGAGCTTCATCTTTCTTTTTACCATCAATTAGAAGGTTCATTTTCTTAAGAGCATTTCTAAACCTGCTCTTTCTAGCTTTATTTACTGCTGTTTGTTTAGAAATTCTTCTAATTCTCTTAATTGCTGATTTTGTGTTTGCCATCTGCGCAGGGGTATAGCTTGAGAATTTAAAGTGGTCAACTAAATATTTGACTATTTTTGACAAGAAATACAAAAAAAAGTTGATCTATTTGATGTTATTTTTTTTTTTATAATACCGTTGCAATGCTTACGCTTACAACTGGTACCGTCTTGCTGATAAACTTTAAACTCTTTTTGAAAGTTACCTTTGTTACCTGAAATATCTTTAAAATCTCTTATACTTGAACCTCCCTTATTAATTGCCTGTTTAAGTATTTTCTTAGAATTTAAAATAATATTTAAACATTCATTTTTGTTAAGTCTTTTTGCCTTTTTAAATGGATTTATTTTACTAGCGAAAAGAATTTCACTTGCATAAATATTACCTATTCCAGAAACAAATCTCTGATCAAGTAAGAAACTTTTTATATCCTTATTTTTTTTCTTAAAATAATTAACTACATAATTTAAGTTAAATTTGTCACTAAATGGTTCAGGTCCCATTGATTTAAATCTTCTCTGTAGATCTTGATAATTTTTAATTATTTCAAAAAATCCAAAACGTCTCGGATCATTATAAATTACTTTCAAGCTATCAAATACAAACACTGCATGATTGTGTTTTTTAGGTAAAAAAGGGGAATGATAAAAACTAGTATTCGTAAATTTTAGAGGCTTTTTCTTATCAAGAATATGAATTGTTCCTGACATTCCTAAATGTATTAAACAATAATCTTCATTTTGAAAATGGATAATCAAATATTTAGAAAATCTACTAACTTCAATTATTTTTTTATTTTTAAGAAAACTTTCAAAATCACTTGGTATTTTAAACCTTAAATTCCTGTTTCTGATTATTACTTTTTTTATGCTTTTTTTTTTGATCTTTTTATGAAGGGATTGTCTAACAATTTCTACTTCTGGTAATTCTGGCATTTGATACTATATTCAATATATATTTTTTTATGCAACAAAATCTTCAAAATAAAAAAGGACTTGTAGAAAATGTGTTTAATCAGGTCTACAACAAATATGACTTGATGAATGACTTTATGTCTATGGGTGTACATAGATATTGGAAAAAAAGTTTAATCAATATGATGAATCCGAGAGTTAATAGAAAATTAATAGATGTTGCGTGTGGGACGGGGGATATTGGAAAGTTATTTTTAGATAGCACAAATAAAGAGGCTGAAATTACTTGTGTAGATCCTAATAAAGGAATGGTTAGTCAAGGAAAGCAAAAATTATCTAATTACAAAAATATAAAATGGGTTATTTCTCCAGCAGAAAAATTACCAATAACAGACAATTCATTTGATTATTACACTATTAGCTTTGGGCTAAGAAATACAATAAATTTAAATAAAGCACTTTCAGAAGCCTATAGAGTTTTGAAGCCTGGTGGACGCTATCTATGTCTGGAATTTTCTAAGATTCAAAATTCAAATCTTGATTTTGTATATAAAAATTATTCAAAACTCATTCCTATTATTGGTCAGTTTGTAGTTGGAGAAAAAGAACCTTACGAATATCTAATCAAAAGTATTGAACAATTTATTAATCAAGATGAATTAATAGAGTTGATGGAAAAAAATAATTTTCATAAATGTTCTTATAGAAATATTTCTGGTGGTATTGTTTCAATTCATAGTGGTTGGAAAATTTAATGATTAAAAAACTTATTACTTTATTTAAATTAGGAAGAAAAATTGCAAAATCAGATATTTTAAAAATTGCATCAAAATTTAAAAAACCTCCTTTAGCTGTAACAATATTATTCCAAATTTTATCTATTTCATTTGAAAAAAAGGAACAAAGTAATTTAATTGAAGATGATGGTGAAAGACTATCTAGGTCATTAGAATCTATGGGTACAACTTTCATCAAACTTGGTCAATTTCTTGCTACTAGACCAGATATAATTGGAGAAGAATTATCTTTAAAGCTAGAAAAACTTCAAGATCGATTACCACCTTTTTCAATTCATGAAGCAAAAGAAATTATTAAAGAAGATCTTGGAGTTGATGCATTTAATTCAATAATTGATTTAAGTGAACCAGTTGCTGCTGCATCAATTGCACAAGTTCATAAAGCAAAAATAAATGATAATGGAACAATTAAAGATGTAGCAATAAAAATTTTAAGACCAAATATAAAAAAAATATTCAATGAGGAAATAGATGCAATGATGTTATTTGCATTTATTATTGAGTCATTTGTAAAAAAAACAAAAAGATTAAAACTTGTTGAAGTTGTTTTTTTACTTAAAGAAATAACTAATCTTGAAATGGATTTAAGATTCGAAGCTGCTGCGGCTAATGAATATGCTGAAAACACTAAAAATGATGCTGGATTTAAAGTTCCTGAAATTTATTGGAATTTTACTAGTGAAAATGTAATGACTTTGGATTGGATAGATGGAATTTCAATAAGAGAAGCTGAGGAGCTAAAGAAAAGAAATTTAGATACTAATAAAATAGCTGAAGATATTATCCAACATTTTTTAAGACATGCTGTAAGAGATGGTTTTTTTCATGCAGATATGCATCAAGGAAATATTTTTGTTGATAATAGTGGCCAAATTGTACCTATAGATTTTGGGATTATGGGCAGGTTAGATAAACTTAGTAAAAGGTTTTTAGCAGAAATTTTATTTGGATTTATTCAAAGAGATTATCGTAAGGTAGCTGAAGTTCATTTAGTGGCTGGATTAGTTCCAAAAGAAGTACCAATCGATGATCTAGCTCAAGCTTTGAGATCAATTGGTGAGCCTATATTTGGTCAGGAAGTAAAAGATATTTCGGGAGGTAAATTACTCAAACAATTGTTTGATGTAACAGAAAAGTTTAATATGCAAACTCAACCTCAATTATTAATGTTGCAAAAAACTATGGTTGTTGTTGAAGGTGTAGCAAGAAAGTTAAATCCAAACACAAATATTTGGACAACTTCAAAGCCTGTACTAGAAAATTGGCTTAAAGAAACCAAAGATCCAATTAATAATTTAAATGAAACTTTAAAAAATACATCTGAAGTGATTAAACGTTTACCAGAATTTCCTGAGATTATGGATAAAGCAAATCAAGCATTAACGTTTTTAGCTAGTGGTCAAATTCCACAAAATTCAAATTCTTACACCGCTCTGAATGATAAGAAATCAGAAATGATAGCATTTAGAAATCAATCTATTATTGGTTTATTACTTCTTGTAATTTTTGGCCTTATAGTATTTTAATTCTGCAGATGAAAAATTTGTTAAATAAAAAAATACTATTTATTATCTGTGGAGGAATATCTGCTTATAAAAGTCTTGAAACAATTAGGCTTTTTAAAAAAAATGGTGCAGAAATAAAGACAATTCTCACAACAAGTGCAAAAGAGTTTGTAACTCCACTTTCAATAACATCACTTTCTCAAGGTAAAGTTTATAGTGATTTATTTAGTGTAGAAAATGAGGCTGAAATGGATCATATTTCACTTTCAAGATGGGCAGATATAATTGTAATTGCACCTGCAACGGCAAATACAATTTCGAAACTGGCTCAAGGAACAACTGATGATTTGGCATCTACTGTTGTTTTGGCATCAGATAAAGACATTATTTTAGCACCAGCAATGAATGTAAGAATGTGGAAGCATCCAACTACTAAAACAAATATAAAAAAATTAATAGGGTTTGGTTATAAACTAATAGGTCCAGAGGTTGGTGATATGGCATGTGGTGAATATGGAGAGGGTAAAATGTCAGACCCATCAGTAATTGCTGAAGAAGTTGATAAATATTTCTTAACTCAAAAAAATAACAAAAAATTTAAAGCATTAGTTACAGCAGGTCCAACTAATGAGTACATAGATCCAGTTCGTTTTATTACAAATAAATCAAGTGGCAAACAAGGATATGAATTAGCAAAATCATTATCCAAAAAAGGTTTTGATACAACATTAATATCAGGTCCAACTAATCTTGAAATAACTAAAGATATTAATCTTATAAAAGTTGAAACAGCAGATGAAATGTTAGTTGCTACTCAAGAAAATTTACCTGTTGATGTAGCAATTTTCTCTGCTGCGGTAGCTGATTTTAAAATTAACAAAAAGTATGAAAATAAAATTAAAAAACAAGAGAATTTAAACTTAAATTTAGAAAAGAATGTAGATATACTTCATTATGTGTCTAACCATAACTCTATGAGACCTGAACTTGTCATTGGATTTGCAGCAGAAACTAATGAGATTGATAAAAATGCAGAGGAAAAATTAAATAAGAAAAGTTGTGACTGGATTATTTCTAATGATGTATCAAATAAAGATATAGGATTTAATTCTGATTATAATGAAGTAACAATTCATTATAAAAACAAAGACGTTAAAAAAGAAAAACTTTCGTACAAAAAAAAATCTGGAATTTCTGATGAAATAGTTGATAGAATAATTTATCAATTAAATTAATGGCAAAAGTTCTTATCAAAAAGTTAGACCCTGCGGTTGAATTACCCGCTTACAAAACAGAAGGTGCATCAGGTATGGATTTGATGGCATTATTAAAAGAGCCTATTAATCTTAAAGCAAACTCATCATGCTTAGTACCAACAGGGCTTGCTGTTGCATTTTCAAGTGATTTCGAAATCCAAATAAGACCAAGATCTGGTTTAGCTGCAAAAAACAACATTAGTGTTTTAAATACACCTGGAACTATTGATAGTGATTACAGGGGAGAAATAAAAGTAATCCTTTTTAATCACGGAAAAAGTGATTTTTTAATAAATAACAAGGATAGAATAGCACAAATGATTTTAACTCCTGTAATTAAAATGGATCTTGAGGAAACTGATAATCTACCAGAAACAATTAGAGGAGAAGGTGGGTTTGGCTCAACAGGAAAATGAGCAAAAATTTAAACAAAAAAGAAATAGAGAAATTCTCGAGGCAAATAATTCTTAAAAATATTGGTGCAACGGGTCAAAAAAAAATTTTATCTTCAAAAGTATTGATAGTTGGTATGGGTGGTCTAGGTTGCCCAGTAGCAGAATTTTTAACTAGATCGGGTATTGGTACACTTGGGATTGCAGATCGTGATACTGTAAGTCTCTCTAATATCCACAGACAAAGCCTGTATAATGAAAAAGATATAAATCAATCCAAAGTAAAGATTGCAAAAAAAAAATTAAATAAAATTAATCCAAAGACAAAAATAAATATTTTTAATTTAAAATTAAATAAAACTACATTTGAAAAAATTATTAAAAATTATGATTATATTGTTGATGGGACTGATAACTTTGAAAGTAAATTTTTAATAAATGATTTAAGTCTAAAATATAAAAAATTTTTAGTTACTGGTGCTATAAGTAAGTTTGATGGTCACATTTTTACTTTTAATTTTACCAACAAAAAAGATCCTTGCTTGAGATGTTTTTATCAAGAAGAAACAATATCTGATGAAATTTTAAATTGTGAATATGGGGGAATTTTAGGAACCGTTGCAGGAATAATAGGTACTTTACAAGCTAATGAAGTTTTAAAAAAAATATTAAATATTGGACAAAATTTAAATGGATACATTCTAATTCTAGATCTATTAAATTTAAATTTCAGAAAAGCAAAAATTAATAAAAGAAAAAAATGCTTATGCAAATAATAAAAAAAATTTATATAGTATTTTTTTTGTTATTTTTTACTCACATTTCGTTTGCTAATGAAATTTTTGTCTCTCTTAAAAAAAATAAAGTAAACGTTCGTTACGGACCAAGTTTTGAATCTGATATTAAATACGTTTATAAAAAAATAAATCTTCCATTAAAACAAATCGATAAAAAAGAGAATTTCAGGCGAATTATAGATTTAAAAAATAACAGTGGGTGGATTCATATCTCTCAATTAAAAAAAAGTAATTCTGTAATAGCTACGAAAGATAAAGTTTTATTTAAAAAACCTACATCTTTTGCTAAACCAATTGCTCAAATAAAAGAGGGAAGATTATTAATTATAGAAAAATGTGAAAAAAATTGGTGTAAAATTATATCAGAAGAATTTGAAGGGTGGATTAAAACAGAAAATATTTGGGGACTAAATTAACTAAAATCATTAGATAAAGAGGCTATATTTTCTTTAGATAATTTTGTGCTATGAGAATACTCTTTATGGTCAATTCCAAGCTCAATTTCTGAGCTATTAGATTGAAATTTTTCTATTTGATCATCAGTAAAATTAAAATGAATAAACTGTACTGATGAAGCTTTTCCTTCAGAAGAAGTTCTATCAACATCTTCTTCGGGAACTGCTTTAATTTTCTCACCATTTATTTTCATAAATACTGTTTCTTCTATTCCACCAACTTTTCCAAGAAAAGCAGCCCTTGAGATAGGATTATCTATTTCAAACATTAAAGTTGCTGTTAGTTCTTTGCCGTTAGGTATTAAAGGATTGTACGCAGATAACTCATCCTGAAGTTGCTCATCACCACCTTTTTCAATGTATAGCATTTCTTGTACTTGAGCTAACATTGTTTCATAACTTTCAAAATAAAAAGTAGCATAAGGCCCTAAAGCAACTCTTCTATTTTTTTTATAATCAACAATACTTTTTCTTAATTCACGTCTCTTTTCTATGTAAACATCTAAAGGCATGACGTCTTCTTTTTGAATTTCTCTTTTTTCTCTAGGCATGATCATAAGTTATAACTTTTTGCCATCAATTCGATAGGGTGTAGTGCCTCATCATTAGATATATTTGTATCAACTTCTAACTGTTTTAAATGTTTACCAGCTAAGGGACAATCAGAAGCCATATACTTATTATTTTTAGTTTTTATTTGTCTAGCTGTAGGTCTTCCAACTTTATTTGCTAAATCATGAGTTTCTTTCATTACTCCAAAAGTTCCTCCATGACCTGCACATCTTTCAACTACATCAATTTTAACGTTTGGTATCAATTTTAACATATCTCTTGCTTTAATACCCATATTCTGTGCTCTAGCATGACAAGCATGATGCACGGTTACTCCTCCATCAATCTCATTTAATCCTTCTGCTAATCCCTCATTGTTTGCAATGTCCACAACATACTCATCAATATCCATAACATTTGAAGATAATTTTTTTATTTTTTCATCGTTTGGTAATAACAAGGGCCATTCGAATTTTAACATCAATCCACAACTAGCTGTTAAGGTTACTACTTTATATCCTTTATCAATCCATTCGATTAAATCCTTAGAAACTTTTTTTGCTTGTTCAACAACTTTTGGCAGATCTGCTTGCTCTAAAAATGGCATCCCACAACAACCAGGATAAGCTTCTTGAACCTCTACACCATTTTTTTTCAAAACTTTTAATGCAGCAACACCCGTATTTTTTTTATTAAAATTTACAAAACAAGTTGAATAAATAACTACTTTTCTATCTTTAGAAGGTGTTTGATAATTTATCTTATCTCTATTTTTTTTGAAAAAATTAGAAAAAGTTTCTGAGTTATATTTTGGTAACTGAACTCTTTTATCTATTCCAGTAATTAATTCTAAGATTTTTCTAATTAATTTATTTTTAATATTTGATGCCCAGTTAACTATTTTAGAGAACAAGACACCAATTTTAGCGTTTCGGTCTATTTGAGCTAATTGTGTTGGTACACTTGATAATTTACCTAATTTTTTTTGAGCTGTTCTATATCGCAGCATTAAATGTGGAAAATCTAAATCAAAATCATGAGGTGGAACATATGGGCATTTAGTCATAAAACACATATCACACAATGTACATGCATCAACTACAGGGGCAAATTGATCGCTAGATAAGCTTTCAACATCCTCATTTTTAGATTCATCAATCATGTCAAATAGCTTTGGGAAAGAGTCACAAAGATTAAAACATCTCCTGCATCCATGACAAATATCAAACACTCTTCTCATTTCGGCGTCTAACTTTTCAGGATTTAAAAAATCAGGATGCTCAAAATCTATAGGATGTCTTATAGGTGCACCTAAACTTCCTTCTTTGCTCATATAATTAAGTTTTTTGGAATTCTGATTGTTTTTAGTGGGCGACTAACGCCCACTAAGAAATTTGATTAGCTAATAGACTCTAAAGTTTTTTGAAATTTACCAGCGTGTGATTTTTCAGCTTTAGCTAAAGTTTCAAACCAGTCAGCAATTTCTTCAAAGCCTTCTTCTCTAGCTGTTTTAGCCATACCAGGGTACATATCAGTATACTCATGAGTTTCGCCTTGTACTGCCGAAGCTAAATTTGCTTTTGTTTCACCAATTGGCATACCAGTTCCTGGATCACCAACTTCTTCTAGATACTCCAAATGACCATGTGCATGACCAGTTTCACCTTCGGCTGTTGATCTAAAAACTGCAGCTACATCATTGTAACCTTCTATGTCAGCTTTTTGTGCGAAATAAAGATATCTTCTGTTTGCTTGACTTTCACCAGCAAACGCTTCTTTTAAATTTTCTTCTGTTTTACTTCCTTTTAAAGACATTTTTTCTCCTTTTTAATATTATCAAACCATATAATGCATATTGATAGTATGTCAATAGTTTAGAATTATTATAATGTAGATTTTAAGTGTATGATTTAATTAAATTATTTTTGAGTTTGATTATCACTCGCAACTCTAACCAACACTTCAACAGAATTTATTTTTTTTCCTGTAATATTTTTTCTAATATTAATTTTATCTATATCGCTCTCATCGCAATCAATTAGCTCATGCGTATCTTCATCAAAAAAATGATGATGTGCTGATGTGTTTGTATCAAAATAACTTTTGTGACTATCGATCGAAATTTCTTTTAAATATCCTTTTTTTTCAAATGCATGAACTGTGTTATAAACTGTGGCTAGAGATATCTTTTCATTCATTTTTTCAGATATCATTTTAACAAGATCATTAATTGTGAAATGGAAAGTTTTTTCTCTATTATACAAAACTTCACACATTTTTATTCTTTGCTTGGTCGGTCTAAGCCCAACTTCTCTTAATTTTTCAATAAAATTACAGTTTTTTGGCATTGTTTTTTATAATTATTCTAAAGTATGAATAAAAATATAGTGTTTTATTATATTATATTAGGATTAAATCAAGTATTAAGGGTGCTCGAATATGAAAAAAAACTCATACTCCTATGATGATCTAATAACTTGTGGGAATGGTGATCTTTTTGGTCCTGGTAATGCAAAATTACCACTCCCGCCAATGCTTATGTTTGACAGAATAACTGAAATCAATGAAAATAATGGTACATTTAATAAGGGCTCTTTAAAAGCTGAATTAGATATTAAAGATGATCTTTGGTTTTTTGATTGTCATTTTAAAAAAGATCCGGTTATGCCAGGATGCTTAGGTTTAGATGCAATGTGGCAACTGGTAGGATTTTTTCTAGGTTGGCTAGGAAATCCTGGAAAAGGAAGAGCTTTAGGAGTTGGTACTGTAAAATTTACTGGCGAAGTTTTACAGAGTGTAAAAAATGTAAGATATGAAATAGATATGAAGAAAATTATGTCTCCAGGAGGAACAACTGTTGGGCTTGCAAATGGAATTGTTCTTGCAGATAATAAAAAAATATATTCAGCTGAAAGTTTAAAAGTAGGGTTATTTAAATAATGAGAAGAGTAGTTATTACAGGTTTAGGAGTTGTCTCTTGTTTAGGAAACAATCAAGAAGAAGTTCATCAGTCTTTATTGAATTCAAAATCAGGAATCTCTTTTGCAGAAGAATACAAAGAGCATAATTTAAAAAGTCATGTTCATGGTAAACCAAATATTAAACTAGAGGATCATATAGATAGAAAAACAATAAGATTTATGGGTTCAGGTTCAGCTTATAATTATATAGCTATGAAGGAGGCTATTGAAGATTCAGGGTTAGAAGAAAATGAAGTGAGTAATTTTAAAACTGGGATTGTAATGGGTTCCGGTGGCCCATCAATTGAAAACGTAATACTTGCAGCAGACAAAACTAGAGCTAAAACTCCAAAACTAATGGGGCCCTTTATTGTTCCAAGAACAATGGCTAGTACTGCCTCAGCAACACTTGCAGTACCATTTAAAATTAAAGGAACCAACTACACTATGAGTTCTGCATGTGCAACAAGTGGACACTGTATTGGTAATTCAATGGAATTAATTCAAATGGGCAAACAAGATGTTGTTTTTGCAGGTGGAAGTGAAGAAGTTCATTGGGCAATGACGGCAATGTTTGATGCAATGACTGCTTTATCATCAAAATATAATGATGCACCTGAAACAGCATCAAGAGCATATGACAAAACAAGAGATGGTTTTGTAATTGCAGGTGGTGCAGGTGTGCTAGTGCTTGAGGAATACGAACATGCTAAAGCGAGAGGTGCTAAAATATACGCAGAATTAACTGGTTATGGAGCAACTTCAGATGGATACGATATGGTAGCTCCATCTGGTGAAGGAGCTGTAAGATGTATGCAAATGGCAATGTCTACTGCTAAAAATAAAATTGATTATATTAATACTCATGGAACTTCTACTCCAGTTGGAGATATTACAGAACTAAATGCTGTTAAAAATACTTTTGGAGACAATATTCCAAAAATTAGTTCAACAAAATCTTTATCAGGACATCCACTAGGTGCTGCTTCGGTTCATGAAGCAATCTATTGTTTAATAATGATGAAAAATAATTTCATTGCTGGCTCTGCAAACATTAGTGAGATGGATGAAGAAGCTAAAAAATTTCCAATAGTTTCAAAAACTGAAACTGGTGCAACTTTAAATACAGTAATGTCTAATAGTTTTGGTTTCGGTGGAACTAACGCTGCTTTAATTTTTGAAAAGGTTTAAACTATGAGTTTGATGAAAGGTAAAAAAGGATTAATCATGGGAGTTGCCAATGAAAGATCTATTGCTTGGGGTATTTCTCAAAAACTTGCAGAGGCTGGAGCTGAGTTAGCATTTACTTATTTGGGTGATGCTTTAAAAAAAAGAGTAGTTCCTTTAGCAGAAAAATTAAATTCAAATGTTACATTTAGTTGTGATGTTGAAAAAAAAGAAGAAGTTGTAAAATTATTTGAGGATATCAAATCCCAATGGGGTGAAATTGATTTTGTAGTTCATGCAGTTGCTTTCTCTGATAAATCAGAGTTATCAGGTGAATATTTAAATACGACTAGAGAAAACTTTTTAAGAAGTATGTTAATCTCATGCTTTTCATTTACTGAAGTAGCAAAAGAAGCTTCAAAGGTAATGAAACAAGGTGGAAGCTTATTAACTTTAACTTACGAGTCTACTAAAGCAATTCCAAATTATAACGTAATGGGTGTTTGTAAATCAGCTTTAGAGGCCAGTGTTAAATATTTAGCTAGAGATTTGGGTGCTAAAGGTATGAGAGTAAATGCTATAAGTGCAGGACCTATCAAGACATTGGCTGCCTCTGCAATTGGAGACGCAAAATTCTTATATAAATGGAATGAAGACCATTCTTTCCTTAAGAGAAATGTGGATATCCATGATGTTGGAAATTCAGCTTTATATCTATTAAGTGAACTTGCAAATGGTGTTACTGGTGAAATTCACTATGTAGATGCTGGATATAACAAGGTTGGGATGCCAGATCCTAAAAATATAACCTAAAATTTAGTTAAATTTAGTTAAAAATATATGAAGGGATACAGATTTATTACTGATGATGATACAGCAAGATTTTGTAATCGAGTAACTGAGGCATTATCGAATGGATGGAAATTATACGGTGAACCCAAAATGACATTTGATAAAAAACGAGGAATAATGCGTTGTGGCCAAGCAGTTATAAAAAATGTTCCAAATAAAAAATACTCAAAAAAAATAAATTTATCTTCAATATAAAAAACCCCCAGAACTCTCATTCCAGGGGTTTAAAAATTTTAATTTAAGTTATAGATTATTCAGCAGCTTGTTTCATAGAAAGTTTAACTTTACCTCTATCGAAACCAATCACTTTAACTTTTACTTCGTCACCCTCTTTGACAACGTCAGTAACTTTAGCTACTCTTTTATCTGCAAGTTCTGAGATATGAACTAGTCCATCTTGTTTTCCTAAGAAATTAACAAATGCACCAAACTCCATAATCTTCATTACTTTACCTGAATAAATTTTGTTTAATTCAGCTTTTGCAGTGATGTCTTTAATCATTTGCATTGCGATGTTTCTAGATTCTTCATCAGGAGCAGCAACTGTTACTACACCTTCGTCATTTACATCTACTTTTGCACCTGATTTTTCAACAATCTCTCTAATCGTTGCTCCACCTTTTCCAATCACAGCTGCAATGTCTTTTTTATCAACATTAACTTGTTCCATTTTTGGAGTGTGTTTTCCAACATCTTCTCTTGAAGCTGATAATGCTTTATTCATTTCACCTAAGATATGAACTCTTCCATCTTTAGCTTGGCTCAATGCCTGCTCCATAATTTCAAAGGTAATACCTGTAATTTTGATATCCATTTGAAGAGAAGTAATTCCATCTTTGGTTCCAGCAACTTTAAAGTCCATATCACCTAAATGATCTTCATCCCCTAAAATGTCTGATAAGACACTAAAATCATCACCTTCTTTAATCAAACCCATTGCTATACCTGCAACTGGCTCTTTAATTGGTACTCCCGCATCCATTAATGCTAAAGAAGTTCCACAAACAGTAGCCATTGAAGAAGAACCATTAGACTCAGTAATCTCTGAAACTACTCTAAAAGTATATGGAAATGCTTCTTTTGTAGGTAATGAAGAGTTAATTGCTCTCCAAGCTAATTTACCATGTCCAATTTCTCTTCTACCTGTTCCAATTCTTCCAGTTTCTCCAACTGAAAAAGGAGGAAAATTATAGTGAAGCATAAATCGCTCTCTTTGTAATCCATCTAAACTTTCAATTCTTTGCTCGTCATCAGATGTTCCTAGAGTTGCTACAACAATTGCTTGGGTTTCTCCTCTAGTAAATAAAGCAGAACCATGTGCTCTTGGTAAAACGCCTACTTCACATTCAATAGGTCTTACATCTGACAATCCTCGACCATCAATTCTATTTTTATTTTTTAGAATATCAGTTCTAACAATTGATTTTTCAAGATTTTTTAACTGACTGTTAACATCAAGATCTGTGTAGTTTTCATCTTCCTCATAAAGCTTTTTAGCTTTATCAGTGATTTCAGAAATTTGATTTGATCTATCCTGTTTATCTCTTGTTGCAAAAGCTTTCTTAAGATCTTCCGTAAAAGTTTCCTCAAGTTTTTTCTTAACCTCTGATAAATCTTTCTTTTCAACAGTCCACTCAGGTTTTCTGCATTCTTTTGCAAGTTCCTCGATCATTTCAATTACTGGAACAAATCCTTCATGTCCAAATTTAACTGCATTTAACATTTCTTCTTCTGTTAAACCGCTTGCTTCAGACTCAACCATAAGCACAGCATCTTTTGTACCTGCTACAACTAGGTCTAATTTTGATTTTTCTAATTCTGATTTAGATGGGTTTAAAACATATTTTCCATCTATAAAACCTACTCTTGAAGCTCCTACAGGACCCATAAATGGCATACCTGATATAGCTAATGCTGCTGATGATGCAATAATTGATAAAATATCTGGTTCATTTTCTTTATCGTATGAAATTACCGTTGGTAATAACTGAACTTCATTTTTAAATTCATCAGGAAACAAAGGTCTGATTGGTCTATCAATTAATCTAGAGATTAATGTTTCACTTTCAGTTGGTCTTGCTTCTCTTTTAAAATATCCACCTGGGATTTTTCCTGCTGCATAATATTTTTCTTGATAATTTACAGATAAAGGAAAGTAATCCATATCAGGATTTACTTTTTTTGCTCCAACTACTGTTGCTAGTACGACTGTCTCTCCACATGTTGCGATTATTGCACCGTCTGCCTGTCTTGCTACTTTACCTGTTTCTAAACTTATCTTCTTTCCTGCTACTTCAATTTCCTTCTTATATACTTTAAACATTTCATTTCCATTTCGTTTCGTTCGTTTCGTTCCATTCTATCTATCTATCTTGACTTCTATTTTCTTAAATTCAATTTCGACAGTACATTTTTGTAAGAATCCATTTTATTTTTCTTTAGGTATTCTAACAATTTCTTTCTTCTATTTACCGCTCTCAACAATCCAACAGATGAATGTTTATCCTTTTTGAATTGCTTAATATGTTTAGAGAGAGTTTCAATTTTCTCTGTTAGCAAAGCGATCTGTATCTCTGAAGATCCCGTATCTTTATCGTGCATTGCTAATTCTTGTGCCTTTTTGTTCATGCCTCTTTCTTCCTATTTATTTGTTTGTTTTATTAAGTTTTCTATTTTTTCCGCATACTCAAAAGATTCGTCTTTTCTAAAAAGTAATTTTGGTAAAAATTTCATAACCACTTTTTGTGATAAAATTTTTCTAATTAAAAATGAATATTCCTTTAGAACATTAATTGTTTCCTCCGCATCTTTTCCACCCAATGGAAGAACATATGCTTTAGCAATTTTTAAATCAGGACTCATTCTAACCTCAGTAACCGTTATAGTGTTTGTTTCTAAATTCGGCACCTTAGCCTCATTTCTAATAAAAATCATGCTTAAAGACTGCTTAATCATCTCACCTACTCTAAGCTGTCTTTGTGAAACTGGTTTTCCTATTCTATCTGCCATCAAATTGACCTCTCTGTAGATGTAACACTAAAAGCCTCTATTGTGTCATTTTTTTGGAAATCCATATAATCTTTAACGGTTATTCCACATTCTTGACCATCACTTACCTGTTTAACTTGGTTTTTTTCTCTAAATATTGTCGAAACTTTTCCAGTATAAATAATAGCACCATCTCTAATAATTCTCACATCTGAAGTACTATTAATTTCTCCCTCCATTACTTTTGAGCCAGCAACTTTTCCTGCACCTGAAACTTTAAATATCTCTAAAATTTGTGCGGTACCAGTAATTTTTTCTTGGACATCAGGCGCCAATAATCCTGACATTCTTTGTTTTATATAATCTAGAACTTCATAAATAATATTGTATGAAGATATTTTTATCTTTTCATTTTCAGCAAGTTTTTTTGCTTCTTTACTTGGTTTAACATTGAAAGCAATTAATACAGCATTTGATGCCTTCGCTAACGTAACATCTGTCTCAGTTACCATTCCAATATCTGCTAAAATTATTTTAGGTTTAACTTCATCATGCTTGATTTGACTAATTGCATTTTTAATTGCTTCAGATGATCCATGCACATCAGATTTAATTATTAAATTTAATTCTTCTGTAGATTTATCTGAAAAAGCAGAGTCTTGTGTTGCAAAAGTTAATGGATTCTTTCCATCCTTACTTTCTTGAGCTCTATTTTCACTCAATGTCTTAGCTTCTTTTTCTGTATCAAGAACAATAAAGTCATCTCCAGCTTTTGCTGCACCATTTATTCCTAATATTTCAACAGGAGTAGAAGGTAAAGCTTCATTAATATTTTGACCTTTGTCATTAATAATTGCTCTTACTTTTCCCCATTTTAAACCGCTAACAAAAAAATCACCTCTCTTGAGAGTTCCAGTAGTGACAATTATATTTGCTACTGGACCTCTACCAACATCAATTTTGGACTCTAATACAATACCTGTAGCTTTAGATTCATAATCTGTTTTAAGATCTAAAATCTCTGCTTGAAGTATTATAGACTCTACTAATTTATCTAAGTTTTGTTTTGTTTTAGTTGAAATTTCAACCATTAAAGTATCACCAGATAAATCTTCAGCGATTAATTCGTGTTCTAATAATTGATTTTTTATTTTCTGAGGATCTGCCTCTGGTAGATCGCATTTATTTATAGCTACAACAATTGGAACCTTTGCTGCTTTAGCATGTTTAATAGACTCAACAGTTTGAGGTTTAACTCCATCATCTGCAGCAACCACTAAAACAACCACATCCGTTAACTTTGATCCTCTAGCTCTCATTTCTGTAAAAGCAGCATGTCCTGGTGTATCAATAAATGTTAATTTATTATCTTGGCTTTCAATTTGATAAGCTCCAATATGTTGAGTTATTCCACCAAATTCACCTGAAACTACATTTGCACTTCTAAGAACATCTAACACTGATGTCTTACCATGATCAACATGTCCCATAACTGTAACTATTGGTGGTCGGTTTTTTAAATTTTCAGCTCTTGAAGCTTTTATTTTTTGAATTATTTCTTCTGCTTTCTCCTCCCTAATTGGATTATGACCAAATTCTTTAACTAAATATTCTGCAGTATCTGCAGCTAATGTTTGATTGATAGTCACAGTAACACCCATACCAAATAAATGCTTAATTACATTACTTGATTGTTCAGCCATTCTATTTGCAAGTTCTCTTACTGTGATTGCTTCAGGAATATTAATATCTCTTTTAATAGTTTTTAAATTTTCTTGAGAAACATCTTTTGTAGCATTTTTAATTTCTTTTTGTCTTGCTCTCTTTACTGATGCTAAACTTCTTTGTTTTGCATCAATCTCATCACTTAGCGCTCTTGATACAGTTAACTTTAGCTCTCTCTTCTTAGTTCCTGCTTTTAAAGTTTTTTTATCTTTGTTTTCAGTATCTCCTTTAAGTCTTTTAGTGGCTCTTTGCTCTGCAAGTTTTCTCTTTTCAAAATCGTTTGTTATAGGGGGTGATTTAGGATGAAATGAAGGTTTTAATGGCGCTCCTCGATTGAAATTTGAAGATGTTCTTGGCTTATTCGTACTAGATCTAAATGATCCACCTCTACTCGCAGATTTTCCAGTTTGTTTTTCAATTACTACAGAATTTTTTCCTTGGCTTTTAGCAATCTCAATGTTTTTGATTGATTTTTTGGCTGAGCCTGAAACTGTTAATTTTGTTTTTTTCTCCATACCTCATCACTCAATCTTTATAAACAATATTTCGTGCAGACATAATTAGTTCATCCGCTTCATCTTTTGATAGAGCAAAATCTTCAAGATAACCTTGGATTTTTACTCTCTCACCTTTAACCACATCATAACCACCAGTTAATTCATCAGATGCTAAATCTGCGAAATCTTCTAAAGTTAGAATTTTTTGTTCACCAAGTGTTACTAACATTCCTGGGGTTAATCCTTTTAGATTAATCAATGCATCTTCAAGACCTAATTCTTTAATTCTCTGAGAAATATCCTCTTGGTCTTTTTTGTGAAACTCTTTAGCTCTTTCTATCAATGCTTTAGCAGTATCTTCTTCTATACCTTCTATTTTCATTAGATTTTCAGATGAACTATCCTTGATGTCATCAATAGTCGAAAAACCTTCGGCAACAAGTAGCTGACCCAATGTTTCGTCTAACTCTAAATTTTTTACAAAGTTCTCTGTTTTTTCTTTAAATTCTAATTGTCTTCTTTCGGAGTCCTCTGCATCTGTCATTATATTAATTTCATAATTTAAGAGTTTTGTCGCAAGTCTTACATTTTGACCTCTTCTACCAATTGCTTTACTTAAATTTTCTTCAGTAAGAATTACATCAAGTTTTTTTCTTTCACTATCAACGTTAACTCTTTGTACTTCAGCAGGGGATAACGCATTTGAAACCAAGAGAGCAGGGTCTTCTGACCAATTAACTATATCAATTTTCTCTCCTTGAAGTTCATTTACAACAGCTTGAACTCTTGAACCTCTCATACCTACACAAGCACCTACTGGATCTAAAGATGTATCAACTGCTTTAACACATATTTTAGCTCTACTTCCAGGATCTCTTGAAGAAGATTTAATTTCTATTAGTCCATCATAAATTTCGGGAACTTCTTGAACAAAAAGCTTTTCCATAAATTTAGGATGAGCTCTCGATAAAAATATTTGTTGCCCTCTAGGTTCTCTTCTAACATCATAACAATAAGCTTTTATTCGATCACCTGCTTTAATATTTTCACGAGGTATTAATTCATTTTTTTGAATTATTGCTTCAGTTCTTCCTAAATCAACAATTACATTTCCAAATTCTAATCTCTTTACAATTCCACTTAAAATAGAATCTTTCTTGTCAATAAAATCATTAAATTGTCTTTCTCTTTCAGCTTCTCTTACATTAAAACTAATCACCTGCTTTGCAGTTTGCGCAGCTATTCTTCCAAAATCAAATGAAGGAAGTGGCTGTAAAACTTCGTCACCAATAGATTTATCTTTATTTAATTCATTTAAACTAATTGCATCTTCCAATTTTATCTCCGTATTCGCGTTTTCAGGATTTTCAGCAATTATCAATTTTCTAAAAAGCTCAATATCTCCGTTGTCTCTATTAATAGAAACTTTAATTTCATTTTCCTGACCAAATTTTGATTTTGCAGCTTTAGCGATACCAGTTTCCATAGAACTTATAATTAATTCTTTATCAATTGATTTTTCTAAAGCTACAGCTTCAGCAATTCTTAATAATTCAAGTTTATCTGCTCTTTTATTTAACATAATTTTGTTTGCTCCAAAAAAAAATGGGCTAGAGCCCATTTTGTAAAGTTCAACAATGTAGTTGCAATATAGTAAAGTTTTTTTTTAATTCAACAGAAACTATTTAGAAAAAACATTAGTTTTATCAGTTTTTTCCCATGAAAATGAGCCATTTTCTTCAGGTGCTCTACCGAAATGACCATAGGCGGCTGTTTTTTCATATATTGGTTTATTTAAATTCAACATTTCTCTGATACCTCTAGGGCTCAAATCAAAATTTTCTTTGATCTTTTCTACAACAAATTTATTTTTATCTAGATCGTTATCAAATAAATCGACATAAATAGATAATGGTTTTGATACGCCAATTGCATAAGCTAACTGTATTAAACATTTTTCAGCAATTTTAGAACCAACAACATTTTTAGCAATATATCTTGCCGCATAAGCTGCCGATCTATCAACTTTAGTTGGATCTTTTCCTGAAAAAGCACCGCCACCATGAGGTGCGGCTCCACCATAAGTATCAACAATAATTTTTCTACCTGTCAAACCACAATCTCCATCTGGACCACCAATCACAAAATTACCTGTAGGATTTACATAAAACTCATCCTCATTGAAACCATTAAGAAAATTTTCAGGAATAGACTTTAACATATAAGGTCTAAGTAAATCTCTGACTTGTGCTTGATTAACATCAGCTGAATGTTGTGAAGATATTACTACTGATTTGACTTTTGAAGGTTTCCCATCAACATATTCGAATGTTACCTGACTTTTTGAATCTGGTTCAATATTTTGTAACTTCCCTGACTTTCTATCTTCCGCCATCAATCTTAAAATTTTATGAGAATAATGAATTGGTGCTGGCATTAAAACATCTGTTTCATTACATGCGTATCCAAACATGATACCTTGATCTCCGGCACCTTCATCTTTATTACCAGAAGAATCTACACCCATAGCAATATCAGCTGATTGAGAATGTAAATGGCTTTCAATTTTTGTGGCTTCTTTCCAGGTAAAGCCTTCTTGATCATAACCAATGTCTTTTATACAATTTCTTACTTTTTCAATTAATTCGTCTTTTTTTATTTCAGGCCCTCTTACTTCTCCAGCTAAAACAACTTTATTTGTCGTAGTAAGTGTTTCGCAAGCAACTCTAGAGTATGGATCTCCAGAAATAAAACTATCAACGACCATATCTGAAATCCTGTCAGATACTTTATCTGGATGACCTTCAGAAACAGACTCGCTTGTGAAAAGATAATTTTTTAAATTACTCATTTTTAAGTTTCTTAAATGAAAATATTAAAAAAATATACAACAAAATTATAAATCCGAAAATTTTATTTCCAAATTTTGCAAATAGAGTCATCTCTATTTTCCTAGATTCACTTAAATCTATATAACCAGATTTATTTATATCAACTTTTTGCTCAATAACTCCCATTGGGTTGATAATTGCTGTTGTCCCATTATTTGCAGATCTTAAAACATATTTCCCAGTCTCTATGGCTCTAAAAATACTATGAGTAAAATGTTGTTCTGGGCCAATTGATTTACCAAACCAACCATCTTCAGAAATATTTACAATATATTCAAAATTACTGTTAGTGAAAATTTTACCTGAATAAATTATTTCGTAACAAATAAGGGGCAATATTTTCACTGATAAATTATTATATGTAAGATCAATTATGTTTCTTTCTTCACCTTTTGAATATGATTGGTAGTCATTAGTAATTGTTTTTAAGCCAATACTTTTTAATAATTTTTCAAAAGGTAAAAATTCTCCAAAAGGGACAAGATTAATTTTTTTATATGAATTTATTACATTGAGGTGATGGTCAAAAATAGATAATGAATTAAAATATTTTACAGTCTTATTTTTATCTTCTTTGCTATTAATTCCAATTGCTAATAAATGATTTTCGTTAAATTTATTTTCAAATAACCATTTGTATTCTTTTAGTTGGTCTTGTGAAATACCTGGAATAATACCTTCTGGCCAAATAAAAATTATTTTTTCACTTTTTTTAGGTGAGCTAATTCCAATTAGTTCTTCTATTGCAGTTATAGGATCAATATTGTTGTAAAATCTATCTATACTTATATTTGAACTCAAAATTCTTATTTTATAGTCAAGATTTTTTACATCTTGATTGTTAAATTTTTCTAAATTTTGTGAACCAAAAACATAAAATGACATTGTTGTAATAAGAAACGCAACACAGACACTAATATCTTTTTTATTTTCTCTTAAGATAAATATTGATGGACTTGTAAATAATGAAATACAAAAAAGATTAAAGCTGTAGGTACCTACGATTGAAGTAATATTTAAAATTTCGATTTGATTAGAGAAACTATAAGCGATTAAATTCCAAGGAAAACCAGTTAGTATTGATCCTCGTATAAATTCTACTATTCCAAATATCAAAGAAAAAAGAAAAAATGAGCTCAAATTTTTATTTGGTTTTAAAACTACAAATAAATAAGCAACTAAACCATAAAACAAGGCCAAGAAAGCAGGTATTAAAAATATTGTAAAAGGTATTAAAAACTTAAAATTTTGATCAAACGTTAATGATATTGAGATCCAATATAGATTACTTACAAAATAACCGAATCCAAACAACCAACCATAAAGAAAAAATATTCTTTTATTTTTATAAAACTCAATTTTTTTTATTAAAAATATATAAAATAAACTAAAAGTTAAAAAATTTATTACAACATAATTAAATGGAGGCAAACTTAAGGAAGTAAGCACTCCTAATAAAATTAAATAAATTAATTCAATATAAAATTTATTTTTCAATTTAATTTATTTTTGATTGTACAGATTTAAATAATAGATTTTCCTCTTTTAACATTTTGGAATAATCTTTATTTTTTTTATGATCAAAACCTAAAAGATGAAGAAAACCATGTATGAACAATTTAGTAACTTTTTCTTTAAAAGATTTTAAATCTTGTGATCTTGGTTTGTCTAGATAATTATAGCTAATGATAATGTCTCCCAAATAAGTATTTTTTGAAAATTTTATTTTTTTATCTAATGGAAAAGATAAAATATCGGTAGATTTATTTTTTTTTCTAAAAACCTTATTTAATTTTTTAATATTCTTATTGTTAGAAAGTAATAGTGTGAAGGTTACTTTTTTATTCAAAAATTTATATTTTTTTGGAAAGGCTTTACATATTTTTTTAAAAAAAATATCTTTATTTTTAAGCCTTTTTGACCAAGCCTTCTCCTCAGAGAAGACATTAATACTAATCATTATTTGAGTATGCTTTAACTATTTTAGAAACAAGTGGATGTCTAACTACATCTGAGTGATCAAAATCAACTATGGATATTTCCTTTAAATGCCCAAGCAACTCTTTTGATCGGACTAATCCTGACATACTTTTATTTGGTAAATCAATTTGAGAAGGATCTCCATTAACGACTATTTTTGAATTTTCTCCAATACGTGTTAAAAACATTTTAATCTGTGTATCCGTAGCATTTTGCGCCTCATCTAAAATTGCAAAGGAATTTTTAAGAGTTCTACCTCTCATAAATGCTAAAGGCGCAATCTCAATATCTCCAATCTCAATCATTCTCTGTATTTTCTCAAAGTCGAAGAGATCATATAAAGAATCATATAAAGGTCTAAGATAAGGATCTACTTTTTCCTTCATATCACCTGGTAAAAATCCCAAACGCTCACCCGCTTCTACAGCTGGTCTTGAAAGAATAATTCTCTCAATCTTTTTCTCTAAAAGCATAGTTAAACCTACAGCTACTGCCAAAAAAGTTTTTCCTGTTCCCGCTGGTCCAGCTGAAATTATAATATCACTTTCTCTCAAAGCTCTCACATAGCTTTTTTGTTTTTCAGATCTAGGAATTATAGATTTCTTAGGAGTTTTGATAATGTCTGTAACATTATTATTTTTTACTTTTTCTTTAATCATAAAGTTATCAACTGATGAAAGTATATCTTTATTCTCTATACTTCCATTATTAATAAACTGATTAGCCAAAAATTGAATAGCGTTTTTAATTTTTTCATTCTTTTCAAGTGTTGATTTGATTAAAATTGAATTTCCTCTTGAATATAGACTGCAATTTGTAATTTTTTCTAATTCTTGTAGATTTTTATTAAATTCTCCAACAACACCCATTAACAAGTTGTTGTCATGAAATATAACACTTAAAGAATTGTTATCTGAATAAACAAATTTTAAAGATTGATCGATATTTTTTTTTTTAATTTCACTCAAGTTTTAAGCAACCTTCTGATCCGAATTAGTTATAATTTCACCGAATAAAGTATTTCTATTACTATCTTTAATTCTTATTTGCACTATTTTTCCAATATCACTCTTTTTACCATTAAAAATTACAGATGTCATATACTCAGATCTGCCAAAAGCTTTGCTTTTATCATCGGTTAAATTTTCAACCAAAACATCTATAACTTTTCCCTTCAATGAGTTGTTCATTTGGATTTGATTTTCGAATAAAACATTTTGAATTTTTTCTAATCTTTCAATAGAAATTTTTTTTTCAATTAAGTCTAAATTTTCAGCTACTGTTCCAGGTCTTGGGCTAAAGATGAAAGAGTAAGAGTTAATAAATTTAACCCTTTCAATTAAATTAAAGGTATCTTTAAAATCCTGATCTTCTTCACCGGGATAACCTATAATAAAATCACTTGAAAATTCTATCTTTGGATTAATTTCTTTTAATTTATCAAAAGTATTTAGATATTCCTCAATAGTATGTTTTCTATTCATTGAGTTTAAAATTTTATTAGATCCACTTTGGACAGGTAAATGCACAAGTGGCATTAACTTTTTAGAAGTTTTATAAACTTCAATCAAATCCTCAGTCATATCTTTTGGGTGAGATGTTGTGTATCTAACTCTTTTAATTTCAGATATTTTTTCAATATTTAAAATTAAATCTGATAGTCTGTATCCTTCATTATCATAAGCATTTACATTTTGACCAAGTAAAATTATTTCTTTTGCACCATTATCAGCTAAATATTTTGCTTCATCCAAAATTTGATTAAATGGTCGAGAATATTCTGGTCCTCTTGTGTATGGAACTACACAAAAATGACAAAACTTATCACATCCTTCTTGAATGGTTAAAAAAGATGATACTTTTCCAGCTTCATTTTTTATTTTACTTAAATATTTAAATTTAGAAACTGCATCAAACTCAGTCTCTTCTATCTTTTTCTTTTTTTCAGTATAATTTATAATTGTATCATTAATTTTATGATAAGCTTGAGGACCAATTACTAAATCTATATAGGGTTCTCTTTTAAGCATTTCTTGGTTTTCTGCTTGAGCAACACACCCTGCAATAATCACCAATGGTTTTTTTTTAGATCTAAAAATTTTTTTTACTCTACCTATTTCATGATAAACTTTTTCTTTTGCTTTATCCCTAATGTGACATGTGTTTAAAAGATAACAATTTGCTTCTTCGTATTTTTCTGTTTTTTCATAACCAATTTTTTTAACTGAATCAAATATCCTATTAGAGTCATACTCATTCATTTGACATCCAAAAGTTTTAATAAATATTTTTTGATTCATAATTATTGGGATTTTTTCTTAACCCCATATAATTCTAATTTATGGTCTACTAATTTGTATCCATATTTTTCTGCAACTTTTTTTTGCAACTTTTCAATTTCTTCGTCTACAAATTCTATAATCTCACCAGTTTTCACATCTATTAAATGATCGTGATGGCCTTCATTTAATTCTTCATATCTAGCTTTTCCACCTTTAAACTCATGCTTTGTTAATATTCCAGATTCTTCAAATAGTTTTACTGTTCTATAAACAGTTGCAATACTTATTTTTGGATCAATTTTAGACACTCTATTATAAAGTTCATCTACATCCGGATGGTCAGAAGACTCGGACATTACTTGTGCAATTACTCTTCTTTGATCAGTTAATTTAACTCCTTTTGCTATACATTTTTGCTCAATTGTTTCTGACATAAAATAATTTTAACTTAAATAAATAGGGTTAATCAAATTTTTTTTAATATTAAATTTATCGCACAAATGAGGGATATTTTCATATTTTATGTCTTTTTCACCTTTAAAATCTTGAATGCTATAACAATAGTAATCAATATTATTAGTTAAATTAAATGCTTTAACTATAGAAAATGAATTTCTGATTCCTGCAAAACTTCCAGGCCCTCTATTTAAATAAATTGTATTAATATCTTTCAAGTTTAATTGATGAGAATTTAAAAAATCATTAATAATTAAAGTTAATTTTTCATAATTAATTTTAGTATTCTCTTTAGTAATATTATAAATATCATTACTAGTTATGATCATTAAAAAAATTTTTTCACTGGCTACATCAATTATCAGTTTATTCATAATTATTTTATTTTCTAATATCAGTTCTAAATCAGATGAAAATAATATCAAATACTATTCCAATGATGAAGGAATTCTATCAATTATGTATCATCGTTTTAATGAGAATAAGTACCCCTCAACCAATATTAAAATGGATATATTTGAGGAACATATAAATATTATTAAGAACTCAGATTTTAATTTTCATAATCCAAATAATTTTGATGAACAGTTTAATAAACCAAAACAAAAAAAAGAAATTCTTATAACTATCGATGATGCTTTTGAATCTTTTTATACTGAGGCATGGCCTTATCTAAAAGAAAATAAAATTCCATTTATTTTATTTGTTTCAACTGAACCAGTGGGAAAAAGAGGTTACATGACTTGGGAGCAAATTAAAGAGGTTGAAGGTAATGAATTTGCAAATATAGGACATCATTCTCATACTCATGAATATCTCATAGATGTAAGCAATGAAGAGTTTATTTTAGATATTGAAACGGCTAATAAAATTTTTCTAAAGGAACTTGGTTATATCCCTAACCTATTCTCATATCCCTTTGGAGAATACTCTAAATTTATGAAAGACTATATTTCAAAAAATTTCAAATATGCTTTTGGTCAGCATTCTGGTGTTATTGATTTAAATAAAGATAAATTTGAGTTACCTAGATTTCCAATTAATGAAAAATATGGAAAAATAAAAAGATTTAAATCAATAATAAATTATTTTCCACTTGAATATAAAAGAATACTTCCAGAGGAAAAACAATTATTCGAAAATACAAACCCTCCAAATTTCAAAGTTGAATTTTTCAAAGAGCAAAAAAATTTATCTAATATTAATTGCTATTCTAATGAGGGAGATATTTGGGACAAATCAAAAACAACATTTGCTAACAACTCTTTAACGATTGAATTTAGAGAACCATTCAAACCAAGAAGAGGAAGAATTAATTGTTCTCTGAATGATGATGGAAAATGGAGATGGTTTGGTGTGCAATTTCCTATAAAAGAAAATTAAATTAAACTCTCTAAATCTTTGCTTGATGGCAACAATCTCGCTTCATCAAAATCTTTTAAGTTATTTTGTTCAATAATTTTTTGTAAAACCTCTATATATTGATTTCCTGTTTCTGCATATTTATCTAAATGTTTAGACAAAATTAGACTATCTAAAGGTTTATTTTGATTTCTAAGTTCTGTTCTTGCTTTCCTTAAATTTTTATATGTTGAGTGTGTATTTAAATTTCTTAAATATGCTCTTACAGATAATTGTAAGCTATGAAATTTCATAACTTTATGATCTTTGCCTTCATCTGCATTTTTAGGTTTTAACCCTTCTCCAGACCAAGTCCATTGTCCAAATAAAGCATTTCCCTTTAAAGCAAATCTTGAAGTGCCCCAACCGGTTTCTTTAGCAGCTTGAGCTATTGCTAATGAAACTGGTATTTCATCCATTCTTACTTTCAAAGTCGATAAATCATTTTTTCTTACACCATATTGTTTATACTTTTTTTCTAACCATTTTTTTTCAATATCAGTATTGCTATTTTTATTTAAAATTGTGAATAATCTTTTTCTATCAACTCTAATTTTATTGTTTTCCTTAACTATTAGAGGGAGAACAATTTTTATAAACATATCTTTTCTTTTTTTAGTGTTAGCTATGTTTTTAATTTCATTCGGAAGAAGACCAATATCTATTGGTTTAACTAGTTTTGTATCCCTTACATCTTTTAAATTATAATTTACCTCTTTAAATAAAGAGTCAATCTCAGATGTTGTATATCTAACTAGATTAATTTCAGAGTTATTTTCTTCTAAAATATCATATAATAAATCTCTTTCATCAGCATCTGCTGCTGAGTCTTCCTCAATAAATTTATCTTTATTTAAAGTATTATTTAAAATACTTTTTGAATTATTGGTAAATTCTTTTTTTTGAAAATTTTTATCTGCAAAATTAATAATTATCGGCGCTACATAAAAGAATGAAATTACAATAAAAGAACTTAAAAAAAACCGTGAAACTATATTAAAGCTCTTATTTTTTAAAAAACCTGATTTTTTAAATTTTTTCATACTTAATTATTGTATTGCAACAACCTCTTTTACCTCTGGTATATAGTGACATAAAAGATTTTGAACACCTTGTTTTAAAGTCATTGTTGAACTAGGGCAGCCTGAACAACTCCCTTGTAATTGAACCTTAACAATTCCATCCTTAAACTCCTTAAATTTTATATCACCCCCATCTCTAGCAACAGCTGGTCTTATTTTTTCTTCTAAAATTTTTACTATTTTTGATTCAATTTCGCTTAAATCCAAATCTTCTTCTTTTATATTTTCGTCAATAACAAACTCTTTACCATCTGCGTAAAAATCATTTATTAGAGAAATTACGATATGTTTTATTTCGTCCCAATTAATGTTTTCATTCTTATTTACTGAAATAAAATCTTGACCTAAAAAAATGCCCTCAACACCATTTATTGACAAAATATTTCTCACCAATTCATTTTGCATATCTTCTTTATTTGTAATTTCATAAGGACCACTGTTTGAAACTTTCTTCCCAGGAAGAAATTTTAAAGAATTTGGATTTGGTGTTACTTCAGTTTGAACGAACATAAATTATATATAGTGAATATTTCAAAAATTAAAACTTGATAATAAATTTTTATAAAAAACCTACTATTTCTTTAATTCTTTCAATCTTTTTAGAGGCAATCATATTTGCTTTTTCAACTCCATCTAGAAGAATTTCATCAAGAAATTTTTTGTCTTCCAAAAGTTTTTTTATCTCATTGGAAATAGGTTCAATTTTTTTTACAAGCTCTTCAGATAATTGTTCTTTAAATTCTGAAAAGTTTTTACCTGCAAAATTTTTTAGTGAATTTTCTAATGTAGAATTAGTCAAGCTTGAATAAATTCCTAAAAGGTTTCTTGCTTCTAATCTTTCATCAAGTTCCTTTATATCATGCGGCATAGGCAAAGGATCTGTTTTTGCCTTTTTTATTTTGTTTATTATTTCATCTTTATCGTCTGTTAAATTTATTCGACTTAAATCTGATAATTCTGATTTACTCATTTTTTTTGAACCATCTTTTAAACTCATTATTCTTGAGAATTCTTTTTGAATAAGAGGTTCTGGAACTTGAAGAAAATTTTCTACATCAAAATCATTATTAAATTTTTGGGCTATATCTCTACACAACTCTAAATGTTGTTTTTGATCATCACCTACAGGAACATGAGTAGCATCGTATAAAAGAATATCTGCCGCCATTAGAACTGGATAAGAGTATAATCCAATACTAGCTTTCTCCTTATCTTTTCCAGCTTTCTCTTTGAATTGGGTCATTCTATTTAACCAACCCATTCTAGCAACACAGCTTAATATCCATGCTCCTTCTGAATGAGCAGCTACTCTAGATTGATTAAAAATTATACTTTTTTTAGGATCAATTCCACTTGCAATAAAAGTTGCAACAGTTTCCCGTATATTATTTTTTAATTCTTTGGGATTTTGCCTTACTGTAATGGCATGTAAATCGACTACACAAAAAATACATTTGTTATCTTTGTCATTATTTAGGTCTACAAAGTTTTTTATAGCACCTAAATAATTTCCAAGATGAAGATTACCTGTAGGCTGAACACCAGAGAATATTTTTTTTCCCATAAAATTAATACCTTAATTTAATATCATTCATTTGAAAAGCTTTGATCAGGTAACTCACAATAAAATAAAACAATAATCCTAATATAACAGATAAAACTAAATAAAAAGATTTAATTGATTGATTAAATGCTAATTCGTTTTGGAAAAAATTTAACATAAATTTAAAAAATAAACCCATCATAATTGATGCAAAAATTATTTTAATAAATTTAATAAAAAATATTTTATTAAAATAAAATAATTGTCGTTTTTTTAAGAATAAAAATAACAATATTGAATTAAACCAAGATGAAATAGATGTGGCTATTGGAATTATTATAAAACCAACTTCACTAAAATAATACAAACTGATAAAAATATTAACCAATACCGAGATTAAAGAAATATAAAAAGGAGTCTTGGTATCATGGTTTGCAAAGAAAAAACTCGAAAAAACTTTTATCAATGCAAAAGCGGGTAGACCTAAAGCAAAATAATATAAAGCTAAGCTTGAGTTGCTTACTGAACTTTCATTGAAAGACCCATAACCAAATAAAGCTGAAATAATTTGTTCTGACCCGATGATTAAAGCGATAGTTGCTGGAAGACTTAAAAATAAACTTAATTCAAGAGCTTTATTTTGTATAAATAAAATCTTATTTTTTTTTCTAGATTGAATATGTTTTGAAAGCTGTGGAAGTATTACAATACCAATCGCGATCCCAGCTATAGCTAGGTTAATTTGATAAATTCTATCAGCATAATACAAATAAGAAACTGCACTTGCTTGAAATGATGCAATTATTGTTCCAATTAAAATATTAACTTGAGTAACACCTGATGAAAAAATACTTGGTAAAAGTTTTTTAAAAAAGAATTTAACTTTATTACTTACTTTTAGTTCAAAACTAAATTTAAGTGAATAATATCTTGATACATATTTATATAAAAATATTAATTGTAAAAAACCAGCTAAAGAAACCCCATAAGATAAATAATATACTAACTGGTCACCTAGATGTTTTGAAAAAATTAATATTAAAATTAAAACAATATTCAATATTATTGGGGCTGCAGCAGCAGCTGCAAATTTATTGTGTGAATTTAAGATTGCAGAAAAAAATGAGGCTAAACAAATAAAAAATAAAAAAGGAAAAGTAATTCTTGTTAAATTTATTGCTACCTCCATTTTTTCTAAATCACCCACAAATCCTGGAGCAATAATTGAAACAAATGCAGGCATGAAAATCTCAATTATTATTGTTAAAAATAATAATCCTAAAAAAAGAAGATTAAAAATATTATTAGCAAATTTGTTTGATTTTTTTTTTCCCTTAGTAATTTCTGATGAATAACTTGGAACGAATGCTGCGTTAAAGGTGCCTTCAGCAAACAATCTTCTAAAAGTATTTGGAATTCTAAATGCTACAAAAAAAGCATCGGCCAACATCCCTGTTCCTAGAAAAATTGCTATTAAAATATCTCTTAAATAACCCAGCAATCTACTAATGATAGTATAAAAACCAAATGTGCCTGTTGACTTAAGTAAGTTCATAAATCATATTAGTCTTAATTTTACCCCAATTGTACACTTATTGTTATCAGAAATGAAAAAAACAAAAATTGATCATTACACAGATAAAGAAGCTTTAGATTTTCATAAAGACAAAAAACCTGGCAAGATTGAGATTATTTCTTCAAAAAATATGACAACTAAGCGTGATCTCGCTTTAGCATATTCTCCAGGAGTTGCTGCTCCTGTAAAAAAGATAAGTGAAAACCCAGAAGCAGCTTATGATTACACAAGTAAAGGAAACCTTGTTGCTGTAATAAGTAATGGTTCAGCAATATTGGGCATGGGAAATTTAGGTGCTCTTGCATCAAAGCCTGTGATGGAAGGAAAGGCTGTTTTATTTAAAAGATTTGCTGATATCGATTCGATAGATTTAGAGATTGATTGCAAAGATTCGGACGAAATCATAAATTCAATTAAAAATTTTGCACCTAGCTTTGGTGGAATAAATTTAGAAGACATAGCAGCCCCAGATTGTTTTATAATAGAGCAAAAATTAAAAGAAATTTTGGATATTCCTGTTTTCCACGATGATCAACACGGAACAGCGATTATAACAACTGCAGCATTAATTAATGCTTTGGATATTTGTGGTAAATCAATAAAAGAAATTAAAGTTGTAGTTAATGGTGCAGGAGCTTCAGCACAAGCTTGTACTGAGTTATTTAAAAACTCAGGAGTAAAATCTGAAAATATAATAATGCTAGATAGGAAGGGAGTTATTTATGAAGGAAGAACTGAGGGAATTGATCAATGGAAATCCAGATATGCAGTTAAAACTAAACATAGAACTTTAGAGGATGCAATTAGAGGTGCGGATGTTTTTTTAGGATTGTCTGCAAAAGGTGTTCTAAAAAAAGAGATGGTTAAATCTATGGCAAAAAATCCAATTATATTTGCTTGTGCTAATCCTGATCCAGAAATTACTCCAGAGGAAATTTCCGAGGTTAGAAATGATGCAATTGTTGCAACAGGGAGATCAGATTATCCCAATCAAGTAAATAATTTAATTGGATTTCCTTACATTTTTAGAGGTGCTTTAGATGTTCGATCTAAAACTATAAATGAAGAAATGAAAGTTGCTGCAGCAAAAGCAATAGCTAAGCTTGCAAGAGAAGATGTTCCTGATGAAGTGGTTGCAGCTATGGGTGGAGAAAGACCTCATTATGGTAAAGATTATATTATTCCATCTACATTTGATCCAAGATTAATTAGTGTGATACCAGCGGCTGTAGCAAAAGCAGCTATAGATAGTGGAGTAGCTAGAAAAAATATAGATGATTTTGATGCTTATAAAGATCAATTAAAACAAAGACTAGACCCAACAGTAACCATCATGCAAGGTATAAATTCATTTATCAAGAAAAATCAGAAAAGAATTGTTTTTGCAGATGGTGAAGATGAAAATACTTTAAAAGCTGCAATTGCATTTAAAAATTCAAAATTAGGTATTCCAATTTTAGTTGGGAAAGAAAGTAAAATTAAAGAACAGATTAAAAATATTGGTTATAGTGAAAATTTTGATATTGAAATTGTTAATTCAAAAGATGAGGAAAAAAGAAAAAGATACGTTAAACATTTATTTGAAAAATTACAAAGAGAGCAAGGATTATTAGAACGAGATTGTGACAGAATGATCAGAAATGATAGAGTTGTTTGGGCTACTAGTATGGTTGCCTGTGGCGATGCTGATGGTGCTGTAACAGGTAATACAAGACGATTTGGTGCTTCATTTGAAAAAATTAAGCAAGTTGTTGATGTAAGAAGAGGTGAAATTATGTTTGGATTAAACATGATCGTTCATAAAGGAAGAACTATTTTTGTTGGTGATACAAGTGTCCATGAATATCCAACTTCTGAACAAATGGCTGAAATTGCTATATCAACAGCTAGAGTAGTAAGACTTTTTGGATTTGATCCTAAAGTTGCTTTTGTATCCCACTCTACATTTGGACAACCACTTACTAGTAGAACAAAACATATTCGAAACGCTGTTGAGATATTAAAAGAAAAAAAAGTAGACTTTGAATTTGATGGAGATATGCAGCCTGATGTTGCTCTTAATCCAGAATATGAAGAGCTTTATCCTTTTGCAAAGATAGTTGGTAAAGCAAATATTTTAATAATGCCTGGACAGCATAGCGCAGCAATTTCATATAAACTGATGAAAACAATTGGAGACACAAAAGTTATTGGACCATTATTAATTGGACTTGGGCTTCCGATAGAAATTGCACCCTTAAGGTCATCAACTTCTGAGATACTTAACCTAGCGTCAATTGCTGCTTATTCTTCTCAAGTGATTGATTACAAAAAATAATTACTCTCTTTGAATTCTTAAGTCTTCGACAAGAATGATACTAGCAACCACATCTTCGACATCAAGTATTTCTTTTGCTTCACTTATAACTAAATCTTTTTCTTCAGTAGTTAAAGCAATTCCATAAATATAAATTTTTTTCTTATAGGTATCTATTTGATAATTGGTTGCCTTGATATTTTTATTTACAATTAAAGCTGTTCTTAACTGAGAAGTAATAAGCAAATCTTTTGCAGATTGTTTAAAGTTAAATTCTTCTTTAATTTTAATATCATTTCTAACTGATCTAGCACCTTTAGTTTCCCATGCTAATTTTGTAATCTTTAATTTCTCTTCTGGATTATCTACTTTTCCAGTAACAAAAATTCTACCATCAATTACTTTAGTTTTAACTGTTAAAAGATATTTTTTATCTTTTGATAAAATTTTTGCAGTTATGCTTTTTTCCATAATTGAATCATCTATCTGAGTACCAACTGTTCTGGGATCTAAAGCAACTGAAACACCAGTTCCAAAAAGACCTTTAGAACTAACACCAGCACATCCTGTTAAGACAAAACTAAGTAAGATAAAAATTAATAATTTATTTTTCATTTTTAAATTTTATACAATAATTATAAATTTCTTTTTTGGACACGTTGGTTCTTTGGCTCAAAATATCTGTAATTTCTTTAGTTGACAATTTATTAATCATTTTTTTTATTATATTCTTATCTGATTCAGTTAATTTTTCAGATATATTTTTATTTATTTTTTTTTCAGAAATAACAACTGTAAGTTCACCTTTTAGTTCTTTTTCAAATAATTCTAGTTCATCTATATTTTTTCTAATAAATTCTTCATAAATTTTTGATATTTCTCTGCAAAAGACTATCTTTCTTCCAGTAAAATTCTTTTTTATTTCAGGTATGATTTTGTTAATTTTTTTAGGAGAAATAAAAAAAACTAAAGAATTTTCAAAGTTTGAATATTTTTTTAATTCATTAGATAATTGCTGCTTTTTTTCTGGGAAAAAACCACAAAACAAAAATTTATCTGAAAATCCACTGATTGAAATAGCTGTAGCAACAGCAGAAGGTCCAGGAATTGGAAATATTCTTATCTGATTATTAATGCACTCATTAACTAAAATTGAACCAGGATCGGAAATACTGGGTGTGCCAGCATCTGATATCAAAGAAATTATTTTTCCAGATTTTAAATATTCAATAATTTTTGCAATATTTTTTTTCTCATTAAATTTATGATTTGAAATTAATTTAGATTTTATTTGATATTTATCTAAAAGATTTTTCGAAACTCGTGTGTCTTCGCATAAAATATAATGAGATTGCTGCAAAACCTCAATTGCTCTTATGGTTATATCTTTTAGATTTCCTAAAGGAGTTGATACCAAATAAAGACCATTTTCATATTCTTTTAATTTAAATTGTGGTTTTATGATCATAATTTAGCTTAAAAAATAATATACTAACATCAAAATGATTAAATTAATTAAAATTATTTATTTTATTTATTTAAGTTTTCACTTTCTATTTTTTTCAGCCGTAAATGCTCAAGAAAAAATCAAAATAGGATTGTTAGTGCCTATGACTGGAAAAAATAAAGAAATAGGAGAGTCAATCATTAAGGCAGTTGGATTAGCTGTCAAAGATATTGATAATAATTTAATAGAAATCTATCCAAAAGATACATCAAGTAAAGCTAACCAAACTTTAAAATCTGCGTTTGAATTAAGTGAGATGGGTATAAAAATTGTTATTGGCCCAGTGTTCTATGAAAGTTTAACTTATTTAGATGAGATGAAAGAAATGACGTTTTTATCTTTAACTAATAAAACTCTAGATCTTCCAAAAAATGTTATATCTGCAGGAATTAATTCTACATCACAATTTAATACAATAAAAAAATTTTTAGAAACTAATCAAATACAAAGAACTATTTTTTTAACACCAATCCAAGATTATGAATTTGAAGTTAAAAAAGGTATGAAAAATTCAAAAATTAAAATTTATAAAGATTATGAATATAATACAGAGCCTACTAAACTAACAAAACAAATAGAAGAAATAACAAACTACAGAATAAGAAAGCAAAATTTGGAAGATGAAATAAAAAGGGTAAAAAATTCAAATGATCCAAATAAAGAAAAAAAAATAAAAAGACTAGAAAAAAGATACACATTAGGTGGTTTAAATTTTGATGCAGTTGTAATTGCAGATTTTGATGAAAGTCTTAAAAGTGTATCTACATCACTTTTATACACCGATGTGCTTCCAAAAAATAAATATTTTATAACTTTAAATCAATGGTTTGATGAAAGTTTGTTAAACGAAATTGATATCCAGCCTTTATATTATCCATCAATAAATAAAGAAAATTTTGATAGCTACAAAATAAAGTACTATAACGCATTTAACGAAGATCCTACCCATTTGTCTTTATTGAGTTATGACCTTGTTGGCTTGGTTTATTATTTATCACTAAACTCAAATACAGAAAATTTAAATAAGATTTTTAAGAAAAAAAATTCATTCAAAGGAAAAATTGGAGTCTTTGATATTCAAAATAATAAAATAAATCATAGACTTAATTTTTATAAAATTGAAGATCAAAAACTTATAGAAATTTTCTAATTTTTTTAAAGGCTTGATATCTATGATCCATTTTATACTTTTGAGATGGCTTCATTTCTCCAAAAGTTTTTCTTTTTCTTAAAGGAATAAAAATTGGATCGTAGCCAAATCCATTTTTTCCTTTGGGTTTATCTGAGATATGACCCTCTACTTTTCCTAAAACACAAGCAATTTTTTTATTTAGAAGAGAAATAGAAAGCGCACAAATAAATCTTGCTTTAATTTTTTTATTTTTCCAATTTTTATCCTTTTTATTTAGCTCTCTATAAACTTTTTTTATAGCTTTATTAAAATCTCCATGCCTTCCACCCCACCTTGCAGAATAAATGCCGGGATTTTTGTCTAAAAAATCAATCTCTAAACCCGAGTCATCAGCCAAGCACATCAACCCTGTTTTTTTTGAAAAATATTTAGATTTGATTAATGAATTTTCTTTAAATGTTTTTCCATTTTCAACTGGACTCTTCAGATTAAATTCGGATGTAGAATGAATTTTAATGTTTTTTGGCAACAAACTCTTGATTTCACGTAATTTACCCTTGTTATTGGTACCAATGAGTAATTTATCAATTTTTTGTTTAGACATCTAGAAATTATCAAAATCCTTACCATATAAGAGGCTATGGAAAAAGAGGAAAACCAAAATAACACTTCTACAGATCAAAAACAGGACACTGTAAACGAAACTGAAAAACCTGATGAAAATTTAGTCGAAGAAAATAAACAAGAAACAGACCAAGAACCTAAAGAGGAAATTAAAGAACCAACTCCTGAAGAAAAAATTGCTGAACTTGAAGATAAAATGGCAAGAACTTTAGCTGAAATGGAAAATCAAAGAAGAAGATTTGAAAAAGAAAAAGAGGATGCTTTTGAATATGGTGGTTATAGTTTTGCTAAAGAAGCATTAAATTTGATTGATAACTTGGATCGGTCAAAACATGTTCTTGAAAGCGACGACAAGTTAAAAGAAACTGAAGCATTAAAGAAGACATTAGAACATTTAGACATTATTAAAAAAGATCTAATCTCAATATTCGAAAAGAATAACATTAAACCAATTGATAGCCTTAACAAAAAACTAGATCCAAACTTTCATCAAGCAATGATGGAAATAGAAGACGACACTAAAGAACCAGGAACAATAATTCAGGAAATTCAAAAAGGCTTTACTATAAAAGACAGATTACTTAGACCCTCACTAGTTGGGGTGTCAAAAAAAGTTACAGTAAAAGAGGAAAAAACTGAAGAAAATAAAGAAAATTTGAAAAATAAATAATTATGAAATCAACTTGTAGTTTCACATTTAAACCCTATATGACGAAAGAGAGACATTAATATTATGAGCAAAATTATTGGAATAGACTTAGGAACAACAAATTCATGTGTTGCCATTATGGAAGGAACACAAGCTAAGGTTTTAGAAAATGCTGAAGGAGCAAGAACTACTCCATCTGTAGTAGCATTTACAGATGAAAACGAAAAATTAATTGGACAACCAGCAAAGAGACAAGCTGTTACAAATCCAGAAAATACTATCTTCGCTGTTAAAAGATTAATTGGAAGAAATTTTGATGATCCAACTGTCAAAAAAGATGTTGAAGCTGCTCCTTTTAAAATAGTGAATTCTGAAAAAGGTGATGCTTGGATAGAAGCTAAAGGTGAAAAATATTCACCATCTCAAATTTCAGCATTCATTTTACAAAAAATGAAAGAAACAGCAGAAAAATATTTAGGTCAAGCTGTAACAAAGGCTGTGATTACAGTGCCCGCATACTTTAACGATGCTCAAAGACAAGCAACAAAAGATGCAGGAAAAATTGCTGGATTAGAAGTTTTAAGAATTATCAATGAACCAACTGCTGCATCATTAGCTTATGGTCTAGATAAAAAACAAAATAAAAAAATTGCTGTATATGACTTAGGTGGAGGAACATTTGATGTTTCTATCTTAGAATTAGGTGATGGTGTATTTGAGGTTAAATCAACAAACGGTGATACTTTTTTAGGTGGTGAGGATTTTGACAATGCTGTTGTCGATTACTTGATTTCTGAATTTAAAAAAGATAATGGAATTGATCTAAAATCAGACAAACTTGCTTTACAAAGATTAAAAGAAGCTGCTGAAAAAGCAAAAATAGAATTATCATCTGCAGAACAAACAGATATAAACTTACCTTTTATTACAGCAGATAAAACAGGTCCAAAACATATTAATTTAAAAATGACTAGAGCAAAACTTGAAGCTTTAGTTGAGGATTTAATTGCTAGAACGATGCCTCCATGCAAAACAGCTCTAAAAGATGCTGGAATAACTGCTAGTGAAATTGATGAAGTGGTTATGGTTGGTGGTATGACTAGAATGCCAAAAGTAATTGAAGAAGTAAAAAACTTTTTTGGAAAAGACGCTAACAAAAGTGTAAACCCGGATGAAGTAGTTGCAATGGGTGCTGCTATTCAGGCAGGTGTTTTACAAGGTGATGTTAAAGATGTACTTCTATTAGATGTAACTCCATTATCACTTGGTATCGAAACACTTGGAGGAGTTTCTACAAAACTGATTGATAAAAACACAACAATACCAACTAAAAAAAGTCAAGTTTTCTCAACTGCTGAGGATAATCAGCCAGCTGTATCTATTAGAGTTCTACAAGGTGAAAGAGAAATGGCTGCCGACAATAAAGCTTTAGGAAATTTTGAATTAGTGGGTATTGCACCAGCACCAAGAGGTGTGCCTCAAATTGAAGTTACATTTGATATTGATGCTAATGGTATAGTAAATGTTTCTGCAAAAGATAAAGGAACAGGTAAAGAACAAAAAATTCAAATCCAAGCTTCTGGTGGACTAAGCGATGAAGAGATTGAAAAAATGGTTAAAGATGCTGAAGCTAATAAAGAAGCTGATAAAAAGAAAAGAGAGTCGGTTGATGTTAGAAACCAAGCAGATACTCTAATTCACTCTACTGAAAAGAATTTAAAAGAGCATGGATCAAAAATTTCTGATGCAGAGAAAAAAGCAATTGAAGATGCATCATCTGCATTAAAAGAGGCATTAAAAGGTGAAGATATCGAAGATATTAAGAAAAAAACTGAAGCTTTAGTCCAAGCTTCAATGAAACTTGGAGAAGCAATCTACAAATCACAACAAAGTTCAAAACCTGATTCTGGAAAAGATGATGATGGTGGAAATGATGCGGGTAAAAAAGACGAAAATGTTGTTGATGCTGATTTCGAAGAAGTAAAAGACGAGAATAAAGAAAAAAGCGCTTAAACTGACATTTAATTGTCTGGGGTAATTTGATGGCTAAAAGAGACTATTACGATGTCCTAGGCGTTAATAAAAGCGCAAGCCCTGAAGAATTAAAATCCGCATACAGAAAATTAGCTGTTAAATATCATCCTGATAAGAATCCTGGGGACTCAAAAGCAGAAGAAAAATTTAAAGAAGCTAGTGAGGCTTACGGGATACTTTCAGACAAAGAGAAGAAACAAAACTACGATAACTTTGGTCATGCAGCTTTCGAAAACGGTGGTGGCAGACCAGGTGGTGGTTTTGGTGGTTTCAGTGGAGCGGATTTCTCAGATATTTTTGAGGATTTCTTTGGTGATTTTGGAGGAGGTGGAAGATCAAGAAGTAGAAAATCTAATAATAGAGGTTCTGACTTGAGGTATGATTTATCAATTTCTCTTGAAGAAGCTTATAGTGGAAAAAAGCAAGACATTAAATTTTCAACATCAGAACAGTGTGGCACTTGCAAAGGTAATGGATCTAAGCCTGGTTATTCTCCTGACAGATGCTCATATTGTGGTGGGAATGGTAGAATAAGATCCAATCAAGGATTCTTTACTGTACAACAAACTTGTCCCCAATGTAATGGAAATGGTGAGGAGATTACTAATCCCTGCAATGATTGTAATGGACAAGGAAAAAAACAAGCTGCCAAAAGAATATCTGTAACAATTCCAAAAGGTGTTGATGACGGAACTAGAATCAGACTCGCGGGCAAAGGTGAGGCAGGAACTAGGGGTGGAGCAACAGGTGATCTTTATTTGTTTATTAATGTTAACTCTCACAACTTATTTAAGAGATCGGACGAAAATTTATTTTTTGAATTTCCTCTTTCTTTTGCAGACGCTGCTTTGGGTACAACTATTGAAATACCTACAATTGATGGAGGAAAAGCAAAAATAAAGATTCCTGATGGTACTCAAAATGGAAAACAATTCAGATTAAAAGGTAAAGGAATGCCATTCATGAGAAGAGGTGATTTTGGTGATTTATATGTTCAAGTTAAAACAGAGGTACCTGTATATTTAAATAAAAAACAAAAAGAATTATTAGAGCAATTTAGAGAAATTGAAAACGATAAGTCAAATCCGAGTATTAAAAAATTTTTTCAAAAAGCAAAAGATTTCTGGAAAAACTAAAAGACTAATCTTCTAAAAAAGGTTAATATTAGCTGAATGAAAAAAATTAATTTAGCTATTTCTGGTTGCATGGGTAGGATGGGTCAGCAATTAATTAAGTCTTCAAAGAAAAATAAAAAATTTAAACTAGTCACACTTACAGAAAATAGATTGGTGAATAAAAAATTTAATGGAATTAAACCTGAGTTAAATTCTAATAAAGCCTTTAAAAAAACTGATGTAATTATTGATTTCACGGTTCCAAATTGTACGCTTGAAATACTCAAAATAGCGTCAAGACTAAGAAAAAAAGTAGTAATCGGTACTACGGGATTTACTAGGAACCAAGAAAATCAAATTAAAAAATATTCAAAAAAGATACCTATTTTAAAAGCTGGGAACATGAGCTTAGGTGTAAATTTATTGATGTATTTGACTGAAATTGCATCAAAATCATTGAATGATGAATACTTAAGTAAGATATTTGAGGTACATCACAAACATAAAAAAGATTACCCATCTGGTACTGCGTTAATGCTAGGTAAAGGAATCGCTGATGGAAAAAATAAAAATTTATATAATTTAATTGGTAAAAAATTCTTAAATAAAAAATCTTTTCCTTATGGGAAAAAAATTAATTTTAACTCAATTAGAAAAGGTGAAATTATCGGCGAACATGAAGTGAAATTCTCTAGTGGAAAAGAAATAATTACATTAAACCACGAGGCTTTTGATAGAGCACTGTACTCAGATGGAGCTTTGACTGCTTCTAAATGGTTAATGAAAAAAAAACCAGGATTATATTCTATGAGAGATTTGCTTAACTTTTCATAATGAATGAAAAACAAAAAGCAAAAATTATAATTAAAACTCTAAATAAGATTTATCCTAAAGCTCCTGTTCCTTTAAAAAGTAAAAACACTTTCACACTATTAATTTCTGTACTGCTTTCTGCACAATGCACTGATGTAAACGTTAATAATGTAACAAAAGATATATATCCAAAATACTACAAACCAGAACACTTTGTAAAATTAGGAAGAAAAAAAATTGAGAGATTAATTAAAAAAATAGGTATTTTTAGAATTAAAGCTAAAAGTATTTATTTAATGTCTAAACAAGTGTTAGAAAAACACAAAGGTAAAGTGCCTAAAACTTTTGAAGAACTCGAAAAACTACCTGGAGTGGGACATAAGACAGCAAGCGTAGTAATGTCCCAAGGTTTTGGATATCCAGCTTTTGCTGTTGATACTCATATTCATAGACTTGCTCAACGATGGGGATTAACAAATGGGAAAAATGTAATTCAAACTGAAAAAGATTTAAAAAGAATATTTCCTAAAAAAACATGGTCTAAACTGCATTTACAAATAATTTTTTATGGCAGAGAATATTGTAAAGCAAGAGATTGTTATGGTTTAAGTTGTAAAATATGTACTACTTGCTACCCAAATAGAAAAAAACCTGTTATTACCAAAAAAGCTTAATATGAAAATTTTAGGAATAGGAAATGCAATTGTTGACGTTATTTGCAAAGTTGAAGATAATTTTATTGCCCAAAATAATCTTACAAAGAGTACGATGAAATTATTTTTTAATGAAAATGAATTCAAAAATTTATTAATAAATCTTAAAATTGAAAAAACTGTTTCTGGGGGCTCTGTAGCAAACTCTATAGTCGGATTATCTCAACTTGGTAATAAAGTTGGCTTTATAGGCAAAATATCTGATGATGAATTTGGCATTAACTATGAAGAAGGATTAAGAAAAGAAAATGTAGAATATTTTTATTCTAAAAAGAAAGAAGAATTGCCAACTGGAACATGTTTAATATTAGTAACTCCAGACTCAGAAAGGACTATGTGTACTTTCTTAGGGACAGCAGGAAAAATTAATGAAGACGATGTAAGTTCTGATGCAATTCAAAAAAGTGAAATAATATTTTTGGAAGGTTACTTGTGGGATGAAGGAGAACCTAAGAAAGCGTTCGATAAAGCTATTAATAATGCAAACAAAGTTGCTATGTCGCTCTCCGATCTATTTTGTGTAGATAGACACAAACCTAATTTTTTAAACTTAGTTAGAAATAAACTAGACATAACTTTTGCTAACGAACAAGAAATTACTTCATTAATTGAAGCAAAAAATTTCGATGAAGTCATAAATTTTTCTAAACAACTCAATAAATTGGTGGTTATAACTAGAGGGGAAAAAGGTGCGATTGCAATTAATGGTGATGAAGTTGTTGAAAACGATATTCAAAAAAATCTGAAAATTGTCGACCTGACAGGTGCAGGTGATCTCTTTGCTGCTGGATTTTTACACGGCTTCATTAACAAATTGCCTACAAAGGAATGCCTAGATAAAGGTACTGAAATGTCATCTAGAGTAATACAACAAATTGGAGCAAGACTTTAAAATTAACTTTTCTTTCTTTTGAAACTTCCCTTGCCTTTTTTTGGTTTTACTATTTTTGATTTATACTTTTTAGTAAATAAATCTTTAGCCATCGGATTTTTTTTATTTAATTTGATAACCATTTTTTTTACTAATTATAAATTCATTATCATTAAACATATTTAAAATTTTTTTTCTTAACCTATAAATATGTGTTTCAACAGTATGAGTTTCCATATCAGATTGATAACTCCAAACTTTTTCTTGCAATTCATTAATACTTACAGGTTTATTTGATTTAGATAGGTAAGTGATTGTATTGATTTCCTTTTCAGTCAACTTAAGTTTTTTATTATTTATTAACATTTCTCTAGAATTTAAATTTATAATATAATTATTTACTTTTACTTCAGACTGGCTGCTAAATTGTATTTTTAAAAATTCTATGTTTATCTTTTCAACTAATTTAAAAATATTTATTGGTACTTTATCTAAAACAAGTTGATTGCTAATATTTAAATTTTTTTTATTAGATATAACTAAATAATTATTATAATTGCTTACTTGTTCGTTTAAAGAATTTTCACTATCCACAAAAATAATATTAAAATTAAGATCTAATCCAATTTCTTCTAGAATGTGATATAATGAGGTGAACTTATATATTATTAAATTTTGAATACTCACAAAAATAGATTATGACAATTTTTGTTAAAAATAAACATACACTTCATATAGATGAATTTAAATTTAGGTGTTGTATAGGAAAAAATGGGTCAACTAACAATAAAATAGAGGGAGATAAAAAAACACCAAAAGGAATATTTGAAATCGAAAGACTTTATTTTAGGGACGATCGTATAAAAAAACCATCAACATTACTAAAATGTATTAAGATAAAAAAAAATATGGGATGGTGTAATGACGAACGTTTTCCGAAAAAATATAATAAACTTATTAAAATAGAAAAAAATGTCAGACATGAAAAACTAAAAAGAAAAGATTATAAATATGACTTGTTTATTCCAGTTAAATATAATTTCAAAAAACCAATAACAGGTTTGGGTAGTTGTATCTTCATTCACTTGACAAAAAATTATAAACCAACAGCTGGTTGCATTACCTTAAAGAAAAAAGATTTTTTAATAATGCTTAAATTAATTAACAGAAATTCAAAAATAAAAATTAATTAAGATCGTTGACCAAATATGCTAGATCCAATCCTGACATAAGTCGATAAATATTTAACAGCAATGAGAAAATCAGAGGACATACCCATACTCAATTCAGTAAATCCTAATCTTTCATTTAATTTTTTCATTTCCTCAAAATATCCTTTTGGATCAATATCCAGCGGAGGAATACACATCAAACCAATCACCTCCAAACCAATATCTTTGCAGTACAAAACCATTTGATTTAATTCATTTTTATTTATGCCTGACTTTTGATTTTCATCACCAATATTTACTTGTAAAAAGATCTTAATTTTTTTATTTAATTTACTTTGCTCATCCATAATTTTTTTTGCAAGTTTTTTGCTATCTACAGAGTGTATATAATCAAACAATTTGACTGCAAATTTAACTTTATTGGTTTGTAATTTTCCAATCATGTGTAATTGAATTTTAGAATTAGTCTTTTTGATTTCTGTCCATTTTTCTACTGCCTCCTGAACTTTATTTTCTCCGTAATGAATATGACCATGCTCAATGAGTGGTAAAATTTTATCAATTTTAAAAGTTTTAGAAACTGCTATCACTTTTGGATAATGACTTAAATTTGTTTTATTTAAATGAAGTTTGATATTGTTTTCAATATCTAATAAATTTTTAACAACATTATGCATATAAATAATTATAGAAAATATTACTTTATTAACAAATTTGAAACAAATAATATTGATAGATTGGATAACCAATCTATAGTTATTTATAGAAATTATAATCCTAACATTCCTGATATTGAATTAATTTTAAAAATAAAAAAGTATTGTAAAAAAAAGAGAATTAAATTTCTGCTGGCAAACAATATTAAACTTGCGATTAAACTTGACTTGGATGGCGCTTACATCCCTTCTTTTGATAAATCAATGTTACACTTAGCTTTTTCCTTAAAAACAAAATTTAATATAGTTGGATCTGCCCATAATATTAAAGAAATAAGAACTAAAGAAATTCAAAATGTTGATAAAATTTTTATATCATCTCTATTTAAAAAAAATAAAAACTATCTTGGCATTAATAAATTTAAGCTAATTTCTGATTATACCAAAAAAAGTGTTGTTGTTCTTGGTGGCGTATCAAAAAATAATTTAAAAAAACTGAAGCTTATAAATGTCTTTGAGTTTGCTGGAATTTCTTATTTTGAATAAAAAAAAGGCCCCATAAAGGGGCCCTTTTTTAATATTTAAATTCTAATTAAATTAGAATGCAAATGATACAGCGATTTCAAAAGAATCTTCGTCGTTAGACGCAGTTGTTCTAATGTTATCTGTACTGTTGAATGCAGCCTTAATTGAAGTTCCACCCATTGTGTATGAAGCAGAAAAACCAGAAGACTCTTGCGCATTCGCATTAGTTCCTTGTTCGTACTCATGTTGACCATAAGAAACTGAGAAATCATCGCTTACAGCGTATGATACTGCCCATGAATCACTTTCATCACTTGCAGCAGCTGTAGGACCATCAATTTCTGAACTTTGGTAACCAACTGTGAATGAACCATATGCATAAGTTGCGTACATTGTAGAATGATCTAAACCTAATGTAGTTGCACTCTTGTCGTACTCACCAGTTGCGAATCCGATTGTTAAACCTTCAACCGCTTCTGGAGATATTTTAATACCCATATCTGCGTACGAGCTAATTCTACCTGCAGTAGTTCCTGTATCAGCAGAAATGTAAGCAACACTAAATTGTGCTCCACCTACTGAAGGAGAGTCATATCTCCATGTATTATTAGCTGTTTGACCAGCAATAACTAAGTTACCAGCACCTGTAGCAGCGTCTGATTTATTTTTAGTTACAGCAAAAACTTCCTCGTAAGCTGTTGGCATCATGTCATCCCAACCACTCATTACTGTATCACCACCGTGACCAGAGAAAGTTATTGTACCCATTTCTTCTGAAGCGATTGAAATGCTTCTGTTATCAAAAGATGAACTAGCATTTGCACCACCATCTAACTCAAGAGATGTAGTAACAGTTAAACCACCATCAGTTTCACCAGAATATTTTGCAGTGATACTGTCGGCCATACCGTAACCCATTTTGTCGCTGTCAAAGTTCTTCGTAAAAGTTACAGAAGCACCACCACTTAGTGAAACTTCAGCTGAAGCTGACATAGCAACTAGAGAACCAGCAAGAGCTGATAATCCAATTTTCTTATATTTGTTCATATTAAACTCCTTAATTAATGTTAATTATTAATAATAAACGCAATATAATTAACATTTTTTATCATCTAGAATGTTTCAAAATATCATTTTAGATATTTTTTTATAAAAGTGTTGTATTTTTACAACATAAATATCATTGAAAATTGGGCTTTTTTTAATACTTTTTTAAATATATACAATAAACGTTTTTTTAAGCTAAGTTTCATTTATGAATTCAAAATTACTAAAAATTTTAGGAATTATAATATTAATTTTTACATTAAATTCTTGCAAAGGTGGTGATGCTAGAAAAAATCCACCTCAACCAGAATTAAGAGTTAAGAAAAATTTAGAAGAAGGTAAAGGTTTTAGATTAAATGATGCTTTTAATAAAACTTTAAAGGGTGGTGGAGGAACTTTTGATTTTGCTAGTTCAAATGAACTGTGGAGAGCTTCATTAGATACAATTGATTTTATGCCTCTATTGTCTGCTAACTACAGTGGAGGAATAATTATAACTGACTGGTACTCAGAAAATCAAAATGAAGCTATAAAAATAACAGTTAGATTTTTAAGTAATGAAGTAAGATCTGATGCTTTAGATATAAAAGTTTTTTTCAAAAAATGTGCTGATATAGTTAACTGTAAGGTAACTGAGAGTGAAGGAAATTTAGGTAAAGAATTAAAAAGAGAAATTTTAAAAAAAGCTGTAATCTATAAAAAACAAAGCCAAGATAAAAACTTTAAACCTTATTCAAATGATCTAGACTAGTGAATTAGCAGGTAAATTTGTGGATAGATATAATTTTAGATCTATAGAGGAAAAATGGCAAAAATATTGGCTAGATAATAATGTTTTTAAAACATCTATAGATAAATCTAAAAAAAAATTTTACTGCTTAGAGATGTTTCCATACCCATCGGGAAAAATTCATATGGGTCATGTAAGAAACTATACAATTGGTGATGTGCTAGCTAGGTACAAAGGACTCCAGGGTTATAATGTGCTTCATCCGATGGGATGGGACTCTTTTGGGATGCCTGCAGAAAATGCTGCGAAACAAAATAATTTAGATCCTAAAGTTTGGACGGAGAAAAATATTGAGAGTATGAAATCTCAATTAAAAAAATTGGGGCTTTCAATCGATTGGGATAGAGAAATTTCAACATGTTCTGAAGATTATTATAAACATCAGCAAAATTTTTTTTTAGAATTATATGAAAAAAAATTAGTCTATAGAAAAGAAAATTACGTGAATTGGGATCCAGTTGATGAAACAGTTTTGGCAAATGAACAAGTAATTGATGGTAGGGGATGGAGATCTGGCGCAATTGTTCAAAGAAAAAAATTAAACCAATGGTTTTTTAATATATCTAAATTTTCTCAAGATTTACTAGATGAACTTGAAAATTTAGAAAATTGGCCAAATAAAGTTAAAACTATGCAAAAAAATTGGATAGGGAGATCTTTTGGCTGTGAAATAAATTTTGATGTAGAGGGTGATATTCCAATTAAAAATATTAAATGTTTTACTACTCGTCCTGATACTCTTTTTGGTTTTTCATTTTTAGCTTTATCAGTAGATCATGAAATTTCAAATTTCTACAAAGATGATAAAGATTTTCTAAAGTTTAAAGATGATTGCTCAAAAACAGGAACTACGGAAGAAGCAATTGCGGTTGCTGAAAAAATTGGATTTAAAACAAATCTAGTAGCAATTAATCCTTTAAATACAAAAGAAAAAGTACCTGTGTATTTTGCGAATTTTGTATTGATGGACTATGGTTTTGGAGCAGTATTTGGCTGTCCCGCACATGATCAAAGAGATTTTGATTTTGCAAAAAAATATGATCTTAAAATTAAAACAGTTGTAAAACCAGATGATGAAGATGAAACTTTTCAAGTTTCAAACGAAGCCTACACAGGTCCTGGTGTTTTAATCAATTCTGATTTTTTAAATGGTCTTCAAACTCCTGAAAAGGCTGTAATTGAAACTATAAAAATAATTGAAAATAAAAATTTGGGAAAAAAGCAAATTAATTATAGACTTAAAGATTGGGGTGTATCTAGACAGAGATATTGGGGATGTCCAATACCAATAGCATATGATGAAAATAATAATCCTCATCCAATACCAAAATCAATGTTACCAGTAAAACTTCCTCAAAATATAAACTTAAATACCAAAGGAAATCCACTAGACAAACAGGAAGAATGGAAAAATATAATTATTGATGGAAAAAAAATGATTAGAGAAACAGATACACTTGATACTTTTGTATGCTCTTCTTGGTATTATTTAAGATTTTGTTCACCTAATAATCAAAATTATGGCTTCAATAAAGAAGAAATAGACTACTGGATGCCAGTCGACCAATATATTGGTGGAATTGAGCACGCAATATTACATTTACTTTACTCAAGATTTTTTATGAGAGCACTTTCATATGAAAATAAAAATATAAATATAACAGAACCTTTTGATGGACTTTTCACGCAAGGGATGGTTTGTCACGAAACATATAAAGATCCAGATAATAATTGGGTATCACCAGATGAAATAGAAACCATTAATGGTAAAAAGTATCTCAAAAAAGATACATCAAAACTAATTACTGTTGGATCTTCAGAATCAATGTCGAAGTCAAAGAAAAATACTATTGATCCTGAGGACATTATTCTAAACTACGGTGCTGATGCTGCTAGGTTATTTATTCTATCTGACAGCCCTCCAGAAAAAGATGTTCAATGGTCTGAGGAAGGAATTGTGTCATCATATAAATTTATACAAAAATTATGGAGTCTAAATTCAAAAATTTTAGATGAAATTAAAAAAAACCATGATGATGACGCTGACCAAGAAATTGAAAAATATACAAATAAATTTTTAAAAAAAGTTACAGAAAATTTAGAAAGTTTTAGTTATAATAAAATTATCGCAAACTTATACGAAGTATATTCTTTTTTGAATAAGCAAATTAATTCAAAATACAAAAAAACTACTTTAATAAATAATTATAAAAAAATTTTAATATCAATGATGCCTGTAATTCCTCATTTATCTAGCGAATGTTTGAATTTAATAAATATCAAAGATATAAACTGGCCAAAGTATGATAACAATCTTATAAGGGAGCAGATAGCTAACATAGTGGTTCAAATAAATGGAAAAAAAAGAGGTTTATTAAAAACTGAAATAGATATCTCAGAAAACGATTTACTTAATATTATTAATAATGATGAAAAAATTTCAAAATATGTAGATGGCAAAGAAATTAAAAAGAAAATTTATATAAAAAACAAATTAATTAATATAATTTTATAAAAAATGAAAAAAATTTCTCTTTTTATACTAATACTTTTTATATCTCATTGTGGTTATACACCTATTTATAATATTGATAATAAAACAAAAATTAAAATAAATATTTTAAGCACTGAAGGTGATAAAAAAATAAATAATCTTTTAGTTTCTGATATCAAAAAAATATCTAGAAATGACTTTGAGAAAGAATTTGATGTTAAAATTAATACTAGTTTTATCAAATTAATCATAGCAAAAGATACCAAAGGTGTAGCATCAGACTATCAGTTAAAAGTAATTTCAACATTTGAAATAATAAAAAATAATAAAAATGAAATTATTTCATTTCAAGAACAAATAAATATTAAAAATAACACTAATTTATTTGAACAAAAAAAATATGAAAATTCTATTAAGATTACTTTTGCAAAATCTATAGTAGATAAATTATTAGAAAAATTAACAATTAGTGAATGATACTTAAATCATTTCAATTAAAAAATATTAATATAGATAAAAATAAACTTATTCTTTTTTATGGTGTAAATGAAGGTTTAAAGAAAGAAGAAATTTCAAAATTAACAATTAAAGAGAAAAAAGAAAACATCAGTAGATATGAAGAAAAAGAGTTAATCGAAAATAGTGAAAATTTTTTAGATAGCATTTTTTCTAAATCTCTGTTTGAAGATAAAAAAATAATAATAATAAACCAAGCAAGCGACAAAGTACTTAATTTAATTAATGCAATAATTGAAAAAGATATTTCAGATATTTCAATAATATTAAATGCTAATAGCTTAGAAAAAAAATCTAAATTAAGAACTTTTTTTGAAAAAAATAAAGAAACTATATGTACTGCATTTTATGCCGATACAACTTCATCACTTTTGATTTATGCTCAAAATTTTTTATTAAAAATTAATATAAAACTTTCGCAAGAAAATCTTAATTTGATAGTAAATAAATGTAATGGAGACAGAGGTATCTTAAAAAATGAACTAGAAAAAATAAGATCGTACGTTCTTGGAGGTAAAAATATAACACATGAAAAAATAATTAAACTTATAAATTTAATTGAAGATTATAGTGTTGCTGAACTAGTAGATAATTGTCTAGCAAAAAATGTAAAAAAAACATTAACAATTTTAAACGAAAATAATTTCTCAAAAGAAGACAGTATAGTCATTGTAAAAACTTTTTTATTTAAATTAAAGAAACTCTTAAAATTAGTCAAAGAATATAGTTTAAACAAAAATATTTCTGAAACGATACAAAACGCAAAACCACCAATTTTTTGGAAAGATAAGGAGATAATCCGACAACAAATTGTTCAGTGGAATCCAAAAAAATTAAATGAAGCAATTATTGATTTAGTAGAATTAGAGCTTCAAATTAAGAAAAACTACGAGAATGCAATATTCACAACATCAAACTTTATAATTAGTTGTTCAAAATCTAAAACTAATAATTCTTTTTAATTATTTCAATTATCTTATTTAATTGATTTAAATCTTTATACTCAAAAGAGATTCTACCTTTATTTCTTTTATTATTTTGTATATCAACGTTTAAACCTATTTTGTTTGAAATTGATAGTTCAAGAGCAGTGATATTTGAATCTTTGGAGATTCGAGATTTTTGTTTTTTATTTTTAAAAATTTTGACAAAATTTTCTGCTTGCCTAACAGAAAGTTTCTTTTCAATAATTTTTGATGCTACAAAACTTGCGTTCTCAAGACCTACTAAAACTTTTGCATGACCTGCCGTTAATTTTTGAGTTTCAATTAATTTGATTACTTCATCAGGCAAAGTAAGAAGTCGCAAAGAATTGGTTATATGACTCCTGCTCTTTCCAATAAACTTTGACACTTTTTCTTGATCATAAGAAAATTCATCTATTAATCTTTTATATCCTTGTGCTTCTTCAAGTGGATTTAAGTCATGTCTTTGAACATTTTCTACAATAGCAAATTCTAAAGATTTTAAATCATCTGCTTCAGTTATGACAATAGGCACGTTATGAAGACCAGCTCTTTGTGCTGCAAGCCATCTTCTCTCACCAGCAATTATTTCAAACTTTGATCTATCATCGTTTGAGTTTCTAACGATTATAGGCTGTATCATTCCTCTTTCTTTGATTGAGTTCGTTAGATCTTCTAAACTAGCTTCATCAAATATTTTTCTTGGTTGATACTTGTTTGGGATCAGATCACTAATTGAAGCTTGATTTTTTTGAGGTTCAATTTTTGTCTCACCAATCAAGGATGAAAGTCCTCTTCCTAATCCTTTTTTAATTTTGTCCATTAAGCAGCACTACCAATTGTTGATTCTTGATTTAAAAATTCATCTGTGAAGTTAAAGTAAGATTTACTGCCAGGACATGCCTTGTCATAGATCAATACTGGGATACCATGTGAGGGTGCTTCTGATAGTCTGACATTCCTTGGTATGACAGTTGAGTAAACTTTTTCACTAAAATAATCTCTAGCTTCTTTCTCAACTTGTGATGAAAGCTTATTTCTTTTGTCATACATAGTTAAAAGTATACCCCTGATTTTCAAATCAGGATTTAAACTTACTTTTATCCTTTCGATTGTTTTCATTAACTGCGTTAAACCCTCTAAAGCAAAAAATTCAGTCTGAAGTGGTACCAATAGAGAGTTTGAACTTACAAGTGCCATTACTGTCAATAAGCTTAATGAAGGTGGGCAATCGATCAAGACATAATCATACAGCCTTCTAGAATCGTTTAAATATGGGGTTAATTTAGTCTTTAGTATAAATGCCCTATTACTGTCATCAGCCGTCTCTACCTCTAAACCCGATAAATCTACATTAGATGTGATAATATCTAAATTTTCAAACTGTGTTTTTTTAATAACCTCACTAATTTCTCTAGTTCCATTCAAAACTCCATAAATTGTATCACTTGAGTTATCCATATTAGATAATCCTAGACCTGTAGTAGCGTTGCCTTGTGGATCAAGGTCAATTACTAAAATTTTTTTATCTATTTGAGATAAACCTGCTGCAAGATTTATCACCGTAGTAGTTTTTCCAACCCCACCCTTTTGATTTATTACTGAAATAATTTGCATTTAATTTTTTTTTTTAATTTTTTTAATATTTATCAAAAATGAGTCTTCACTTGTTAAACTTTTCTTTTCTATATACTCCAGCTCCCAATTTTTTTTAGAATTTTCAAAAATTTTTTTTCCATTCTTCCCCATAAAAAAAATTAAATTTTTATATTTTGAAAAATTTTCATATACTAATTCTAAAACCACTGGCATTGGTTTAAATGCTCTGGACATTATCGTTCCTGTTTCTAAATTTTTTATTTCAAAAATATTTTTTTGAAAAACCTTTGTGTTTAAATTTAATTTTTTTGAAACTTCCTTTAAAAAATGGCTTTTATGATAACTTTTTTCATAAAGGTGAACATTCATATTATTTTTCATATTTTTTAATATAATTGCCATGATTATCCCTGGCATACCCCCTCCTGAGCCTATATCTGTGGTTGTATTACTATTTAAATCAACAAAATCAATAATTTGTGCAGAATCTACAATATGACGGTCAATTATAGCCTTTTTTGATGCTGTATTTTGGCTAATTATGTTAATTTTTTTATTTTTTTCAAGAATCATGGATATATAGTTTTCAAAATCCAAAAATGTTTCACGTGAAACATTTAAGTGATTGATTCTAGAATAAGAATTTAAAATTTCCTGATCCATTAAGCTATATGCTTAATAGACTTTCTTTTGACATGTGACAACAAAATATATACTGCTGCAGGAGTTATTCCGTCAATCCTTAGAGCTTGCCCCATCGTTTTAGGCTTTATTTCTTTAAATTTCGCTTTTACCTCATTAGATAAACCTGATAGCCCGTCATAATTGATTTTATCTGGAATAATTAGGTTTTCATCCCTCTTAAATGCTAAAATGTCAGCTTTTTGCTTCTTTAAATACCCCCTATAATGAGCATTTATTTCTACTTGTTCGTCAATTTCTATACTAAAAAAAGGGATGTCAGACCATATTTCCCTAATTTTACTCATATTAACCCCTTTTTGAGTTAAAACTTCGCTAGATGATCTCAATATTCCATCTTTTGCAATTTTTATTCCGAATTTTTCTGCTCTAGATGGTGATATTTTAGATTCATTCATTTTTAGGCTTATTTGTCTAATTTGTTCAAATTTACTCAGATATACATCTTTTCTCTCATCACCTATTAAACCAATATCAATTCCCTTTGCAGTTAATCTTTGATCAGCATTATCAGATCTCAAACTTAATCGATATTCTGCTCTTGATGTAAACATTCGATATGGCTCAGCTACTCCTTTTGTAACCAAATCATCTATCATTACTCCAATGTAGGCATCAGATCTATCAAGTATGAATGGTTCCAATTTTTTAACAGACAAGGCAGCATTTATTCCTGCTATAAGGCCTTGTGCAGCAGCTTCCTCATATCCTGTTGTACCGTTAATTTGGCCAGCAAGATAAAGATTGCTTATCTTCTTGGTTTCAAGGGTTAAGAATAGTTCTCGTGGATCTATGTAATCATATTCTATTGCATATCCTGGTCTTAATATAGTAACATTTTCTAAACCATTGATATTATTACATATTTCTATTTGAACATCAGCTGGGAGTGATGTGGAGATACCATTTGGATAAATTGTGTAATCATTTAGACCTTCTGGTTCTAAAAATATCTGGTGACGAACTTTATCTGCAAATTTAACTATCTTATCTTCTATAGATGGACAATATCGTGGTCCCACTCCTTTTATACTACCAGAATACATCGCACTCTTTGATAAATTCTTTTCTATAATTTTATGAACCTTCTCATTTGTGTATGTCATTCGGCAGGACACTTGTTTGTTCAAATTTTTTTTTGTTAAGAATGAAAAAAAATAAGGATTGTCATCTGCAAATTGTTCCTCTAAATTTTCAAAATTAATTGTTCTTGCATCTAGTCTAGGTGGAGTTCCAGTTTTTAATCTTCCAATTTTAAAATCATATTTTGCTAATTGTTCACTTAAACCTGTAGAAGGTTTTTCATCGTATCTTCCAGCAGGTGTTCTTTCATCACCTATATGTATCAAACCATTTAAAAAAGTGCCTGTTGTTAGTATTATCTTGTTAGATAGAACTTTCTTACCTTCTTTAGTTTCAAATCCACTTATTGAATTTTTATTAAAAATAAACTTTATTACAGGATCAGAAAAAACGCTTAAATTACAATAGTTTAACAGTTTTTCTTGCATATATTTACGATAAAGTGATCTGTCTGATTGGGTTCTTGGTCCTCTGACTGCAGGTCCTCTACTTCTATTTAATAATCTAAATTGTATACCTGATTTGTCTGCTACATCACCCATAACACCATCAAGGGCATCTATTTCTCTAACCAAATGACCTTTACCCAAGCCTCCTATTGCCGGGTTACAAGACATCTCACCGATAGTTTCTATTTTATGAGTAAATAGGGCAGTGTTCACTCCAAGACGAGCAGAAGCTGCAGCAGCTTCACATCCAGCATGACCTCCTCCAATTACAACAACATCAAATGAAAAATCATTTTTCATATTTCAAATCTATATGTGATTATATAATTTACAAGATAGGCTTAATTTTTTGTAAATAAGCCACATTTATCAACGTTTTTAGATAAAAAAATGCAAAAAAACCAGCAAAATTAAGTATTATTTACCGATGCAAAAATCGTTGAAAATACTACCTAATATCTCCTCTACATCAACTTTTCCAACAATCATGCCTAAATGTCTAGTAGCTAATCTTAAATCTTCTGCAGCTTTGTCAAAATCTTCGATTTCTTTTTTTTGATTAAAGTTATTTAGATGATCCAAACACTGCTGCAAATGTTGCCTGTGTCTCTCTCTTGTAATTAAAATATCATCACTTGTAAGAAATTTATTTTTTAAATTATTTTTTATTTTTAATATTAATTCTTCAATGTTTTTATTTTCTTTAATGGAAATTAAAACATGATTTGTTTTTTTAATTTCTGGATCAATATCTTTTTTTAAAAGATCAGATTTATTTATAACTAAAATTGCATTCTCATTTAATAAACCCTTCAAAACATCAGTAAAATCAAGGCTTTTTGCATCAACCACAACAAGCTTTAAATCTGCTTCTTCAGCTCTATTTAGAGATAATTTAATTCCTTTTTTTTCTATCTCATCTTGAGAATTTCTTATTCCGGCTGTGTCAGAGATTATAACTGGATAACCGTCTACATTTAAATGGGTTTCAATCACGTCTCTAGTTGTACCTGCATGTTCAGAAACGATTGCGACATCACGATTAGATAAGTGATTCATCAAGCTAGATTTGCCAGCATTAGTTGGTCCCAAAATTGCAATTTTAAAACCTTCTCTAATTCTTTCTCCAACTTTTTGATCATTTAATATTTTTTTAATTTTTTTTATTACTTCATCTGAACTATTTCTCATTTCTTCTAAAATATTATTTGGCAAATCTTCATCAGGAAAATCAATTTTAGCTTCTATATGGGATAAAATTTTTAAAAGTTTTTCTCTTAGAAAATTAAATTGATCAGATGATTTTCCATTCATAATTTTTATAGCTTGTTGTCTTTGAATTTCAGTTTCTGAAGAAATTAAATCAGCAATACTTTCGGCTTCAAGTAAATTTATCTTTCCATTTTGAAATGCTAGTTTTGTAAATTCTCCTGGATCTGCCAATCTACAATTTTCTATCTCGGAAAGAGAGGAGTGGAGAGCATCTACGACAGCTTTACTACCATGAACTTGAATTTCAGCCATATCTTCGCCTGTGTAGCTCTCAGGGCCAGGAAACCAAAGGATTAGCCCCTCATCAATCAGCTCAGAAGTATTGATTTTATTGATTTTTCGAAGAGTTGCTACTCTAGGTTTGGGAATTTCTTTTCCTGTTAAAAGCTTGATTGCTTTAGATGTTTCATCCCCAGAAATTCTAATAACAGCAACACCTGAAATTCCAGGTCCACTTGAAAGAGCATAAATAGTCATAAAAAATAATATGATCTTATATTAAAAAATAATCAATCTATTAATCTTTAATGTGGGTTTATTTATTATAAATAGCTTCTAAAGAGCCTAGAAATTCCTTTGAAAATTTTTTTGCATCAAATAAAGGTGATTTAAGCAAATTATTAAAAACAATATTTCTTGTATTAACAAGTTTTTCCTTATCTAAGTATTCTTTAGCTTTTGAAATATAGTCATTTTCATCATCTGCTATCATAGACATCAAGTTGAGGTTTTTATTTATTGACTCTCCGCATCTTGAATTAAAGTTATAACCCTTCATTGTCAAAACCGGAACGCCCATCCATAAAGCTTCGAATGAAGTTGTGACACCATTATAAGGAAAAGTATCTAAACAAATATCAATTGAGTTATATAGATTTAAATGTTCTTTAAATGGTTTTGATTCACTAAAGATAATAGAATCTAAAACACCATATTTTTTAAACTGATTTTTAATATTTGTTGTTTGCAAAGGTATTGAAGATTTTAAAATTAATTTTGAGTTTTTTATTGATTTAAGTATTTCCGACCAAACTCTAACAACATTGTTATTTATTTTAGCAAAATTATTAAATGAACCAAAAGTCAAATAATTGTTCTTAATAAGAGGTGGAACTTGTTTAACTCTTTCTATCTCAAGTCCCGAATGAGTATTCCATATTCCAGATAAATATATAATTTTTTCTGAATATAAATTCATTTCATCATCCATAATTAGGTTTTTATCAGCAAATATATAATCCATTTGATCAACGCCAGTGGTATTGCAATAACCAAGCCAAGTTACCTGTATTGGAGCTATACGATTTTTAAACAATACCAATCTATTAGAAGAAGACACTCCCATTAAATCTACAATGATGTCGTAATTATTTTGCCTGATTTTATTTATTGAATCAATATCATTTAGATCTTTTATGCTAATACTGCCATCACATAATGATTTAAATTCTTTGGATGTATAATCATCTTCTTCAGAATTTAAAATCAATGAAATTTCAAATTTATTTTTATCATAATTTAACAAAACTGTTTTTAAGAAATAAGTTATAGAATGAAAATTTTTAATATCAGAAGAAAGGAAGGCTAATTTTATTTTTTTATTTTTTTTCGTATTTAAAGGAATGAGACTTTCTTTTGAGTATACTGGCAAATTAGAATTTAAAATTTTACCAAATGTAAAAAAATCTTTTTGCTTCCATGTTTCAATAAAGCAGTTTCTATAAATGTAAGACGATAATACTTTAGAACTAAGACATTTATTATCTATTAATTTTTTCAAATAAAATAATATTTTCTCTAAATTATTTTGCCTCTTATAAATTCTAACTATTGCTAATATTAATTTTTCATTAAAACCAAAATATTTATCAGCATCATAAAAATATAATATTGCTTCATCAATAAGAACTGAAATTTGATCTTCCTTTACAATATCAATTTTTTCATCAAAAATTTCTGCACTTGAATTAATAAAATTAATTAGCGCTTCAAGACTGCTTTTTGAGGTCTTTTCTTTTAAATAGGCCTCTTTAAAATTAAAATTGGCTGATATTAAATCATTCGCATCTCTTCTTAATAATTTGCATGCTCCAAGAAGATTGAGTAAACCTGATGACCTTTGCTTTTCATCTAAACTTTCAATTTCTGTAATAATTTCGGAATACTTTTTTTCTAAATATAGTTTTTGAAATTTAATATTTTTTTCACTCATTTAAAAATGAAAAAGATACTATGCGGGTTTATTCATGGAATTGAAAAATTCTGCGTTATTTTTGGTATCTTTTAATTTTGAGTTTATAAATTCTATAGCGTCCATGGTTCCCATAGGGGCTATAATTCTTCTGAGAACATTCATTTTTTGTAAATCATTTTTATCAAATAGTAATTCTTCTCTTCTTGTTCCTGATTTTGTTATATCAATAGCTGGATATATTCTTTTATCTGCAATTTTTCTGTCTAATATTGTTTCGCTGTTACCTGTTCCTTTAAATTCTTCAAAAATTACTTCATCCATTCTGCTTCCCGTATCAATTAAAGCAGTAGAAATAATTGTCAGTGAACCTCCTTCTTCAATATTTCTTGCGGCACCAAAAAACCTTTTGGGTCTTTGAAGTGCATTCGCATCAACACCTCCTGTTAAAACTTTACCAGAACTTGGTATAACTGCATTATATGCTCTTCCTAATCTTGTTATGGAATCTAGTAATATAATAACATCTTTTTTATGTTCGGTTAATCTTTTAGCTTTTTCAATAACCATTTCAGCCACTGCTACATGCCTTTGAGCTGGTTCATCAAAAGTAGAGCTTATTACCTCACCTTTTACAGTTCTTTGCATGTCTGTTACTTCTTCTGGACGTTCATCTATCAGCAGTACCATAAGGTAACATTCTGGATAATTTTTAGCTATTGAGTTTGCTATGCTTTGTAAAATCATTGTCTTTCCAGCTTTGGGCGGGGAAATAATTATTGATCTTTGTCCTTTACCGATTGGACTAACTAGATCAATAAGTCTCGGAGTTAAATCTTGTTTTTTTTGAACTTTTGTAGTTTCAACTTCCATGACCAATTGTTTGTCTGGATAAAGTGGTGTTAAGTTATCAAAAGCAATTTTGTGCCTAGCTTTTTCAGGTTCTTCAAAGTTTATCTTGCTCACCTGCAATAACGCAAAATATCTTTCACCTTCTTTAGGTGCTCTTACTGGTCCCTCGACCGTATCACCGGTTCTCAGTCCGAATTTTCTTATCTGGCTTGGACTAACATATATGTCATCTGGTCCAGGGAGATAATTGGATTCCATTGCTCTAAGAAACCCAAATCCGTCTTGCAACAATTGCAAAACACCTACTCCTGTGATTTCCTCTTTTTCAGCAACTTTTTTAAGAATTGCAAAAAGTATTTCTTGTTTTCTTAACGTGCTAGCATTTTCAATACCAAGCTCTTCTGCCTGTGTAATAAGCTGTTCAGATGATTTTAGTTTTAATTCCTGTATATTCATGATTAATTTTTTGATAAGGACTTATCAGATAGACTTAATATATATACTACCGTTATTATTTCAACCCTAGATTGGCTTAAAAATAGCTAAGAATATAACGATTATTAAGATAACTGTCGGTATTTCATTAATAATTCTAAAGAATTTTGCCGATCTTGTGTTTGTAGAATTTTTTAAAGTAATTAGACATTTACCTAAATAGTCATTGTATGCAGATAACAATATCACCAAGACAATCTTTATTTGAAACCATAATTGAGAAAAAATCTCTATTCCATTAAGATAAATTAATACCAATCCTAAAATCCATGTTAAAATCATTGCAGGTCGCATAATGTAAAAAAACAATCTTTTTTCCATCACCTCAAATATATCTGTTGCTTCTTTTTTTTCTTTATTTTCAACATGGTAAACAAAGATCCTAGGAAGATATAAAAGACCAGCCATCCAAGAAACAACCGCTATTAGATGTAAGGATTTAAATAATAAATACAAATTCATATGTCAGATATTTCTTTCAATTAAGGAAGTTAGTAAATTGATATGATCATTGTTATCATTTAAGCAAGGAACCATATCAAAATTTTTTCCTCCTGAATTTAAAAAACTTTCTTTAGCTTGAATTTGTATTTCCTCCAAAGTCTCTACGCAATCAGATGCAAAACCTGGACAGATTGTAAGAACATTTTTTACACCCTCTTTAGGCAGACTTTCCAGAGTTTTGTCAGTATATGGCTGAAGCCACTCTTGCGGACCAAATCTTGACTGAAATGTGGTTTTTATTTTAATTGAACTAAATTTTTCTGAGATAAGTCTTGTCGTTTTATGACAATAACAATGATATGGATCACCTTTATCAAAATATTTTTTTGGTATCCCGTGATAAGAAGCTACGATGAGATCTGGTTTCCAACTAATTTCACTTATTTTTTTATTAATCGAATTAACAAGCGCATCAATGTAAAGTACATCAGATTCGTAATGAGAAATTATTTTTAAGGAAGGTTGCCACCTCATTTTCATCAAAGTTCTGTATACCTCATCACAAACTGTTGCTGTTGTAGCTGCTGCGTATTGCGGGTAAAGTGGAAGTATCACTAGATTTTCACAACCCATTTTGTGCAACTTATGAATCTTGCTCTTAATACTAGGATTCCCATACCTCATGGCAAAATCTATAAAAACATTTTTATTTGATAGTAAATTGGAAATTTTTTCACTTTGCTTTTTCGTATAATAAAGAAGTGGAGAAATATTTTCATCTTTCATCCAAATTTCTTTATAAGCTTTTGCAGTTTTAGAAGGTCTAAAATTTAAGATAAACAGATTTAAAATAATTTGCCAAACTAAGGGATTTACCTCGATAACTCTTCTGTCAGAAAGAAACTCTTTTAAATATTTTCTTATATCAAACCAACTAGTAGAATCAGGTGTACCAAGATTGATTATGAGCACACCTGTATTGCCATATTTTATAGGTGGGTGATTTTTTTCAATCATTTAAAATCTTTTACAATTTTAATTAGGTTTTTAACCATTTCTGGATTTGTTTCGGGAAGAATACCATGACCAAGATTAAATATATATGGATGATCTCGAAAAATTTCCAAATATTTAGAAGCTTCTTGTTTTAACGTTTCATTATCAGTTAACAAAATTTTTGGATCTAAACCACCTTGTATAGGTATATTTATATCTCTTAGTATCTTTTTGGGATCAATATTATAGTCGATACTAATAGCATCAGGTTTAACAATATCACAAAATTCTTTATAATTTTTTATTTCCCTTGGAAAACATATCACTGGCACATTTAAAGATTTTACATAATTTACTAAATTTAAAGTTGGAGTATAAACATAATTAGGTAACTCTTTTTCTTCTAATAACCCTGCCCAACTATCAAATATTTGGATTATATTTGCACCATTATCTATTTGATTTTTAATATGAATTTTTAAAAATTTTTCAATAATTAATAGAACTCTATTTATTAAAAAATCGTCATTAAAAAAATTTTCTTTTAATTTTTTTTTAGGCGATTGTTGATTAATTATATAAACTAATAATGTCCATGGTGCACCAACAAAGCCTATAGTGTTTTTGTTATTTAGAATAGGGTCTGTACTTACCTTTTTTATTGCTTTGTATACACGGTGTATTTTTTCTACAAAATCAATTTCATCAATCTTAGTAATGTCGTTTAAATTTAATACTCCTAATTTTGGTCCAAAGTTTTTTTCAAATTCTACTCTTTGACCCAAACCATATGGAAGCATTAAGATATCTGAAAATATTATTGCAGCATCTAGATCAAATCTTTTTAATGGTTGTAGAGTTATTTCTGAAGATAAATCATCATTTAAACACAAATTAATAAAGTTAGGGTTTTCTTTTCTTATTTCTCTAAATTCTGGTAAATATCTGCCAGCCTGTCTCATAATCCATATAGGGTTAAACGAAGTGTCTTTATTAATTATTACTTTGTTCAAAGGTTTCATAAATAAGTATTATTAATTATTGTAGTTGTAATATATCTTGTTAATAAAGGTGATTAATTTTTATAAACATTATATTCACAATTTACCAACATGTTATTTGAATAAAATTGTTTAAAATGAAGCTTTTTTGCCATATTAATTTTTGTGGATTGTTTTACCCTATTTATTATTAATGTTAATAAATAACAGTTTTTACAAGGTTTATTTAAAAAAATTAAAATTGTGTAATTTAATTAAAATATTACAAATTTATTAACAATTTATTCATGAGTAATACATATCAAATATATTTAATTTCAGACTCAACGGGTGAGACCTTAGATAGAATATTTTTAGCTCTGAAGGCTCAATTTTTAAATATAGAATATAAGGTTCATTCTTACTCTTTTACAAGGACAGAAAATCAAATTTTAAAAATTCTAGAGGACGCAAAAAAAAATGAAAATTCAATAATCTTATACACAATTGTGGATAACAACTTAGCCAAATACCTTGCGAATGCGAGCGATAATAAAAATATTCCATGTTTTGGCGTTTTAGGAAATTTAATTCTAAATTTTTCAAAAATATTAAATCAAAAAGCAACACATGAACCAAGCGGTCAACATATATTAAACGAAGAGTACTATGATAGAATTGAAGCAATTCAATTTACAATGAATCATGATGATGGAAATTTAATAAACGAAGTAAATAAATCTGATATTATTCTTGTAGGCGTGAGTAGAACGAGTAAAACACCAACATCTATTTACTTAGCCAACAAAGGATTTAAAACGTCAAATATTCCATTAGTAAATGAAAATTCTTTGCCAGACTCCCTTAAAAAAAACCCACAGATGACATGTGTTGTAGGATTAAGTACAGAGCCCGAAAGATTAGCTGATTTAAGAAAAAATAGAATGAATTCTTTAAAAGAAACAGAAAATATTGAATATACAGATTTAGAAAATATTAAAAAAGAAGTCTTAGAGGCAAAAAAAACATTTCAAAAATATAAATGGCCCCTCATAGACGTAACAAGAAAGTCAGTCGAAGAAACAGCGGCTTCTATAATTAAAATTCACGAAATATATTTAAACAATGTTAAATAAAATTATTCTTGCCTCACAAAGCAAGGTTAGAAAAGAAATTTTAGATAAAAATAATATCGAAAGTGATGTTGTGCCATCAAATGTGGATGAGGATATAGTGAAAGAAAGTTTAATTAAAGAAAAAGCGACACCAGAAATCATCTCAAAAAATTTAGCAGAGTTAAAAGCAAACAAGGTCAGTATGAAAAAAACTGATGAAATTGTTTTAGGTGCAGACAGTGTGATAGACTTGAACGGTGAATTAATATCAAAGCCAGAAACTAGAGAAGAAGCGATGAAAATATTAAAGAAACTCAATGGTAAATCACATTTTTTGATTAGTTCTGTCTGTGTATCAAAAAATGGATCAATGATTTGGAATTATACTGATAAGGCCACATTAATCATGAAAGATTTTTCTGATGATCAATTAAAAAGTTATTTATCTAAAATACCCGATGAAACTCTTTATGCTTATAATGTTTATCAAATAGAAGGAGAGGGAAGAAGCTTGTTTGCAAGTATAGAGGGAGATGAGGATACAATTATGGGGTTACCTGTAAAAAAAATTAAGGAATACATAAGTTCATTGTAATGAAAAAATATTTTGTAATTGGCAATCCCATTGATCATTCTTTATCACCCAAACTTCATAACTATTGGCTTAAAGAAAACAATATTGATGCTATTTATGATAAAAAAAAAATTGATGAGAAAGATTTACTAAATACAATTTTAGAGGTCAAAGAAAAAAAAACAGAAGGTATCAACGTTACCGTCCCATTTAAAAAATCAGTAATTCCTTATTTAGACAAATTAAGCCAGGAGGCAGAACAAACTCAATCAGTAAATACAATTACTTTTGATAATGGCGATCTAGTTGGACATAATACGGATATTAGTGGTTTTGATACTGCGATTAAAAAGTTAAATTTTAAAATGAAGGGTAAGAAAGTTTTAATTTTGGGGGCTGGTGGTGTAGTTCCCTCAATAATTTTTGCCTTAAAAAATATGGGTGTTCAAGAGATTATAATTAGCAACAGAACTAGAGAGAAGGCAGAAAATTTGAAAGATTTATTTGATAACCTAAAAATTATAGAATGGGGGAATTTGACAGATTTTCATATGGTAATAAATGCAACAAGTCTTGGTTTAAATAATGAGAGAATAAATTTAGATTTTTCAAGTTTAGGACACGATAAATTATTTTATGATGTAATTTATAATCCACAAGAAACTAGTTTTTTGAAGATGGGAAAACGATTAGGACACAAGACAGAGAATGGAAAAACTATGTTTGTGTATCAGGCGTTAGAGGCATTTAAATTATGGCACAATATAGAACCAAAAGTTAATGCAGACACATTTAAGCTTTTAGATAATGATTAGAATTGGAATTTTAGGAGGTATAGGTTCAGGAAAAAGCTATGTCGCTAAAAACTTTGGATATCCAGTGTTTAATGCGGATTACGAAGTCTCAAAACTTTATAAAAAAGATAAAAAAATTTTTATTAAATTAAATAAAATATTACCAAAATATATTCATTCATTTCCAATAAATAAAAACGAAATCACTAACGCTATTTTAAGTAATAAAAACAATTTAAAAAAAATAGTTACAATTGTTCACAAAGAAATTAGAAAAAAAATGAAACTATTTTTAAATAAAAATAGAAATAGAAAAGCTATTGTACTTGATATTCCTTTATTGTTAGAAAATAAACTATATCGCAAAAATGATTTACTAATTTTTATAGAATCAAGAAAAAAAGATATTGAAAAAAAATTAAAGAAAAGACCTGGCTATAACAGAAAATTAATCAATAAATTTAAAAAATTACAATTTTCAGCTCAATATAAAAAAAAAAGATCACATTTCATAATAAAAAACAATTTTACAAAAAAATCGATTAATATAGCTATAAAAAATATTTTAAATAAAATTTTATAGATGAAAGAAATAGTTTTAGATACAGAAACTACAGGCATCTCAGTTAAAGAAGGACACAGAATTGTTGAAATAGGATGTATTGAATTGGATAACCTGATACCAACAAAAAATAAATTTCATTGCTATTTAAATCCTGAAAGAAAAGTTTCCGAAAAAGCTTTTGAGGTTCATGGTTATTCTGATGAATTTTTATCAAAACATAAAAAATTTAAAGAAATTCAAGAGGATTTTTTAAATTTTATTGAAAATAAAAGATTAATTATACACAACGCAGAATTCGACATTTCACATTTAAACAACGAATTAATGATTAATGGAAAAGATAAAATTAAAAATGAAATAATTGATACTTTAAATATAGCAAGAGATAAATATCCAGGGTCTCCAGTTAGTTTGGATGCACTTTGTAAGAGGTATAGAATTGATAATTCAAGAAGAAAACATCATACAGCCCTAATTGACTGCGATCTCCTAGCAAAAGTCTATATTAATTTAATTGATCAAAAAGAACCAACATTCATTTTTAAAAATGAAGATACAGCTAGAACTAAAAATATATTTTCAAAAGAAAATTATTTTAAAAAAATTATATTACCTTCAGAGAATGAAATTAAAAATCATAGAGATTATTTAGCAAAGAATTTGAAAAAAAATTTTTTTTAATTTTGCTTTTTATTATATAAGTCTTCAAAATTTACTTTTTTCTCAAATTGTACTTGTGTGAAACCAGAGTTATGTAATAGACTTAAAAAAGATTTCTCTAAAAATGGATAAATTTCATTTTGTACATCGCAAAGTATAATTTTTTCTAATTCTTTTTTATCTATGACTTTTTCATCTATTTTCACTATTGTTACATTTGTCATTTCAAAATAGGATTTTTTTTTATTTTCTTTACTATCTCTAAATTTAAAAATTGTATCGATTTCAACATGTTTGTTTTTCAGAGCCTTTGAAGTTATGTCAATTACTAGTTGATAATTTGATATTTGATTTTTTACAAAAAAATAGGTCTCTACATTTGCAGTTTCGCTTGAAACATCTCTTAAAAACTGCGTAACAATTTTATAGTTTTTTGTCATTTTCATCCTCTATATCCTCAAACTCACCATCTATAAAATTGTTTTTTGGTTTAACAATTTTGTTGTCAAACTTTTTAGAAATTTTTTTAAATAAAAATTTTCTAGTTATTGGGAAAATTAACAAAAATCCCATGAGATCTGTTAAAAATCCTGGAATGATTAGTAACAAAGCAGCAAAAGCAATCCCTGCCCCAGATAAAATCTCATAGCCCATAGGCTCACCTTTGCTTAATTGGATAAAACCTGATTTAAGTGTTTTAAGTCCTTCATATTTTGCGTAATAAACACCAATTATAGCAGTTGAGAAGATCAATAATATAGTAGTAAAAGCACCAATCTTCGAACCAATACTAATAAAAAGATAAATCTCAATTATAGTTAAGCCAATTATGTATATTAATATTGTGCCCATTTGTCTTTAATCTAAATTGCCAGTTGAAATTAATCAACATAGTAATTACTATCAGGTAATGAATTATAGTTTCGAATACATTGATATCATTTTGCTTGCAATGATAGCTGGTTTTATTTTTCTAAGGTTAAGAGGAATATTAGGTAAAAGAACAGGATTTGAGGGAAAAGCACCTCCACAATTCCAAGAAGTGTTAAACAAAGTTAAAACTAATAAAAAGAGAGAAACAAAAGAGAATTTTGATGAAAATGCTCAAAATGAATTTTTAAAAGGAGCAAAAATTGCTTACGAAACTATAATCACAGATTTTAGTGATAATGATAATAAAATTACGAAGAGCAGAACTCTTCTTAATAATCAAATATTTGAACAGTTTAATAAGGCTTTGAAAGAGAGAATTAAAAGAGGTCATGAAGCTGAAATTACTTTTATCGGGGTAAATTCTGCAAAAATAAAAGAACATAAAAAAATTGGGAACGTACTTAATGTTACAGTAGATTTTATAGCTGAAGTAATTACGTGTATTAGAGATAATGAGAAAAAAATTGTTTCTGGAGATCCTGAAAAAATTAAAAAAATTTATGATACTTGGGTATTTTCAAGAGACACAACATCCGTAAATCCTAACTGGCAGCTAGTAAATATTTTAACTTAATTGAACAATCAAATATCAGATAAAGATAAAAAAGATTGGCAAAATTTTTTATCTAAAAAGGAAAAGTTACCAGATAAAGATAATTCTCACTTTAAAGATAAAGTTATCAAAACATCAGAAATTGATTTGCATGGATTTACTTTAGATGAAGCAAACAAAATAGTAGAGAGATTTATTAACAAAAGTTATGATGAAGGAATAAGTAAAATTAGAATAGTAACTGGAAAAGGTCTTCACTCGGATAATGAAAAAAATCCATATATTTCAAAAGATTTGAGTATATTAAAACATTCAGTTCCAGAATATATCAAAAAAAATAATGAGTTAATGAAATTGATAATTGAATTTAAAGAAGCATCAAGTCATGATGGAGGAGAGGGCGCTTTCTATATACATTTGAAAAAAAATAAATGATTGTCTGGTTAGCTTCATATCCCAAAAGTGGTAATACACTTTTACGTTCAATTCTATCTTCTTATTTTTTTTCTAATGACGGAAAGTTTAATTTTGAAAATTTATATCAAATTACTCAATTTCCACTTTTAGAGCATTTTACTTCAATTGATGTGGACCTTAATGAGGATAAAGCAATTTTTAAAAATTCTATTAATGCTCAAAACTTTATCAATAATAAAAAAGGAAAAGTAAAATTCTTTAAAACTCACAGCTCCTTTTCTAAAATCGATGGTTATAATTTTACAGATTTGCAAAACACTCTTGGAGTAATTTACATTGTACGTGATCCAAGAAATATAGTTAATTCATTAGCTCATCACTATAATTTCAGCTTAGACGAAGCAACTAACACAATGATTGATAAAAAAAAGTTTATGTCAAGAACAGATAAAAATGCTGAGGTCTTTGCAGGATCCTGGAACTTTAATTACAATTCATGGAAAAATTTAGAGCGAAATAAAAAATATTTTTTAATTAAATATGAAGATTTAATAAAAAATAAAAAATCAATAATTTTAAAGGTTTTTAAATTTTTAAATTCTTTAGGGATGAAATTGGATATTGATATGATTAAATTAAATAAAGTGATTAAAACAACTGAGTTTGAAAAAATGAAAGCTAAGGAGCAAAAAGAAACATTTACCGAAGCAATGATTGATGAAAAAACAGGTAAAAGAAAAATTTTTTTTAATCTTGGTCCTAAAAATGATTGGAGAACAAATTTAGATAAAAAAAATAAAGAAAAAATTGAAAAGGCTTTTTCTAAAGAAATGGAAGAGCTTGGGTATCTATAAATTTTTATTTGAATAAAATAATTACCTAGATTATTTAAATTACAATGGTCTATATAATAAAATGATTATTTGGTTAGCATCTTATCCAAAGAGCGGGAATACTTTTTTGCGCTCAATTTTAGGTACTTATTTTTTTAGTAAGGATGGAAATTTTAACTTTGATCAAGTTTATAAAATAGCTCAATTTCCGTCTTTGTTTCATTTTAATCAGATGAATATAGATATTAATAACATCGAACAAACTATGGGTAGTTATATAAAGGTTCAAAGTAATTTAAATTTAAAAAATAAATCAAAAAAATTTTTTAAGACCCATAGTGCTTTTTTTGATAACCAAAGTAATAATTCAATTTTTAGCAATTTAGAAAACTCATTATGTGCAATTTATATTGTAAGAGATCCAAGAAATGTTGTTACATCATATGCTCATCATTATTCCATAACAGTTGATGAGGCATTTAATCAAATTTCAGATAAAGAATTATTTTTAAAAAAGACCAACCTTCATCCTGATGTGTTTATTTCATCTTGGAGTTTAAATTATCTATCTTGGAAAAAAGCAAATATTCCTCTTTTATTAATTAAGTATGAGGATTTAATTAAAAATACCAAAGAAAAACTAATTGAAGTTTTTAATTTTTTCCAGACACTTGGAATGAGTAAGAGTTTATATGATGAAAAAAAATTAGATAACGTTATAAAATCAACTCAGTTTAAAAACATGCAAAAGCTTGAAAAAGAAATTGGTTTTGATGAGTCTGTAATGGATAAAAAAACAAATAAAAAAATACCTTTTTTTAATCTTGGACCGTCAAATGATTGGAGAAATAAACTAGATCCTAATTTAGCGAATAAAATAGAAAAAGCTTTTTCTAAAGAAATGGAAGAGTTAGGATATTTATAAAAAGTATTAAAGAATAAATTTAGAAAGATCAGTATCTTTGATGAGAGAATCTAAATTTTTATCAATGTAAGCTTTATCAATTATTATTTTTTCCCCAGATCTATCAGTAGCTGTAAAACTAATTTCATCTAATATTTTTTCGATTATCGTGTGCAATCTTCTAGCACCAATATTTTCAACAGTGGTGTTAACTTCTGAAGCAATATTTGCAATTGCATCTATTCCTTCATCAGAAAACTCAAGGTCAACATTTTCTGTTTTTAACAAAGCAACATATTGTTTAATTAAACTAAAATCAGGTTCCCTTAAAATTCTCTTGAAATCATCACTTGTTAATGCTTCTAGTTCAACCCTTATAGGCAATCTTCCTTGCAACTCAGGAAGTAAATCAGATGGTTTTGCTAATTGAAATGCACCTGAGGCTATAAACAAAATATGATCTGTTTTAATTGGGCCGTGTTTTGTATTAACTGTTGTTCCCTCTATCAAAGGTAATAAATCTCTTTGAACTCCTTCTCTTGATACATCACCTCCAACTCTATCTGTTCTAGCTGATATCTTATCAATTTCATCTAAGAACACTATTCCATTGTTTTCGGTAGAAAGTTTCGCTGCTTTAACAATTTTATCTTGTTCAATTAATTTATCTGATTCATCATTTATCAAAATTTCATGGGACTCTTTCACGGACATTTTTTTCTTTTTTTCTTTGTTCCCCATAGATTTACCGATCATTTCACCAATATTGATCATTCCTACATTTGCACCTGGCATTCCTGGAATTTCAAAAGAGGCTCCACCTGAACCAGTATCACTTACTGCTATTTCAATTTCATTATCATCTAGATCACCATTTCTTAATCTTTTTCTAAAACTTTCTCTTGTTGCTAAACTTGCTTTTTTTCCAACTAAAGCATCTAACACTTTTTCTTCTGCAGCTTTTTGAGCCTGAGCAAAAACTTCTTTTCTTTTTTTTACCTTTTCCATTGAGATTGCAATCTCAATCAAATCTCTAACGATTTGCTCCACGTCTCTTCCCACATAACCAACTTCTGTAAACCTTGTAGCTTCTACTTTTACGAATGGAGCCTCTGCTAATTTTGATAATCTCCTTGAAATTTCTGTTTTACCAACTCCTGTTGGCCCAATCATTAAAATATTTTTTGGCAAAACTTCATTTTTCATTTCACCCTTAAGAGCTTGTCTTCTCCATCTATTTCTTAATGCAACAGCAACAGCTCTTTTGGCTTTATTTTGACCTACAACAAATCTATCTAATTCTGAAACTATTTCTCTTGGAGATAGTGAACTTACCAAAGAACTCTCCTCTTTTTGACTTTTATCCTTTGGATGTAGTTGTGTTACGTTTGATTTATCCATTTAAATTTTTTCAATTTTAACATTATCATTTGTAAAAACACAGATGTCAGCCGCAACTTTAATTGCTTTTTTTGCCACTTCTTCAGCTGACATGCCGCCTTCCATTAAAACTTTTCCTGCAGCAAGAGCGTAATTTCCACCCGAACCTATTCCAATTACATCTCCTTCAGGCTCTAGGACGTCACCAGTTCCAGAAATTATATAGCTATTGTTTTTATCTCCAACAGCCATAAGGGCCTCTAATCTTCTTAAATATTTATCTGTTCTCCAATCTTTTGCTAGCTCAACAGCGGCTCTTGATAAGTTGCCTGCATGTTTTTCTAATTTTCCCTCTAATCTTTCAAATAGAGTTAATGCATCTGCAGTTGATCCTGCAAATCCTGCTACCACATCTCTTTTTTCAATTTTTCTAACTTTTGAAGCAGTGCTTTTAACAACTGTATTTCCCATACTTACTTGTCCATCACCAGCAACGACTACTTCATTGTTTTTTCTAACTAGTACAATTGTTGTCATACTTGATAAATGGTAACTATTTTTAATACTTCAAGTGTGTAGACTGATATTGATATAGTGGGATTATGTATGTATACCATTAAAAATATATGGCTAGAAAAGGAAAAGTATCTCGAAAAACAAAAGAAACTAGCATCAATGTTGAAGTAAATATTGATGGCAAGGGTAAGTACCAAATTGACACTGGCATAGGTTTTCTAGATCACATGCTTGAACAATTATCAAAGCATTCTTTAATTGATTTAAAAGTTAGAGCAAAGGGGGATACTCATATTGATCTTCATCACACAACAGAGGACACTGGTATCGCTATAGGTGAGGCTTTAAAAAAAGCTGCAAAAAAATTTGTAGGAATAAAAAGATATGCGCACACAGTTATTCCAATGGATGAAACATTAACTAGAGTTGCAATAGATGTTTCAAACAGACCTTATTTAATTTGGAAAGTAAAATTAAAAGTTGAGAAACTTGGTGAGATGGACACAGAATTATTTAAAGAATGGTTCCAAGCATTTTCTCAATCAGCTGGCATCACAATGCATGTTGAAAATATTTATGGTGATAATAGTCACCATATAATCGAGTCTTGTTATAAAGCATTGGCAAGATCATTAAGAGCTGCACTAGAGATGGATCCAAGAAATAAAAAGAGCATTCCATCTACTAAAGGTTCATTATAAGTTAATGAACGTCACAATAGTTGATTATAATTCGGGCAATATAAGCTCGGTGATAAACTCATTTAAGGAAGTTGCTAAAGAGAAAGTAAATGTCGAAGTAACTTCAGATTTAAATAAAATTAAATCCTCAGATAAAGTTGTTTTACCAGGGCAGGGTTCGTTTAAAAGTTGTGTTGATGCATTAAACAATATTAATGGTTTAGTCGATATATTACATGAATTCGCAGTTAATAATAAAAAACCGCTGCTTGGAATTTGTGTTGGATTACAGATGTTCGCAGATATTGGTTATGAAGAGACAGAAACCAGAGGTCTTGGTTGGATATCAGGTAAAGTATCAAAAATAGATAACCAAAACGGAAAATTTAAACTTCCACATATTGGTTGGAATGAAATTAATATAACGAAAGACAGTAAAATTTTTAAAGATATTGAAAATAAATCCCATATGTATTTTGTGCACAGTTATGAATTTGTTCCAAAAGATAAAAGCGTTATATCAGCAACAACAGATTATTCTTCAAATATTGTTTGTTCTGTTGAAAAGGAAAATATTTTTGGAACCCAATTTCACCCGGAGAAGAGTGATAAAATTGGACTAAAAATAATTAACAATTTTATAAGTTTATAAATGAAAATATTTCCTGCTATAGACATTAAAGATAAAAGGTGTGTGAGGTTAGTTAAAGGAGATTTTGATAACAAAACTGAATACCAAATGTCCCCAGTTGAACAAGCGGGTAAATACAAGGATCATGGATTTCAAAACTTACATATAGTTGATCTAGATGGAGCTTTAACTGGAGAAACAGTTAATTTAGATATTATTCAAGAAATAGTAAAAAAATTTGACCTTAAAATCGAAATTGGTGGAGGTATCAGAAATTTTGAAAGTATTCAGAAATATACTGATGCCGGTGTTGAAAAAGTTATTTTAGGAAGTGCAGCTATAAAAGATAAAAATTTTCTAAAAGAGGCTTGTGAAAAATTTCCAAATAAAATTGCTTTGGGACTAGATGCTAAAGATGGTTATTTATCGGTTTCAGGTTGGAAGGAAAATTCTAATCAATTAACTTTAGATTACTTAAAAGAAGTAAATGATTATGGTGCAAGTAGATTGATTTATACCGATATAAATAGAGACGGGATGAAGCAAAGTCCTAATTTTGAAGAGACGGCAAAGATTGCTAGTAAATCCAATTGTCCAGTAATTATATCGGGTGGAGTTTCATCAATAGATGATATTAAAAAAGCTAAGGATTTAAATAATAGTAACATCGAGGGTATCATAGTTGGAAAAGCTATCTATGATGGCGATATTAAATTAGACGAATTAGTGAAACAATTAGATGCTTAAAAATAGAATTATACCATGTTTAGACGTTAAAAATGGAAGAGTTGTAAAAGGAATTAACTTTGTTGATTTGCAGGATGCAGGGGATCCCGTCGAGCAAGCTAAAATTTATTCAGACGGTGGAGCGGATGAAATTTGTTTTTTAGATATTACAGCTTCAAATGAAAATAGAGATACTATTTACGATGTAGTAGAGAAAACCTCAAAGAAATGCTTTGTTCCACTTACAGTCGGAGGCGGTGTTAGAAGTGTTGAGGATATTAATAAACTACTGAACTGTGGTGCAGATAAAGTATCAATCAATACTGCTGCAGTTCAAAATCCAGAAATAGTAGTAGAAAGTTCTAAAAAATTTGGGTCTCAATGCATTGTAGTAGCGATAGATGCTAAAAAAAATGGAGATAAATGGGAAATATTTACTCATGGTGGAAGAAACAATACTGGAATTGATGCTATAGAATTTGCAAAAAAAATGGAAGATAGTGGAGCAGGCGAGCTTCTAGTTACTTCTATGGATCGGGATGGTACCCAAGTTGGTTATGATTTAGAGCTTATGTCTAAGATATCTTCTATGGTAAATATTCCAGTTATTGCCTCAGGCGGAGTAGGAAATCTAGATCATTTAGTAGATGGAATCAAATTAGGAAATGCAAGCGCAGTTTTAGCAGCATCAATATTTCACTATGGCAAACATTCTGTAAAAGAAGCTAAGGAATATTTGGATTCAAAAGGAATTCCTGTTAGAATTTAATATGCTTAACACATTAGAAAACTTAATTAAACTTGCACGAGAGAGAAAATCTTCCCCAGTTGAAGGTTCGTATACTAATAAGTTGCTTACAGATAAATCATTAAGTAAAGCAAAAGTTTTAGAAGAAGTTGATGAATTAATTGAAGCTGTAGAAAAAAATTCTAATAAAATTCATGAAGCTGCAGATGTATTTTACCATTTGCTAATGTATTTAGAGGCTAATGATGTAAAAATTGAAGAAGTAATGTCAGAGCTAGAAAAAAGAAAAAAATGATTTACGACGATAATAACATTTTTGCAAAAATTTTACGTGGAGAGATCCCTTGTAATAAAATTTATGAGGACGATTTTGTTTTGTCATTTCATGACATTAATCCTCAAAAAAAAATTCACGCTTTAGTTATTCCCAAAGGGAAATATATTGACTTAGACGATTTTAGTCTTAATGCCTCTCCAGAAGAGATGGTTGGATTATTACAAGGAATTAATATAGTTGCTAAAAAGCTTGGTATATCAACAGAAGTAGGTAAGGGTTATAGAGCCTTAGCTAACATTAGTGATCATGGAGGGCAAGAAGTGCCCCATTTACACTTTCATCTGTTTGGAGGTGAACGAGTAGGAAAAATGGTTGAGTGAGCGAGGAAGTTAAAAGAAATTACCTAGAAATAAATTCACTTCAAGATCTTAAAGAAGGAAATAAGCCCTCAGAAGATTATTCTTTAAGTTTAATTGATCCAATTAATTTTCAGTTAAATAAATTTTTATATAAAACTATTGGTAAAAAACACAAATGGGTAGATAGACTTACTTGGTCAGAAGAAAAATGGATAAATTATGCTTCTTCCAAAAATGTTAATTCATATGTTTTAAAACATAAGGATGATTTAGTAGGATTTTTTGAATTAATTTTTCATCCAGAAAATAATGAAACAGAAATTGCATATTTTGGAATTTTAGAAGAATATCAAAATAAAAAATTAGGATCCTTTTTATTATCAGAAGCCATCAAAAAATCCTTTATAAACGAAACCAAACGAGTTTGGGTGCATACTTGTTCTTTAGATCATAAAAATGCTTTAAACAATTATATTTCAAGAGGTATGAAAATATTTAAAACTGAAATATTAAATGTTTAATTTTGAGCAGGTATATTAAACAAGTTTTTTGACAGCACCCTGTTTTTTCTAATAGATGAAAGGAAGGTAATATTAAAATTTTGATACATGTCTGTGTTTTGCCAACCAATCAAATCATAAGTTTGTTTGTCAAAAAATATATTTATCTCGTTATTATTTTCTAAAATTGTAAAATTAATTAGATTATTATCGATTGTTCTTTCTTTTAAAGATTTAATTTTCTTGATTAGGATATTTTTATCTAAAATAAGGTTCAAGGGGGTTTTTTCTAAAGGATATCGATAATAGCTCGAAATAGTTTTAATAACTAAAGATTTTCCATTTGAAACTAAAATTTTATTGTTACTTCTTGCATATTCACAAAATATTTTTCTTGGATACTCTATCGTGCAATTACCATTCTCTATTTTGCCATTAACATTTTGTTCAAATTTAAAATCTAAATTTTTAGTATTTTTAAGATTTTGAATAATTTTTTTTTTAACATCAGCATTTGAATTAAATGTTAAAAAAAAGAAAATTATTACTAAGAAATACCTTAACATCAGAGAACGTCTCTTTTACCAACATGATTAGCTTTACTTACAATTCCATCAGTCTCCATCATATCAATAATTCTTGCAGCTCTGTTGTAACCAATTTGGAGTTTCCTTTGTAAAAAAGAAGTGGAAGCTTTTCCCTCTGATCTTATAATTTCCAAAGCTTGTTGATAGAGCTCGTCTTTATCACCTAGATTTTGTTTATCACCCATCTCCTTTTCATCTGCAAAATTTAAAATTTCATCAACATAATCAGGTTCAGCCTGTGATCTTAAAAAATTGTTTATTTGTTCAATTTCACTATCTGATACGAAAGGAGCATGAATTCTTACTATACGATTAGCAGAAGACATATATAGCATATCTCCTTTTCCTAGTAACTGTTCTGCTCCCTGTTCACCTAAAATTGTTCTACTATCTATTTTTGAAGTAACTTGAAATGATATCCTTGTTGGAAAATTTGCTTTAATTGTTCCAGTAATTACATCAACACTAGGTCTTTGAGTAGCCATAATGATGTGAATCCCTGCTGCTCTTGCCATTTGTGATAATTTTTGAATATAGTTCTCAATTTCTTTACCTGCTACCAACATTAAATCCGACATTTCGTCAACAACAACAACTATATAGGGCATCGGAAGTTTGTGTTTTGTGTTATAGCTATCTATGTTTCTGACTCCTTCTTTAGTCATAAGTCTATATCTGCTCTCCATTTCCTTAACCACCCAACCAAGAACAGACGCAGCTTTTTTAGCTTCTGTAATTACAGGACACAATAAATGTGGAATTCCTTCATATGTTGAAAGTTCAAGCATTTTTGGATCTATTAAAATAAATTTACATTTTTCAGGTGTATGTCGATAAAGAAGAGACAAAATAATAGTATTGATACAGACGGATTTCCCTGACCCTGTTGTACCTGCGATAAGCAGATGGGGCATTGATGATAAGTCTCCGACTATAGGTTTACCTGAAATACTTTTTCCTAATGCGATTGGTAATTTTATGTCTCTTTTTTTGAAATCAGGGTTGTTTAAAATTTCACTTAAAAAAACATTTTCTCTAACATTGTTTGGCAGTTCAATACCAACAGTATTACTTCCTGGTATTGTTGCTATTCTTGCAGATTCTGAACTGGTATTTCTTGCAATGTCATCAGATAAATTAATTATCTTTGAAACCTTAACACCAGCTGCTGGTTCAAATTCATTTAAGGTTACTACAGGTCCATGGCTTACTTTCTTGATATTTCCATTAACACCAAAATCTAAGAGAATTTTTTCTAAAAATTCAGGATCTTGTGTTTCATTTTTTTCAAGATTTTCTCTTTCTTTTTTAGAAGGTGTTTTTAATAAATCTAAGTCTGGTAATTTAAATTTTGTTGTATTTTTACTTTTACTCTCAGCCTTTATGAAAGGTAAATCCTCTTGAATAAGATTTTTTATTTCTTCTTGAGGAATATATTCCTCAATTATTTCACTTTTATCTGTATAATTTTTTTCATTTTTTTTTCTAAATATAAAAGTATTTTTTATTATCTGATAAAATTTTAATGGATGAAAGTTTATACTTATTAGAAATAAAGTGAGATTAACAACAATCAATAAATAATAAAAAAAAACTTCATTAATTAAAATTAATGCATTAAAAAAAGTTTGATCTAGATAGGCACCTATAAAACCACCGTTACCATTTACATGGAGGGTGAAACTTGTAGAATAAAAATGCGAAAAAAATAAACTTCCAAATAATGAATAAATTATTGTAAAAAAAATATTTTCAATTAATAAAAAAAATTCCTTGGTTCTAAATATATTTATTCCAGTAATAATTAGCGTAATAGAAAACATATAAGAAATTAATCCTATAGATTGGAAAAATAAATCTGAGATAAAGCTACCCTGAAAACCTAAAATATTTTTAATTTGTGTATTATCTGGAAAAATAAAATTAGGATCATTAGGCGAGTAACTCAATAAGGATAATAATAGCAATATACCTGAAGCAAAAATACTCACACCAAAGATCTCGGCAAGTCTTTTTAAGGTAAAATTAATAAACAAATTAGCTGTTTTTTTAATATTCATATTTATGAATCAATTTTATCACTTTGTATCATCTAATTTTTGTTGTTAAAATTAAAAATAGTATGAAAGTGTGTATTTTAGGATCAGGTTTATCTGCTTTAACTTTAGCAAAAGCATTAGTTAATCAAAATATTTACGTCGAAATGTTTGAAAAAAAAAAAACAAACAATACTAGTTTATCCAGGACTTTGGGAATTTCTAAAAGTAACATTGAGTTTTTTAAAAATCATATAGTGGATATAAATAATATTGTTTGGAAAATTAAAAAAATAGAAGTTTTTTCAGATAATCTTAAAGATGAGAAATTACTTAATTTTGAAGATAAAAATTATGAAATTTTTTCTGTTGTTAAAAATGTGAATCTTGCTCAAATTTTAGAAAAAAATTTATATAAAAATAAATACTTTACTAAAATCAACTCAGTAAAGAAAATTAATTTTATTAAAAAATATAATTTAGTGATAAATACCGATCATCATAATCAAATAGTGACTAAATATTTTAGTAAAAAATTAGTTAAAAAATATAATAGTTTTGCTTACACCACAATAATTGAGCATGTTAAATGTAAAAATGATGTAGCGACTCAAATTTTTACAAAAAATGGCCCAATAGCTTTTTTGCCTATTTCAAATAAAGAGACATCCATTGTTTATTCTTTTAATAATTTAGATTATCAAAAAGATAAAACCATAAAAAATCTAATCATGCATTACAATAAAAGATATAAAATCAATAAAATAAATAAAATTCATTTTTTTGAACTAATTTCACTTGATCTAAGATCATACCATGAGGGTAAAATTTTAGCTTTTGGAGATTTATTGCATAGGATCCACCCTTTGGCTGGTCAGGGTTTTAATATGACAGTAAGAGATATTGAAATTTTATTATCAATAATCAAAGAAAAACAAAATCTAGGCTTACCAATAGATAGCTCAGTAAATTCTGAGTTTCAAAAAAAATCAAAACATAAAAACTTTATCTTTTCAAATGGAATTGATTTAATTCACCAATTTTTTAATATAGAAAGACAATTCAAAAATAATTTTATTAGTAAATCTGTTCAATTTTTGGGCAACAATTCATCAGTAAATAAAATATTTACAAAAATAGCTGATAAAGGTTTATTATTTTAATAAAAAAATTATTAACAATATGAAATTAAATTTAGGATCAGGGTCTAAAATATTAGATGGATATACAAACGTTGATAAATATGATTATTATAAACCAGACATAGTACATGATTTAGAAAATTTTCCGTATCCTTTTGAAGATAATTCTATAGACGAAATTCTGTTGTCTCATGTATTAGAACATATAGGTCAGTCTCCAGACATTTTTTTAGAAATTATTAAAGAGTTTTATAGAATTTGTAAAAATAATTCTTTAATAAAAATAATTGTACCTCATCCTAGACATGATGAATTTATTGCAGACCCAACTCACGTAAGACCAATTACGATTTTGGGACTACAGCTGTTCGATAAAGATTTAAATTTAGAATGGGAAAAACAAAATGGTGCTAATACTCCTTTAGCTTTAATAAATAATGTAAATTTTAAAGTTAAAAATGTAAAATATAATCTTGATCCAAATTATGTTCAAAAGTTCAAAAATAACAAAATAGAAAAAACTCAAGTTGATAAAGATGTTAAAGAATTAAACAATGTCGTCAAAGAAATAGTTATAGATTGGCAGGTTATTAAAGGTTAAAAATCTATTGAATTGTACTATTATTAAATACATCGTGTGTATAGGTACTTAAAATTTCCGCTATTTTATTTTTTCTTATATTTAAATTTTCTGCCTCAAGTAAAACCTGTTTTTCTTCTAAAGAAAATGGAGATGCCATGGCAAGTGCGTTAATTGTTTCATCGAGACTCTGCTTCTCTAGTGCCTTCCAATTAATTATAAAACCTTTTTTTTCAAATAATGATTTTAGGTCTTTAAAAATTAATTCAAGATCTGAAAATTTTAAGTTCTCTTTATTTTCATTCAAATCTTGAGAAAAATCTTTAAAATCTATTTCTAAAATTCTATATTTATTTTGGGTAATTATTTCTTTGACGGTTTTAAATCTTATTAAACCTTTTAGCTCAATTAGAAACCTACCATCTTCTGTTTCCCTAAAACTTGTGATCTTACCAAGGCAACCAACGTCATGCAGTTCTGGTACATTTTCCCTATTTAAGGAACTTTTAGGTTGGATCATACCAATCATTTTATTCGATTTCATACTATCGTTTATCATATCTATATAACGTGGTTCGAATATATTTAATGGCACAGTAGTGTTTGGAAATATTATAAAATTACTTAGAGGAAACACCGGGATTTCATTTGGAAGATCATCTTTTTTCATAATTTAAATTATATCACATATAATTTTTTAATAATGTTGAACTTTGTCACAAACCTAAAAAAATAAATTTATTTTTTAATTATTTTGTCTCTTGCTTAATATTAAAAAAGGCACTAGTTTTAATACTTATAGAACAAGCGGGCATAGCTCAGTGGTAGAGCGTCTCGTTGCCAACGAGAAGGTCGAGGGTTCGACCCCCTTTGCCCGCTCCAATAAAAAAAAATATGAGTGATCTAGCAAATAAAAAGTGTGTTCCTTGTGAAGGAAATATTCCTCCATTTAATGTGGAGGAGATACATAAATATCTTAAAAAAGTTGATGGCTGGGAAGTTTTAGAAGATAAAATTGACGGTTTTCATTTAATCAAGAATTTTAAATTTGATAACTTTTTAAAAAGTCAGGAATTTGTCAATAAAGTTGGACAAATAGCTGAAGCTGAAGGTCATCATCCTGATCTATGGTTTGGGTGGGGTTATGCGAGAATTAAAATATTTACGCATGCGATAAAGGGTCTAGCTGAGAGTGATTTTATTCTTGCTGCAAAAATAGATAAAATATCTAATGTCTGAAGTGTCTTGTCTTTGAAAAAAGAAGCACGGTGTCAGTTTCATTTGCAAAATTAATTATTTCTTTATCTTTTATTGATCCAGAAGGTTGAATAACAGCTTTAACACCTGATTGGACTAATTTTTCGATACCATCTACAAAAGGAAAAAATGCGTCTGAGGCTGCCACTAAATTATCAGTCTGAAGATTAAATTTTTTCATTTTATTTATTGCTATTTGGCAACTATCTAGTCTACTTGGTTGACCAGAACCAATACCAACAGTAGCTTCATTAGATGCTAATACTATTGCATTCGATTTTACATATCTGCATATATTAAAAGCAAAAATAAGATCTTTAAGTTGTTCAGATGTTGGTTTTCGTTTTGATACAACTTTAAAATTTTTTTTTGCAAATATATTTAAGTCCTCTGATTGTATCATTATATTTTGATTAAATGATACAAACCTAAAAAGTTCTTCTGATGTGTAATTTGTTCCATCAATCAATCTTAAGTTTTTTTTAGAATTTAATATTTTGATTGCATTGCTATCGAAACCATTTGCAATTATTACCTCTAAAAATAACTTATTTAATTCAACTGCCAAATCATTCGTAATTTTAAAATTACAAGAAACTATTCCACCAAAAGCACTTACAGGGTCACATGAAAGAGCGGACTTGTAACTCTCTAAATGATCATTTTTAGCAGAGACTCCACATGGGTTTGCGTGTTTAACTATGACTGTTCCTTTTCCTTTTGGTAAAGATCTTGAAATAGTTAGAGCGCTAAATATGTCATTATAATTGTTATAACTAAGCTGTTTTCCATGAATTTGTTTTAAGTTCACATTTGAACTACTGGAATAAATAGCGCTTAATTGGTGAGGATTTTCACCATATCTAAGTTGTGCAATTAGATTTCCATGAAAAATTTTTTTCTTAGGGAAAATAGTATTTGTTTTTTTGTTAAAATAGTTTGAAATCACAGAGTCATAATACGACGTCTCAGCAAACGCTATTCTTGATAGTTTTTCTCTAAAATTTAAAGAAGTAGATCCCTTGAATTTTTTTAGTTCTTGAATTAACTCCTCATACTGATCTGAAGAGGTTATTACAGCTACATCATTGTAGTTTTTTGCCGCCGATCTAACCATAGTAGGACCACCTACATCTATATTTTCAATAATTTTTTTATGATTATTTGTTTTTTTAAGAGTGTTTTCAAATGGATAAAAATTAACTATGACTAAATCAATATTCTCAAAATTATTATCTTTAAGATCTTTTAAGTGAGATTTTTTTTCTCTTTTATTTAAAATCCCTGCATGGATTTTTGGATGAAGAGTTTTTACTCTGCCCTCCAAAATCTCAGGGGAATTAGTAAAGTCAGATACTTCTAAACAGTTAAATTTTAATCTTTTAATCTCTTTATAGGTACCACCTGAGCTAATTATTTTAATTTTGTTCTTTTTTAAAATATTTAGCAATGGTTTTAAGTTATTTTTGTCAGATACAGAGATGAGTGCTGTTTTGATTTTTTTCTTCATTATATTTTATGTATCTCCCACTTTATTATCTGTTCTTTTTCATGATTCATACCAGAGATAAAAAAATTTTGGTTTTCTTTATATGAATTTTTATTACCGAAATATAAACCATTATCAATATTAATATCAAAGTTATCACAACTAAATTTCCAACCTTCCTCATCTAATTGAATTAGTATTGATTTGTTATCTTGTGTTTTCATTACTTTTGAGTTTGGATTAAGATGAAATCTAATATCAAATTTAATTTCTTTACTTGGATTTTTTCTAAATAACTTATCATAGCCAATAAATTTCATTTGTTCTGGGAAGAATTCAATTTCTCTCTCATAAATGGCTCCAAATTTATCTAAATATCCATCATGTGAACCTGATATTTTCCAATAATTATTTTCAAAAACTACATTTTTTTTTGATACTTTCAGTCCTTTATCAACAATAAAATTTTTTTGATGCTTAATAAAATTACACGAGGAATAATCCTCAATGCTTAAAGCACAATGTAAGGCTGTGCTTCTTGATAATTTATTAAATTTATTATTTTTATCTGAATAGTAACCAGCATTAGAAATTAATTTTTTATCATTAGAAAATATTTCAAATGATAAAGCTCCTGCCTGATAGTCGTTAGAAAATATTTTGCTAGGGCTAGATCCAATATCAGCAGCAAGAATTATTTTTTTATTTTTAAGTATTGCATAACCTCCTAGTTCATTAATTTGATTTTTAAAAGTGTAACCAAATCTTTTCAAGTATTGATCAAATTCGTAATTATCAGAAGAATAGTTACCATTAAAAAAAATATCTTGTTTAAAATTTTGCCAAATAAAAGCGTAACTTGAGCCTAAATAGTAGATAGTTTCATCAATATATTCAGGGATCAAACTCTGAGATTCTTTAAACCACTCTCTAATTATTATAAAATATTTTAAATAAAATATTAATTGTCTGATATTTCTTGATTTTGTAAAACCCTTATTATCGATTGAGAATTTAATTATATTTTTTAATAAATTTAATCCGTAAGTAAGATATTGTCTTTCATTCTTATAAGCTAAGCCAGTCAAAATTATTGCAGCACACCCAATCATCTTATTTTCTACTTCTTTTGGATTTTTTATTTCATTTAATAAATGATTAGTTTGCTTCTGTATCATGTGATCAAAAGTAGTTCTGTATTCTTGATCACTATCTTCATAGGTAAGTTGATGATTTGATAACCATGAAATAATTCTTTTTGCAGTTAAATCAAATTCCCAACTTCCTTTTTGATATCTAGTGTTATTTGAAATCCAATTTTTTATAACTGTTTGTGTACCTTTTTTGGAGGATTTTAAATCTAAACTGAAAAACCAAAAAAAATTATTTAATTTTTCATAATCTTTAGGACTTAATTTGTTTTGCCAAATTGACTCGATAGTAAAATCTTCAATTTTATATTTTTTATTTTGGTGTTTAATTATAGATGAGAGTAAATAAGGACTAGGTTTGTATTCAAAACTATTTTCAAAAGTTTTTGATATTTTTCTTTCGTAAAAATTTGAATTTTGATAAATTGATTTAAAACTTTCTTTTATATTAAAATAAAATTGACCTAGAATGCCTAAGGAATTTTTAATAATCATTAACTTATTTTAATTTTAATAAATTAATATTTTTCTTTATATCTCCATCATTACTTTTGAATACTGTAGTACCAGAAACAAGTATATTGGCACCGGCATCAATTGCACTTTTGCAATTATCAAAATTGATTCCACCATCAATTTCTATGTCAAAAGCCATCTTTTTTTGTTCTTTTATTTTTTTTAGTTCTTTAATTTTACCTAAAACTTCTGGCATAAATTTTTGACCTCCAAATCCAGGATTAACACTCATAATTAAAACTAAATCAATTTGATCTAATAGATCTAATATTAAATCAATTTTAGATTCAGGATTAAGTGAAACTCCAACTTTCTTATTTTTTTCTTTTATCTTTTTGATTGAATTTTTTAAATTATCAGTAGCTTCGGGATGGATAGTAATTATATCTGCTCCCGCATCAGCGTAAGCATCTATGTATTTATGCACTGGTGATATCATCAAATGAACATCAAATTTTAATGAACAATGTTTTCGAAGAGCTTTAATTACAGGTGGACCTATTGTTAAATTAGGAACAAAATGACCATCCATCACATCCACATGAATCATATCAGCCCCACCATCTTCGAGTCTTTTAATTTCTGAACCTAATTGACTAAAGTCAGCTGATAAAATTGATGGTGAAATTTGTATATTTTTCATTGATTACTAGATTAACTAGTATCAATTTTAAAAATTAAAATGAATTAAAAAATTGGTAAATTTGTCTAGAAATTTCACTCTCCAAAGGAAATGACAACATTCCCATCACCGAATAGCCTAAGATCCAAGGCATTAGATAAAATCTGATCATGTAGAAGAACCAAGCAACATATAAAGGAACTAATGGCCCAATGATAAATGAGGGCGTTATTGGTTTAAATAATTTTATTAGAGGATTGGTGTATTTCACAAATACTCTCATGAAAAAGAATTGCGAGTCTTCTCTTTGAAAAATATTCATCGCTACTCTTCCAATAAGAGTCCACATGATGATCCCAAGCAAATAATCAATAAAATATATTAAAGGATGAAAATTTGCTGACATTTAAAATTTATATTGGAAAATGTATTGAAATAAAAGGGGCGAAATTAATCGCCCCTTTAAAAGATTATTTAGTGTGATTTACCAAGAATTGATTTACCACTTGGTACACGAACATCATCAACCATTTTTTGAGTAGCTTTATCTGGTTCTGTAGTCATTAAACTAACTACTACCATTAAAACTAAACTAACAGCTGATCCGAAGATACCAAATGTTAACTGAGTAATTCCTAGGAATCCGCTTCCACCAGTTCGTACCCAAACTAAGTACCATGCACCGGCGATTAGACCTCCTAGCATACCAGCAATCGCACCTTGTCTATTAGCTCTCTTCCACCATACACCAAGTACAAGTGGGAAGAACAATCCAGACATCGCAAAATCAAAAGCCCAGATGACTGAACCTAAGATTCCTTGAATCTCCATTGCCGCAATAGTTGCTCCAGCAAAACCAATTATTACAAGTAATACCCTTGCAACAAGTAGTCGTTTTGCAGTTTCCGCTTTTGGATCAATGATCTTATAGTAAACATCATGTGATATAGCGTTTGCAATCGCTAGAATCAAACCATCGGCAGTAGACATGGCAGCTGCCATACCTCCTGCAGCAACTAGACCTGAAATTACGTAAGGTAATCCAGCTATCTCTGGTGTTGCTAACACAACGGCTTTACCACCCATGAAGAACTCATTTAATTCTAGAGTTCCATTTCCGTTAAAGTCGCTGATAAACATTAGGTTTGCTTGGTTCCAGTTTTGGTACCAATCTATCGCTTCCACTTCTGCAAATGTCTTACCGATAATACCAGTTGGTAAATTCGGGTCGATCAATGATAACTTAGATAATGTAGCTAACATTGGAGCAGAAGAATAAAGTAGGAAGATAAAGAATAATGACCAACCTACTGATTTTCTAGCTGCTTTTACACTTGGAGTAGTAAAGTATCTCATCATCACGTGCGGTAATGAAGCTGTTCCCATCATCATCGCTAATGCTAATGAAATAAACGCCCAAGGTGTAGCGTTAACTGCAGAGTGAGCTTTAGTTATTCCTGCTAAGCCTTTAGGTACTGTTTTTAGATCAGCAGCTGCGTTTTTAACAAAACCAAACTGTTGTTCTAATTCACCAATTCTAGCTACCTCGTCAGCTAACATAAAGTGAGGGAAGAAACCTGCACCCATTTTGTTACTGATCCAGAATACTGGAAGTAGGTATGCTATAATTAGTACGATATATTGTGCAACCTGTGTCCAAGTTACCCCTCTCATACCACCTAACATTGAACATAATAAAATACTTATTAGTCCAACATAAACTGCGTATTGGAATGGGATATCTAGTGCAACAGATGCAATAGTACCTGTAGCGTTAATTTGTGCAGTCACATAAGTAAATGAAGCAACAGTTAAAACGACCACTGCGCTAAATCTTGCTAAATTACCACCGTATCTCGTACCTATAAAATCTGGAACTGTATAACAGCCAAATTTTCTTAAGTATGGTGCTAATAAAGATGCAACAAGCACGTATCCACCAGTCCAACCAACAAGTAGAGCCATATAACCGTAACCTTTAAAGTAAATACCACCTGCCATAGCAACGAATGATGCACCAGACATCCAGTCTGCTGCAGTCGCCATTCCGTTGAAGACTGTTGGTACTTGCCTTCCAGCTACATAATATGCATCTGCTTGGGCTGTTCTTGATAGATAACCGATTAATGCATAGATGAATACAGTAAATGCAACGAAAGCGATACCTATCGTTTTAGCTGTCATACCCATCTGTTCAGCAATTGCCATAATGATTATGAAACCTACAAATCCTCCTGTATAGATTCCGTAAATCTTAGGCAAATTATCTATGAAATTACCTTTCATTATTCGTCCTCTCTTTCGCTAAAGCCGAACTCTTCATCGATTTTTTCTTGTCTATTCGCAAACCAGAAAATTAGGATTACAAATGCACCAAGAGATCCCTGACATGTAAACCAGTATGTCCACGGATAACCGAAAGGTCCTGTGACCTCGTTCATTTCAGCTCCAAAGAGAAAGATGCCAATTGAGAAAACAAACCAGATTGCCAGTGTTATAAATAACAATCCCCTGGTTTTTTCCCAGTGTTTTTGTTGATTTGACATTTATACCTCTCTATTTAGTTATAACTGGTTGAAACCATAACCATTATGAAGGTTTTGAAAAGACCTAAAATTCACCATATAAGGTACTTATTTACTTGCTTTTTTAAGATATAATTGGCGCACTTACAAATTAACATGGGAAAATACAAATTAACTTGGAGAGACATAAAACTTGAAGATTTCAAAACATATTTATTCGCCATGTTTAAGGCGTTTATTCCCAAAAAAAAAATAAAAACTTTGGATGAGTTAGAGCAGTTTATTCAAACAAAATCTGCCTGGGCTACTCAGGTTACTTTATATAATTATCTTAAAACTAGAATGGGAACAAGATACGTTCTTCATTTTGACAATGATGAATTTATGTCATCAGTAAATCTTGCTAAATGGAACATTTATTCAGTTGCATTACAAGATTTAACTTTTTTTACTTTTTCATATTTAAAAGTTAATTTTAATTATCAGGATATTGATAAAGCAAACGAAATTTTCAATAAAATTTTAGATGACGAAATTTCTAATAAGATGCCGTTAAATATTATTGATGAAGCTAGGAAAAGTTTTGATGAACGATTAGAGAAAATAAATTGGGATGTTTATTATCAAGACTTACCTTTTAATCCTAGTGCTCTTTCTTTATATAAGTGGGCTCCAATTGCAGACGAATTAAAAACTTTAGATCGTAAGATTGTTTTAAATTCAATGATTTTAAAGTGGGATGTTGTTAAACAAGAGTTTAAAGATTTAATTCAGTTTTAAATATTTTTTCTATTATCTACTAAACTATCAACAACACTTGGGTCAGCTAGAGTTGTGGTATCACCTAATTGACCATGTTCATTTGCTGCAATTTTTCTTAAAATTCTTCTCATTATTTTTCCTGATCTTGTTTTAGGAAGACCTGGAGTAAAATGAATTAGATCTGGAGTTGCCAAAGGTCCGATTTGTTTTCTAACCCAAAGTTTTAGATCCCTTTCAAGCTCGCCTGTTTCGTTTTCTCCTGCATTTAATGTTACATAACAATATAAACCATTACCTTTAATATCGTGAGGGTAACCAACTACAGCAGCTTCAGCTACTTTTGGATGAGCAACAAATGCACTTTCAATTTCAGCGGTTCCTAGGTTGTGCCCTGAAACAATAATTACATCATCTACTCGACCAGTGATCCAGTAATAACCATCTTTATCTCTTCTACATCCGTCACCAGTGAAATATTTTCCGTTGAATTGAGAAAAATATGTATCGATAAATCTTTGATGATCTCCATATACCGTTCTCATTTGTCCAGGCCACGATTGAGCTATACAAAGTCTTCCCTCACCAGCTCCTTTAATTTCTTTTCCATTTTTATCTACAAGCACTGGCTTAATTCCATAGAATGGTTTTGTTGCTGATCCAGGTTTAAGAGGAATGGCACCTGTTTGAGGAGCGATCATTATACCCCCAGTTTCTGTCTGCCACCATGTATCTACAATTGGGCATTTAGAATTACCTACAGTTTTATAATACCACATCCAAGCCTCTGGATTTATTGGTTCTCCCACCGTTCCTAAGAGTTTAAGTGATTTTCGAGATGTTTTCTTAACTGGTTTATCTCCTTCACGCATCAAAGCTCTTATTGCAGTCGGAGCTGTATAGAATGTATTTACTTTATATTTATCAACTATTTGCCACCATCTAGAACTATCAGGATAATTTGGAATTCCTTCAAACATGATAGTTGTAGCACCATTCGAAAGTGGTCCATAAATAATGTAACTATGTCCAGTTACCCAGCCAATATCAGCAGTACACCAATAAATATCTTTTGGTTTGTAGTTGAAAATATATTGATGAGTCATTGATGCATAAACCATATAACCACCAGTAGTATGAAGAACTCCTTTAGGTTTCCCTGTTGAACCCGAAGTATATAAAATAAACAAAGGATCCTCCGCGTTCATTTCCTCAGGTTCACAATGATTAGGAACGTCTTTAATTAGATCATGATACCAAACATCTCTATCTTGATCCCAGTTGATATAATTACCTGTTCGTTTAACAACAATACATTTTTTAACATTTGGACAACTCATCAGAGCTTCATCAACTGTATATTTCAGCGGTATAGTTTTTCCTCCTCGCACTCCTTCATCAGCTGTGATTATATATTCTGACTCGCAATCATTCACTCTTCCAGAGATAGATTCTGCTGAAAAACCTCCAAAAATAATCGAATGAACTGCACCAATTCTCACACAGGCCAGCATTAAAATTGCTAACTCTGGTATCATAGTTAAATAAATTGTTACACGGTCACCTTTTTTAATTCCTAATTTTTTTAAACCATTTGCTGCTTTAGAAACTTTTTGATGAAGTTGTTTATAAGAAATTTTTTGACTGTCTTTTGGATCATCTCCCACCCAAATAATAGCAGTTTTATCTTTTTTATCCTTTAAATGTCTATCAATACAATTTGCTGAAGCATTTAAAGTGCCATCTTCAAACCATTTAATTTTTACTTCTTTTGTACTGTATTTTACGTCTTTAATTTTTTTATATGGTTTTATCCAAGTAATTCTTTTTCCCTCTTTCCTCCAAAATTCGTCATTGCTTTTTATAGATTGAGAATATTTCTGTTGGTATTTACTTTTATTTGCTAAGCTACTTTTAACCCATTCTGGTTTTGTTTTAATAACAACTTCAGGAGGTGTATTTCCGTTTTCTTTTTTTGCTTTAAATCTTTTTTTTGGTTTTTTAGAAGATTTTTTTCTAACTTTAGATCTTCTTTTCACCTTTTTTGAGGTTTTTTTTCTAACTTTAGACTTTTTTTTTCTTACCTTGCTTTTCTTCTTCTTTTTTTTTGGCATAGGACAATTTTTTTTTTAAATTCTACTCATGTTATTTATAATTTTCCAGCTTTTATAATCAACAGGCATTACAGAAAGCCTACTTTGCTTTATCAGAGCTAAATGGCTTAAATCCTTATTTTTTTTAATATTTTCGAGAGTTATAGGCTTTGAAAATTTAGACTTAAATTGAACAGTAACGGCAACAAATCTCCCAGTTTTGTCTGTTTTATCTATATACGATTCTTTAATAACTTTTACTATTCCAACTATCTCTTTTCCTATGTTTGAATGATAAAAAAAACATAGATCTCCTTTACTCATACTTTTTAAATTTTTTGCAGCTTGATAATTTCTGACACCATCCCAAGGTGCACCTTTAATTCCAGCTTTTTTTTGTTGGTCAATTGACCAAACATCTGGTTCAGATTTCATCAACCAATATTTCATTATAATTGAACTCCAGCACCTTTTAGAAAAGCTGCATCTTCATCTAAAGGCCATCTAGGTTTTGCTGGATAATCTAAATCATCAAATTGATTTATTTTAAATTTTTCCAAACCTACCATTGCAATCATTGCTGCATTATCTCCACAAAACTCTATAGGTGGAAAAATACTTTTATAATTATTTTCTTCACATAGATTAATTAACATAGACCTAATTTTTTTATTTGCTGCAACTCCACCAGCAACAACGAAAATTTTTTCATTTAATTCATTTATTTTTTCAAATTCAGTAAAAGCAATCTTTGTTTTTTTATATAAAATTTCCTCAATTGTTTTTTGAAAAGATGCTGCAAGATCATATTTATCTTGTTCTGATTTAATTGTTTTGCTTATCTTTAACACGGCAGTTTTTAGACCTGCAAAAGAAAGATTGCATCCTCCTTTGCTGAAAATTGGTTTTGGTAAATCATATTTTTCTGGATCACCTTTTTTAGCTAAAATTTCTATTTGAGGTCCTCCTGGAAATTCTATTCCTAAAAGCTTTGCCGTTTTGTCAAACGCCTCACCTAATGCATCATCAATAGTTGTTCCTAATCTTTTATATTTACCAAGGTTCTGAACACTTAAATATTGTGAGTGCCCACCTGAAATTAAAAGAAGTAAATATGGATAATTTAAATTTGTATTTAGTTTTGGACTTAAAGCATGTCCCTCTAAATGATTAACAGCAATAAAAGGTTTATTCATTGCTGTTGCCAAAGCTTTACCAAAACTTAACCCAACTGATAAACAAACAATTAATCCAGGACCAGCGGTAGAAGCAACCGCATCTATTTCTTCAATTTTTCTTCCACTTTCATCAACAGCTTTTTTGACAATCCAATCAATTTTTTCAATGTGTGAACGTGCTGCTAGTTCAGGAACTACACCACCAAACTCCTTATGAACCTCCACTTGGCTAGAAACAATGTTGGATAAAACTACTGGGAATCCTCCTTCATTTTCAGTTATTAAAGAAGCTGCTGTTTCATCGCAACTAGACTCTATTCCAAGAATTAAGGGTTTTTTGCTCATTCAAATAGTTTTTAATAATTGTACAATCTTTATACAAGTAAGAAATAATTTTTATGAGAAAAAAAATAATAATTGGATCTAGGGGTAGCAAGCTTGCCTTACTTTATGCTCAACAAGCTAAAGATAAGATTATTGAAAAAACCGACCTTGGTAATGAAGATATTTTAATTAAATCAATCATAACTAAAGGTGACGAAGTGCAGGATATAAGATTATCTGAGCTTGGTGGAAAAGGTTTGTTTTCTAGTAATATTGAAAAAGAACTCCAGTTAAAAAATATTGATATTGCAGTCCATGCACTGAAAGATATGCCTGCTAATGAGACAGAAGGATTAACAACAGACTCTTTCCTTGAAAGAAATGACCCTAGAGAGATTTTAATTACAAAGAATAAAAAAAAACTTAAAGACTTAGATCAAAAGTCAATTGTTGGTACCTCATCATACAGAAGAGAATTTCAAATAAAAAAAATTAGAAAAGATTTGAACTGTAAACTAATTAGAGGAAATGTAGATACTAGAATTAGAAAATTGAATGAAGGGATGTATGATGCAATTATTTTGTCTTACGCTGGTATCAAATTTTTAAAATTTGAAAATGAAATCTCAGAAATTTTTTCAGCTGAAGAAATAATTCCTAGTGCAGGACAAGGTGTAATTGCTCTTCAGTGCAGGCAGAATGATGATGAGACAATTTCTATTTTAAACAAAATTAATCATGAGGAAACACATAAAAGAGCTCACCTTGAGAGAAATATTTTAAAAGTTTTAGATGGAGATTGTGAAACAGCAATTGGCGCTCATTCAGTGGTTGATGGAGACAAGATTATAGTGGAGGCTGAACTTTTTTCTTTAGATGGCAAACAAAGGTTTTATGAAAAAAAAGTTGGTAATTTGAATGAGTTTAAAGAAATTGGTAAAGAAATTGGAATACTTTTAAAAACAAAATCAAATAATTCATATAAAAGATAATATGCATATTTTGTTAACTAGACCACTGGAAGATTGTTCTGAAATGATATTAAAATTTCAATCATTGGGACATCGAGTTTCTCATCTTCCTTTAATAAGAATTGAAAAGGTTAATTATGAAGAAATTGACTTTTCTGAATATGGTGGAATTGTATTTACTAGTGCAAATGCAGTAAAATTTTTAAACACAGTAAAATTAGATAAAAATATTAAATGCTTTTGTGTTGGAAATGCTACAGAAAATAAAGCAAGAAGTATTGGTTTTCAAAATACAATTTCGGCTGAAGGAAATGTTGCAAACTTAAAGGAGTTAATTATACAAAGTTATGAGTCCAAAAATAAAGAATTACTTTACATTAGTGGTGAAACAATATCGGTTGATTTAGATCATCAGTTATTAAGCGAAGGTTTTAAGGTAAAAAGAATTATTAATTACAGAGTAGATCATAATCAAAAATTTGATGAGAAATTTGTTAATGAATTAAAATTAAATATGCCTGATATGGTCTATGTTTACTCTCAAAATAGTGCGTCAAGTTTCTTAAATTTCATAAAGATTTACCAAACCGAAAATTTATGGATGAATACAAATTTAATGTGTATTGGCGAAAAAACCTCGTCAATACTGAACGAAATCAAATGGAAAAAGATTTTTCTTTTTAACCCTGGAGAAGAAGAGTTTTTGTTATATAAAATTTAAAAATGGAATTAATTAATAATTTTTCGGAAATATTTTTATCAGTATGGAATAAAGGAATTCTTGGTGTTGATATTTTTCAAATCTTAATTGGTATTGGAATATTTTTACTATTCTTAATTTTTAGAGGTCTAATAAGCAAATTAGTTATTAAAAAATTAGAAATTATCTCGAAAAGAACAACGAATAAATTAGATGATACTTTTGTTCAATCACTTGTAGGTCCAGCAAGATTTTTACCAATTGTATTAGGATTTTTTATTGCAAGCTACTACATGACTTTCTCACTAGAAGGAAGAGAAGTGGTAGATACAATTAATAGAACGTTGATCACTATTTTAATTTTTTGGGTGATTCACCAAATCATAGAACCAATCTCTTACATACTTAGTGGTTTAGACAAATTGTTAACAAGAGAACTTATTGGCTGGATAATTAAATCATTAAAAATTTTAATTTTTATTTTAGGTTTAGCGGCAGTTTTAGAATTGTGGGGAATTAAAATAGGCCCAATCATTGCAGGTCTAGGATTGTTTGGTGTTGCTGTAGCATTAGGGGCACAAGATTTATTCAAAAACTTAATATCAGGAATTTTAGTTTTAGTTGAAAAGAGATTTAAAATTGGAGACTGGATAGCTGTCGAGGGTATTATTGAAGGTGTAGTAGAAAAGATTGGATTTAGATCAACAACAATTAGAAAGTTTGACAAATCTCTTGCTATTATTCCAAATTTTCAATTTGCCGAAAACGCAGTTGTAAATGTAAGTGAAACTTCAAATTGGTTAATCAGTTGGATTATTACACTTCAATACGACACTACGGTAGATCAGTTAAAAAAAATTAGAGATGAAATTGAAAGTCATATTAATTCAAGCGAAGATTATAATACCTCAATTGGTGTTGCGGTAAGAGTTGATAAATTTTCTGATAGTTCAATAGATATGTATGTAAGATGCTTTACAAAAACAGGAAGTTGGAATAATTGGCTTGATGTAAAAGAAAGATTAGCAATTGCGATAAAGGAAATTGTAGAAAAAAATGGTGCTTCATTTGCTTTCCCAAGTCAGTCGATTTACGTCGAGAAAAAATGATAGCTATTTTTTATTTAGTTTTACAAATTTTAAAATTGTACTCTTATGTTGTAATCGCCAATGTTATTGTAAGTTGGTTAATAGCTTTTAACGTTCTTAATACTCAAAATAGGTTTGTGTATGCAATTTTAGAGTTGAGCTACAAATTAACCGAGCCTTTTCTGAATAAAATTAGACGTTTTTTACCAAATTTAGGTTCGCTAGATATTTCTCCAATCATTCTTCTTTTATTGATTTGGTTTATCGAAATGTGTATGAAGCTGTACATTGCACCAATGATTTTTTAAGAGAAAAATATGATTTTAATTGATGGAAAAAAAGCAGCGGCAGAATTAAGAGCAGAGTTAAAGGAAGAAGTTGCAGAGTTAAAATCAAAACACAATAAAGTACCAGGTTTAACAGTAATACTGATTGGTGATTTAACACCTAGTCAGATTTATGTAAGAAATAAAGAGAAGTCAGCAAATGAGGTGGGATTAAAATCTGAAGTTATTAAATATCCAGACTCAGTTGAAGAAAAAACTGTTTTAGAAAAAATACAAGAATTAAATAGTGATGAAACTGTTTCGGGAATTTTAGTTCAACTTCCTTTACCTAAGCATATTGACAAGCAGAAGGTCATAGAAGCTATTGATCCCTCAAAAGACGTAGATGGATTTCATCCAATGAATGTAGGAAATCTTTCATCTGGTTATGAAAGTTCAATACCTTGTACTCCGCTTGGATGTTATTTGTTGATAAAAAAAATTGAACCTAATTTAAGTGGTAAAAAAGCTGTAGTTGTGGGTAGATCAAATTTAAATGGTAAACCAATGACACAACTTCTTTTGAAAGAAAATTGTACCGTAACTATAACACATTCAAAAACTAAAGATTTAAAAGCTGAATGTTTAGAGGCAGATATAATTGTTGCAGCTGTAGGTATACCCGAACTTGTTAGAGGAGATTGGGTTAAGAAAGATGCTATTGTTATTGATGTTGGTATAAATAAAACTGATAACGGTATAGTTGGTGATGTTCATTTTGATGAAGTTTCAAAAAATGCAAAAGCACTTACACCAGTTCCAGGCGGTGTAGGTCCAATGACCATTGCTTGTTTGCTTAAAAATACGATCGACTGTTTCAAAAGATCGCAAATTTAATAATTAAACCATAAGCTGTAATCTGTTAATTTATTAGGATGAAAAAACCTAAACGACCATACAGATTTGGTATAATTTTTTTGCTTCTTACAGTTCCACCTATTGGGGCAACACAATTAGGTTGGTATTTGCATGACAAGCAAACTGGTTTTGATTATGGTATGATTGTAGGTACTGTATCAGTAATATACGCTGCATATTTAATGTATGAAAAAAACTGGCGTGAAGAAGATGAAGATTAAATTATGGAAAAAATAATTTTTTTTGGATTGGTTATTCCTATTATGGCTTATGTTTTATATTTAGGTGGAATGGCAATTATGAATGGTTTTAAGTCTAAGGAAGCTAATAGAGCTGAGAAAGAGGAAGCTGAAAGTGAGGGTAGGGAGACAAGCGAAACTTCTGATGAACAAAGCAGCAATTTAAGTGATGAACTTACTAAATTGAATGATCTAAAAGAAAAAGGAATTATTTCTCAAGAGGAATTTGAAAAGGCGAAAAATAAACTATTAAATAATTAAATAGTTTAATCATGTTTAATGGTTTTAAAAAAAAATTTGTTAAAGTAAACCAGGGTAAAATATTTTGTCGATTTAAAGGTAACGGTCCCCCCTTATTATTACTTCATGGATATCCCCAAACACATGTGATGTGGCACAAGACTGCCCCTGAGCTTAGTAAATATTTTACTGTAATAGTTGCTGACCTTAGAGGATATGGAGATAGTTTAGTTTTACCTGGTGGTACTAATCATAAAAATTATTCTAAAAGAGAAATGGCTAAAGATATGGTTCAATTGATGAGTAAATTAAATTTTAAAAAATTTTTTGTTGCAGGACATGATAGAGGCGGGAGAGTTGCACACAGAATGGCAAGAGATTATAGAAATAAAATTATGGCTTTAAGTGTATTAGATATTTGTCCAACTCTAGATATGTACGAGCATACAAATATGAAATTTGCAAAAGGATATTTTCATTGGTTTTATTTAATACAGCCCGCACCTTTACCAGAGAAAATGATAATGGCAGATCCTAAAAGATGGTTAAAAAGTCGTTTTAATAGGTCATCAAAACGTGCGATTGGAAAAGTTGAAGATGAATATTTTAGAGCCTTTAAACAAAAAAAAAGAATTCATGCAACTTGCGAGGATTATAGGGCTGCGGCTACTATAGATTTAGAGCATGACAAAAAAGACAGAAAAAAAAAATTAAACATTCCTATACAAGTTTTGTGGGGTAAAAAGGGAGTAGTTGGAACGCAATTTAAATCAGTTAAAATTTGGCAAAAATACACACAAAAAAAAGTTTATGGAGCAGAAATTAATTCAGATCATTTCATTCCAGAGGAAAGTCCCAAACAAACGATTAATCACTTAAAAAAATTTTTTTTAAAAAATGTTAAAAATAATTCCAAATAAAAAAAATATTGGAGCTGAAATAATTGTAAATTTAAAAGATATTACGAATAAAGATATTTTAAAAATTAAGAAAGCACTGAATAAATATGGAATGTTGTATTTTAAACAACAAGAATTAACTTCTAAATTTTATATTCAGTTTGCGAAATATTTTGGAAAATTAGCCAACTATCCAAGACTAAAAGGTTTAAATAAAAAATTTCCTCAAATTACTGTGGTGCAAAGAAAATCAACTGATAAAGGACCAAGTTTTGGTGAACAATTTCATACAGACTCGATTTATACAAAAAAACCACCAAGATTTACAATGTTGCTTTCTAAACTTGTGCCAAAAAAAGGAAAAGCTAATACAGAATTTTGTTCTCAATATCTTGCTTATAAAGAATTACCAAGTCCAATAAAAAGAAAATTTAAAAATATTAAAGGTAAATATTCCTCTGAGGGTCCAATCTCGGTTACAACAAAAGAAAGAGTAAAAGAAAAAGGAAAAAATATTAAAGAACTTAAATCTTCACATAAAATAATTAGGAAAATCAGCACAAATTATTCTATTTATTGCAGTCCAGGACATTTTGTTGGTTTTAGCTCAAAGATAAAAAATCAAGAAAAGTTAAAAAAATTTTTATTTAACCATCAAATTAAGAAGAAGTTTCAATTTTCATTGCCTTGGGAAAAAAATCAATTGGCTATATGGGATAATAGATCTATGCTTCATCAAGCAACACCTTTCAAAGGAAATAGAATAATGCATAGAATAACAATCAAATAATTTATGTTCACAATTTTTTTAGGACTAACTCCATTTATATTTATTACTTTTTTAGGGTTTGTTTTTGGTAAGTTGAAGGTCTTAGACCTTAGTCATGCTAAAATTTTAAATCTTTTCTTGTTCTATATTGCAGTTCCAGCATTGATAATTAAGCTAATAGCACAAAATGAAATTGGACAAGTAGATTTCAAACAAATTTTCTCTTATTTAATTATGCAATCGATATGTGGAATTATCGCCTACTTAATTACTTCAAAATATTTTAAAAGATCAATCCCAGAGTCAATTATTTGGGCTTTAACAGTTGCATTATCAAACCATGTAACTTTGCTCTTACCAATAACAGAAATTTATTTTCAACAAAATGTAATTACACAAGTTGCAAGTATCATATTAATGGATGGGATAATTTTATTATCTGTAATTTCTTTTTTTCTCGAATTATCTACAAAAAAAAATGTAAATTTATTTAATTTTATTAAAAATTTATTTTTAAACCCATTTATACTTTCAATAATTATAGGTCTATTATTTTTATTATTAAATTTTAATATTGATCAAACACCGATTGAATACACTTTGTCTAAACTTGCAGCATGTGTTTCTCCAGTTGGATTGTTTGCAATTGGCATAATTCTTTCATTTTATACTAAAAATGTAATTAACAAATTATCTGTATCTATTTCAGTTTTAAAATTAGTTATTTCCCCAATAATTTTATTGTTAATTGGATTAGTGTTTTTTAATGCAGGATTGCCAGCTGAAATACCAGGTGCTTTCTTTGTGAGTGTTGCGCCTTGCGGAGTTACTTCTATAGTTTTATGTGCAGCGTATAATGTAAGTCCCGAAAATATAATTAAAGCAATTTTTGTCTCTACTATTACTTCTATTGGAACTATATTTTTTGCAATTAAGTATTTAACTCTATAACAATTTATCTAAAGGACTAACTTCTCCAATTTTAAAAATAATGGCATCTTCTTTACTAAAACCATATTTTTCAGCACTATCTTTAAATCTAATTGGGGGTTCCATAATCGGCTCTAATGACAAAACAAATGTTCCCCAATGCATTCCTAATACTTTTTTACTTTTTAGGTCCTGTGCAACATTCAAGGCTTCTTCAGGTGTAGTATGATAAATAGTTTTATCAAACATTGGTTTGAAATTATAAGCCCCAATATTAATCATTGTCAGATCTATAGGACCATATTTTTCACCTAGTTCTTTATAGACTTCCCCATATCCGGTGTCACATGCAAATAAAATTTTTTTATTTTTATGTTCTATTAAAAAATTACCCCACAAAGTTTTATTAGTGTCCGTTAAACTTCTCTTTGACCAATGAACTGCAGGAAGTAAATAAATTTTCAAATCTTCATTTATAATTATTTGATCATACCAATCCATTTCATTTACATCTTTATATCCTTTAAAATATTTACCGAGATTTAATGGTGTTAATACTTTTGCGCTCTTAAAAGGAAAATTTCTAATTGTTGACATATCCTGATGATCGTAATGATTATGAGTGAGTAAAAATATATCTGTTTTAGGTATCTCATTTAATTTTATTGCGGGATTAGTAAATCTTTTTGGACCAAAGATTAGTGGTCCAGCGTTCTTTGAAAATACAGGATCTGTTATAATTGTAGTTGCACCTAATTTTATAAGATATGTTGCGTGACCTATCCAAGCAATATAATCATCATCTTTATATTTTTCTAAATCAGCTAATACTTTTTGTTTTTCAATAACATGTTCTTTTGGATAAGATAAATCAACTTTTTTTCTCAATTTACTGAAAGTTCTATAGGAAAATTTTCCAGAACTGGATATTATTACCGGAGATCCTTTTGGATTCCTGAAAGTACCATCAGGCAAATGATGATAAGGTCTTTCTTTCATATTATTTTTTCTTCTCCATCAACCATAAGCTATTTCCCGCAAGAAAATATATTTTTCCATTAACAGGATGAACTTGTATATCTCTTATTCTTCCAATTTTATCTTTGAAAATAATTGTTTCTTTAATATTAGATGAATTTTGAAAGTTTAATTTTCTTAATGATTTATCTTTTAAAGAAGTAATTAACGCTTCGCCATTCCACTCATCAAATTCTTTTCCTTTATAAATGGTTATTGCACTTGCAGCTATTGAAGGTACCCAGTATTGGAGTGCCTTAGTAAAACCTGGTTTCCATTTAGGTCCAATCTTTGACCCTGAATAATTTGTTCCACCCCAACCTAAAATTTTCCAACCATAATTCTCTCCCTTTTTTACTTCACCAAACCAATCACCACCTTTTGCACCATGGTTGCTTGCATAAATTTTTCCATCAAAAGAGGAATAGGTTAAGCCTTGAGGATTACGAACACCAATTTGATAAATTTCTGGTAACCAATTTGATTTACCTTCAAACTTAGGATTATCTTTTGGAATACTACCATCTAAATAAATTCTGATAATACTTCCGGGATGATTTGTTGGATCTTGAGCAATCATACCACCACCTCTTTCACCAGCAGAAGCAAAAAGATAATTGTCTTTTATGGCTAGTCTTGAACCGAAATGATAACCAGATTCTATTGGTGGTTCAGCTTGAAATATATTTTTGAAGTTTAAATTATTTTTATTTAATTTAGCTTTTGCAATTGATGTACTAGTTTTCCAACCCCCTCTATTTTCTGAATAAGAAATCCATAAGTAATTATCTTGGTAAATAATATCTAATAAACCTCCTTGTCCATGAACAAAATAATTTAAGTTATGTTCAACTTCATAAACTTCTTCAGAAATAATATTTACTATTTTTATTTTTCCAGTTTTTTCAGTGATAATAAGCTCTTCATTATTTATAAAAGACGATCCCCATGGCTCATTTAAATCTGCCAATTTTTTAAAAGTAAAATTTTCAGAAAAACTTTTCGATGAAAATATTAAAAAGAAAAATATCGATATAAAATATTTGACCACTTTATGAAAGTTTAGATCTACCACCATCTACAGCAATTATTTGGCCTGTAACCCAAGAACTATCTTCTGTTAGTAAGAATTTAGCAAGAGCAGCAGAGTCTTTACCTTCACCTAACCTTTTAAGAGGATGTGCTTTTGCAATACCTTCAGCTATAGCAGTATTTTTTAACATTGGTTCTGCTATTTTAGATTTTGTTAAACTTGGTGCCACACAATTCACTCTTATGTTTGGAGCGAATTCTGCTGCAAGAGAAACCGTCAATCCTTCAACAGCAGCTTTTGCTGAAGCTATGATTGCATGATTGGTAAAACCTCTTTGAGCAGCAACAGTTGAAAATAATACTATTGAACCTTTATTTTTTTTTAAACTTTCCTGATATCCTTTAATAGCTTCTACAGCAGAATAAAGATTAAGTTTCATACATTTCTGAAAGTCTTGTTCATTTACCATTCTTAATGGTTTCAAATCAATTGAACCTACACAATACGCTAGGCCTTTAATTTCAGAAATATCTGATTTAACTTTTTCTATAAACCCATCCTCCAAAACATCTGCAACGGTATGTGTGCATCCAAGTTTTTCAGCGACAGAACTAAGTTCATTTTCATTTCTTCCAACTAAATGAATATTGTTTCCAGAGTTTTTTAATTGCTCCGCTAAACTTGATCCAATAGAACCTGTCGCACCAAAAACTACATATTTTTCTGACATAAAAAATTTTATTAGTTATATTTAACTATGAAGTTATTTTTTATACTTGGTAATCAATTATTTCCAACAAAATACCTAGACCGCTTCAAAAAAGACCACCTATTTTTTATGGCTGAAGATAAGGGTTTATGCACATATGAAAAGCATCATAAACAAAAAATTTTATTATTTTTATCTTCTATGCGTTCTTATGCAGATGGATTAAGAAAAAACAAATTTAAATTAGATTACTTTAAAATCGAAGATAAAGAATTTAATGAAGATTATTTAAAAAAATTAAAAAAAAAAATTACAGAAAAAAAAGTAAAAGAAATTTCTAGTTTTGAAGTAGAGGATAAATTTTTTGAAAAAAAAATTTCACAATTTTTAAAAAAAGAAAAAATACACTGGAATGTTGTTCAAACTCCTATGTTTTTAAATTCAAGAACTGAATTTAAAAATTATTTATCAAAATCAAAAAAACCTTTTATGGCAACTTTCTACAAAGATGTTAGAAAAAAATCTGGAATATTGATGGGTCCAGATGGTAATCCAATCGGGGGCAAATGGAGCTTTGATGAAGATAACAGAAATAAATTACCAAAAAATATTTCAATTCCTAAATTTCCAAAAATAAATGAAACCAGTCACACAAAAAAATTAAAGCTTATTATTGAAAAGGAATTTAAAAATCACCCAGGGAGTACAAATAATTTTTGGTTTGCAACGGAATATGAAGATGTAGTTAGACTATTGAATTTTTTTATAAAAGAAAAATCTAATCTTTTTGGTGATTATGAGGATGCAGTTGATCAAAAAGATAATATCCTGTTCCATAGTGCATTAAGTCCTTACATAAATTTAGGTTTAATAACCCCTGAATTTGTTGTCCAAAAAGTTTTAGACTTTCACAAGAAAAATAAAATTAGAATGAATTCTTTAGAGGGATACATTCGTCAAGTGATTGGTTGGCGAGAATTTATGCGAGGAATTTATCAGTCATACTCTCAAGAAATGGAAACTGGTAATTTTTTCAAACAAAATAGAAAAATGAAAAATTCTTGGTACGATGGAACCACTGGTCTTCCACCTTTGGATTATGCAATTAAAAATGCTGTTAATCATGGTTGGTCCCATCACATTGAAAGGTTAATGATTTTATCAAACATTATGAACCTTTGTGAAATTAAGCCAACAATTGTTTACAAGTGGTTCATGGAAATGTTTGTAGACTCCTCAGATTGGGTAATGGTTCCTAATGTTTATGGAATGGGATTATTTAGTGATGGAGGAATTTTTGCGACCAAACCTTATATTTGTGGATCTGCATATTTTATGAAAATGATGGACTTTAAGAAAGGTGATTGGTGTAACACCATGGATGGTTTGTACTGGAGGTTCATCGATCGAAATAGAAAATTTTTTTTAAAAAATCCTCGTTTGTCGATGATGGTGAGGATATTTGACAAAATGAAATCTGAGAGAAAAAAATTAATTTTATCAGAAGCCGATAAATTTATTAAACAAAATACAATTTGATGAAAAAGGAAAATTTACCAACAAAAATTTGTCTAGTTTGCAAAAGACCATTTACTTGGCGGAAAAAATGGAAGTTGAATTGGGATAGAGTAAAATATTGTTCCAAGAAGTGTTCTAAGTTAAGTTAAACTTAGTGAATATAATAGTACTACAGCACATTAAAATAGAAGACCCAGGATATATTAAAGATTTGATGCTAGCTGATGGATTTAATTTAACTACCATTGAATTAGATGAAGGTGAAAAAATACCAGACGATTTAAGTAAATTTGATGGAATGTTTTGCATGGGAGGACCAATGGATACTTATATGGAACAAGAATATCCTTGGTTAATAGAAGAGAAGAAAGCAATTAAAGAATTTGTTGTTAATCTAAAAAAACCTTATTTAGGTTTTTGTTTAGGTTGTCAGCTTTTAGGAGAAGTAGTTGGTGGAAAAGTGGCTAAATCTAAACCAGCAGAAATAGGGATTATGGATATTAATTTTTCTAATGAAAAAGATGAAGATAAATTATTTTCAAAATTTCCTAATACGATTAAAAGTTTACAATGGCATTCTTATGAGGTTCAGGGTATTGAAAATAATAAAGATATAACTTTATTAGCCTCTTCTCCAATCACAAAGTATCAAATTTTTAAATATCAAAATCATGCTTATGGAATTCAATTTCATATAGAAATAAAAGATTCTACTGTAAATGAATGGGGGTGTGTTCCGGAGTATAAAAAAGCTTTGGAAGATCAGCTTGGTAATGGTGCGTTAGAAAAGTTTGATCAATCTGCAAAAGATAACATGAAAGATATGAATAACTACTCTACAATCCTTTATAATAATTTTAAAAAACTTTTATGAATAATAAAATCTTTGAATGGGCAGGGGTTATAACTGCAATATTATATTCTTTGTTTGTCGCTTTAAATATAGGGATAGAATTTTTTGGTTTTTGTCTGCTCTTATTGTCAGCCATTTTAATTGGAATTTGGGCCTATAGAGGTGGTCATAAAGGAATTTTATTTTTGCAATTTTTTTATGCAACCGCTGGAATTATTGGAATGGTTCGTTGGTTTTAATTAAAGCTTGAAACTATTTTTGGAATATAATTTTTAAAATTAAAAAAACCTTTATTACAGTATTGCCAAGCTAATTGATCAAGATTTCTATATAAAAAATCTATCTTTAAATTATTAGAATTTAAAAAATCTAAATTTTCACCTACTGCAGGATATAAACCGTAATAATTTTCAATATTTGTTAATTCACTTATATCTATAATTTGACAATCAATAGATTGATTTTTTAATCTTTGTTCTTGGTCTTCTATTAAATGAGATTTAAATTTCACTAACTTTTCACTGAGTTTTATTACTCTATTTTCATTTTTATTAGAAACTAAGTAAATTTTCTTAAAGTCGTTTTCCTTAAAGTCAGTGATTTCAAACGAGAGATTATTTTCAAAAATTAAAAGATTCTTATTCTCAATTTTTTGTGGGTTATTGAAATCCTGTTTAATTATTTGATAAGATTTTTCAGATACTTTTGGAGGAGCATTTTCATTTAATTTTATATTTTGAAATCTATTGTTAGTAAATTTTTTAATATTCCATTCACTTGCAAGGTAATGTTTTCCTTGAGTTTGAACACCCGCAACCCATCGCCACCCAAGAGTATTTGATGCAGCATCTCCATCATAAAGATGTTGCATAAAAAATTCTGCACCTAATTGCCAAGGCAATTCTAAAGTAAAAATCCAAATACTAGCAAACCACATTCTTGTGTGATTATGCAAATAATTGTTTTCTTTAAGCTCTTTCACCCACTCATTAAAGCAATCTACTTTTGTTTTTCCTTCGATTGCTGCAATATAATCTTTATTATCTTTAAATTCGTTTTTGATTTGATTTAATTCGATAAGATAATCAGCCCAAACATTTGGTCTAAGTTCTAACCAACCTTTCCAATAAGTTCGCCATAGAACTTCTTGAATAAACTTTTCATTTTTTGAAAAAGAAAATTTACTTAGAGCTTTCTGAATGACTTCTTGTTCGTTAATTATTCCATGAGTTATATATGGTGATAAGCAAGATATATTAGATCTTTTTTCGGGTCCAAAATCAAAATTTCTTAATTTTGAATATTCTCCAAGATTATTCTCAACAAAATTATTTAATTGATTTAAGGCCTTAGCCCTTGAAGCTTCAAATATCATTTTTAATTATTTTGATTTTTTTTTCTTAAGACCTAATTTGTCACTATGTCTTAATCTTAAAACAACAATGGCTCCAGCTATTAACAAAATAGCTACTGCTTCATAAACAAGTGCAGTAGGATCCATTTCTTTGCCTTGTAGAATAATAAATCGTGCAAGGGCGGTAATTGCAATAAGAAGTGGTAGGGTAATACTAATAGATTGTTGGTTCCAAAAAACCCTAACCATTGCTAGTACCTCCAAATAAAGAAACATTAAAAGCAAATCTGCTAATGTAACAGATTGATTTAAAAACATGTTTTTCATTTCAATCCCAACAGCAATAACAGTACTGATTAAGATAATAACCATTAATGCTAACTGTAAGTTTTTTGCTATCTTATCCATTATTTATCTTTACTAAAAGGTAACCATTTTTCAATTGCAGATTTTAAGGGACCATCATAAGGGATTGAATAAGAGTTCGGGTTTGGACTTGTTAAAACTTCAATTCCTTTTGAAAATACAAAAATAAATACTATTACAAAAACTATGACCATGATTTTAAAAGGATCAAAATTTTTTGTTTGAAAAACACTTGCAGACTTCTCTTCTGCTCTATGGAATTGTTTAAAAGTCATATAGACGGCAAATATTAAACCTATATGAGCTAAAAAAAGTCCAGCCCATCCAAATGCAAAAGTTGTATAAGAAAAAACATATAAACTAAAAACAGTTGTCCAAATAAAACTTAAAACTAAAAGAATTTGTAATCTAACTGTTTTAGGAAGTGCGCGTAGATCATTCTTACTATCATCAAATAAAATATTTGCAGCATCTCTCATCCAATTCTTTATTGATTCCATGATCTAAGGATATAATTTTTAGTGATTTAAACAAATGTTAATTTGTCCTAAACGTTACTAAGAACGAAGCTTTTTTTTGTGAAAATTGATAAATCTTTCAACGTTAGATTTATTAAATGACTTATTTTCTTCAAATGAGACTTTTTTCATCGAGTAAGCGCTGCTATTAGTAACTCTAGATTGAATTGTAATATTTCCTCTATACAATTTAAGTTTAACTGAGCCATTAACTTTGCTTCTTTTTAAATCTACAATTTTTTGAAGTTTAAATCTTTCTTTTGAATACCAATAACCATTGTAAATTAACTCTGCATATCTAGACATTATCTGATCTTTTTTATGCATAGTTTCTTTATCTAAGGTAACAGACTCAATTGCTCTATGAGCATTTATTAAAAGAGTCCCACCAGGTGTTTCATACACTCCTCTAGATTTAATACCTAGAAATCTATTCTCTACTAAATCAACTCTTCCAATTCCATTTTTGCCTGCTAGATCATTTAACTTTGTCAATAATTTAGCTGGAGATAATTTTTTTCCATTAATTCCAAAAGGATCACCATTTTTAAAATTAATTGTAACAAAAGATGGTTTGTTAGGTGCTTTTTCAGGAGAAACTGTTCGTTGAAAAATAAATTCTGGAGCAGAATTTTTTGGATTTTCTAAAACCTTACCTTCAGTTGATGTATGAAATAAATTATCATCCACTGAAAAAGGAGGTGCACCTTTTTTATCTTTAGGAATAGCTATGCTATGTTTTTTTGCATAATTAATTAAGTCTGTTCTAGATTTTAGTTTCCAAATTCTCCACGGAGCTATAATTTTAATTTTACGACCAAAATAATGATAGCCTAATTCAAATCTAATTTGGTCATTGCCTTTACCAGTTGCTCCATGTGAAACTGCATAGGCTTTAAATTTTTTAGCTACTCTTATTTGATCTTTTGCAATAAGAGGTCTTGCTATTGATGTCCCTAATAAATAAACACCCTCGTAGATCGCGTGTCCTCTGATCATGGGATAAACATAATCCTTAACAAAAACATCTTTTAAGTCTTTAATAATTATATTTTTAACACCAAATTTTTTTGCATTAGTAATAATTTTTTTTCTATCAATTTCTTGTCCAACATCTGCTGTATAACAAATTACATCTGCATCATAATTTTCTTGAAGCCATTTTAAAATTATAGAAGTATCGAGTCCTCCAGAATAAGCTAGAACAATTTTCTTTTTTGATTTCATTGAATTAACTACAAGCTTTTCTTGAAGCGTTATAAGCTTTAGTAAATCCTAGCAAAGAGTAATGATCAATTGTTTGAGAACCTTGTTGATTGTATCCAGTGATCATAATTCTAGATCCTTTTCTCATTTGTTTGATCATTTTTAATTCGATTTTATTGTCTGCAATCCACGCAAAACCTTGTTCTTTAATATCAAATTTAAATTTATTCTTCCCTGAAGCAGCTGTTACAGAATTATTTTTGTTGAATTCATAACCCGGGGTAACACTTACTTCATTTTTTATATTGTCGTTGGGTCTAAATGCTACAAATAATTTTGCATCTCTTTTATTAGTTTTGGGTGCTTGCAAAATAGGTAAAGATTGCGCAAAGCATACTTTACCGTCAGCATCCATAACGACCATTGCTTCCCAATCTTTATATTTACCAATTTTTTTAATTTCCTGAGCCGAAACTTGAGCAACACCACTTATAAAAAATATTCCAAACAATATTGTAATTTTTTTAATTATGGACATGGATTTGGATAAATTGTTTGTACGTGGTTAATTTCTTTAATGACATCATCAGATAAGTTTACATTTACACTTTCTATATTTGTTTTCAACTGCTCCATTGTAGTTGCTCCAATTATTACGCTAGTCATAAAGTCCTGGATTTCACAAAATTTTATCGCCATCTGACTCATATCTAGATCAAACTTTTCACTAATTTTATAATAATATTCAACTGCATCCTCAGTATTTGGCTTTCTATACCTTGTCCAGAAATCGAAATCTCTCTCCATTCTCGATCCTTTAGGGAAATTCTTGTTTCTATACTTTCCACTTAAATATCCACTTGCCAATGGTGAGTAAGCTAAGCAGCCAATGTTTTCTCTTATAGAAACTTCAGCTAGTCCAACTTCGTAAGATCTATTTAATAAACTATAAGGATTTTGGATTGACATCATTCTTGGCAACTTTTTATCTTTGGATAACTGAAGATAATTTAAAACTCCCCAAGGGGTCTCATTTGATAAACCAACGTATCTTATTTTTCCTTGTTCAATATATTTATTTAACTCTGCAAGAACATCTTCAAATTTATTCCATTCATTTTCCTTATGAACATAACCAAGTCTTCCAAAATTATTTACATTTCTTTCTGGCCAATGAAGTTGATATAAATCTATATAATCAGTTTTAAGTCTTTTAAGACTGTCATTTAAAGCAGTTTCTAAGTTTGGACCTGTAAAACTATTCTCTCCACTTCTTAAATAATCTCTTGCTGGACCAGCAACTTTTGTTGCAAGAATGACTTTGTCTCTTTTTTTCGTTTTTTCAAACCAGTTTCCAATAATTTCTTCTGTATCACCATAGGTTTCCTTTCTTGGTGGTACCGCATATAATTCAGCAGTGTCCCAAAAGTTTACTCCTTGATCTAAAGCAAAATTCATTTGTTTAAATGCTTCAAGCTCAGTATTTTGTTCTCCCCACGTCATAGTACCGAGACAAATTGTACTCACTTTAATATCGGTATTACCTAAATTTTTGTAATTCATTAGAAATATTAAGTTAAAATTTTGTTAATCTTTTAAGGTATCTTGAATAATTAGTAAAAGAATATATATATTACTCATTATGGAATTTGATAAAAACGGAATACTAAATAGAGCAAAAGCAGCACAACAAACAGCTGCTGTAATGGATGAAGGCTTAAGAGCCTACATGCTAAAAGTTTATAACTACATGGCAACAGGTATATTGCTAACTGGAATAATAGCATTATTAACATTTAAAATGTCTGTTGTTACTAATGATGCAGGTTCAATCGTTGGTCTAACGCAGATAGGGAATGCAATTTATTTATCAGGTCTTAAATGGCTTGTAATGTTAGCACCTCTAGGTATCGTTTTTTACATGAGTTTTGGAATTAATAAAATGAGTGCATCAAAGGCACAGACTACGTTTTGGGTTTTTGCAGCTTTGATGGGTCTATCATTATCTTCAATTTTATTGGTTTATACTGGAATGAGTGTAACAAGAGTTTTCTTCATTACATCTGCAACATTTGGAGCGATGAGTATTTATGGATACACAACTAAAAGAGATCTTACAAAGTTAGGATCTTTTTTAATGATGGGTCTAATTGGAATAATTATAGCTTCAATTGTTAATATCTTTATGAAATCTTCTATGATGTATTTTGTGATTTCAATTTTAGGTGTTTTAATATTTGTTGGTTTAACAGCTTATGACACTCAGAAAATCAAAAATATGTATGTTGCGTCAGACTCAGGAGAGTTAATGGGCAAAAAAGCTGTAATGGGCGCTTTAACTTTATATCTAGATTTTATCAATCTATTTATAATGTTGTTAAGATTATTTGGTCAAAGAAGATAAATTTATTTTTGAAGTTTCTTCCAGTTGGTGTTTTTTAATAAAATTCTAAGATCGTAAGAATTCTTTAGTATTTTACCACTCGTATCAGTAATCAAATATTTAAGATTTTTATTTTTAGGCTTAAAATTTTTACAAATTTTATATAGGGCATTTTCAGTAGCATTTCTAAAAACACTAAACCCCACTTGCTTACTTGAAATACTTAAACCGTAATCTTTCCAAGATCCCTCAGAAACCATCTTGGCATATAAGTCTAATATAATTTTTAGCTCATCTTTTTCAAAAAAATGTTTTTCTTCTATTTTATTATGTGGATTATTTACTACTAATTTTAAATTACTACGCATCAATCTTGTATTTATTAATTAATGGTACCTGAAACCCTGTAAATATTATTGTTATTGGAAGCATTCCCCATACTTTAAAATTAACCCAAAATTCTTCTGTTTGAGTTCTCCAAACAATTTCATTTAATAAAGCAAGACCAAAGAAAAAATACATCCATCGTTTGTTAAGAATTTCCCAACCAATATCAGTTAGAGGAATAGATTTACCCATAATTTTTTTAAGAATAGGTTCATTGGTAAAATATTTCCCAAAAAATAATGCAAGAGCAAACATAATGTTAATGATAGTTGGTTTAACGTAAATAAATATAGGATCATTAAAGTAGATTGTTAATCCACCAAAAAAAGTAATTAAAATTCCACTCACCAAAGGCATTGGTGGAATTTTTTTTTCAAAAAACCAAACTACTGCTAATGCAACTAAAGTTGCAACTATTAGTGGAGGTATTGCTACAGATAAATTTTTACCACTATTGTAATAATAGAAAAAAAATATTGCTAAAGGACCGAAATCAGTAACAAATTTTAAAAAAGATTTATTCACTTAAAAGATATTAACATATTTGCCACATCACAAAACATTTATATTTTTAGCATTGATTTTTATTTCTAAATACCCATACTAAGATTAATGCCAGTTCAAAAAGCTAAATTTTCAATTGGAGACATTGTAAAGCATAAACACTTTGAATTTAGAGGTGTGATTTATGATGTTGATTTTGAGTTTAATAATTCAGAAGAATGGTATCAGTCTATTCCAAAAAATGTTAGACCAAGAAAAGATCAACCATTTTATCACTTATTAGCAGAAAATGATGAGATAACTTATGAAGCTTATGTTTCTGAGCAAAACTTGCTGATGGATGACTCTGACGAACCAATAAAACACCCTTTAATTGAAGAGATTTTTTCAGGAAAAAAAGGCTCTAGTTATTTCAAGCTTTCTAATTAAGGCAACCATCATTCAACCACATTTAGCTCAAATCTAGGCCATACAAATTAGCTATATTTTTAGTATCTTCTGGTCAAGAGTGTTAAACGTTAATTTCAATCTTATTATCTCCCCTCTGCATTCTTGATCAGAAAACTATTTCATAATAGAAATCACAAAAAAAAATTCTAAATTAAAATATGTTTAAACTTTTTGAACCTAACAAGATTTTTAAAATCACGTCAAAAGCACCTAAGTACGTTTTATTTTTGTTTATTGTTGTATTAAGTGTTGGTTTAGTTGAAGCATTAGTCATATCTCCTGAAGATTACAAACAAAGTGATGCAGTTAGGATTATGTATGTTCACGTTCCTGCTGCTTGGATTTCGCTTGGAATATTTTCTTCTATAACTTTGTTATGTATTTGTGGTTTTGTATTTAGAAACAAAAACTTTTTTTTAATTTCTAAAAGTTTAGCTCCTTCGGGATTTGTTTTTAATATTATAGCTTTAGTTACAGGATCAATTTGGGGAAAACCAACTTGGGGAACTTGGTGGGCTTGGGATGCAAGAATTACTTCAATGCTAATATTAGCTTTGTTCTATGCAATGTATTTAATTGTATGGAGAATTTATGATAAGGAAGAAAAAGTCTATAAGATTTCAACTTTTATAACTATTTTAGGAATTATTAATGTTCCAATTATAAAGTACTCAGTTGATTGGTGGAATACACTCCATCAGCCTGCATCTATTAATATTTTGTCAAAAAGTTCAATTCATTCATCAATGCTTTACCCATTATTGATAATGACTGCGGCATTTGCACTTTTTTCATTGTTAATTTTCTTAATGAAATATAATACAGAACTGATAAAAATTAAAAATAAAGGCTTAGATAGATTATGATAAATGAATTACTTTTTATGAATGGATATGCGGTGTACGTGTTATCTGCTTTTAGCTTTACCTTATTAAGTTTCCTAGGTTTATATTTGGTAACTAAAATGCAATTTGTTAAAGAACAAAATAAATTTGTTGCTAAATTTGGATCACTTACTGCTGAGCAAGCTAATTCTGCAAAATCACAAAGAATAAATAAAGAAATTTTAGCAAACGTAACAAATAATTAACTTTTAAACCATGTATGGTCGAAAAGTTAAATTAAGATTTGTGTTTGTAGTAATAATCTTAATCACTTTAATTCTAACAACATTTTTGATTTTAAAATCATTAGAGGAAAATGTTGTATATTTTCAATCTCCTTCCGAGATAAAATCACTTTCTGAAATAGATAAAAGCAAAATAAGAGTTGGAGGAATGGTTAAAAAAAACTCTATTTCCATAAGTTCAAATGAAGTTAATTTTATAATTACAGACTTTAAAAATGAAATAAGTGTTACTTACTCAGGAGCAGTACCAAATTTATTTGCTGAAGGAAAAGGGGTTGTTGCAGAAGGTTTTTTGAAAGATAGAAACTTTTTCTCTGCAACAAAAATTTTAGCAAAGCATGATGAAAATTATATGCCTCCGGAAGTAAAAGAAGCATTAGGAGAAAAATAAATTGATCTATAATCTTATTGGATATTATTCATTAGTAATAGGATTAATTATTGGATTATCATTATTTTATTTTTCATATAAAAATTTTAATAACTCAAACACTTTAGAAACCAAAATATTATCATTTACATTTTTACAATTATTTTTTGTTGTCATTAGTTTTTTGTGTTTGATTTTTTCTTTTGTTATTTCGGATTTTAGTAATGAAACAGTATTTAATAATTCTCACACTACCAAACCATTATTTTACAAAATAAGTGGAACTTGGGGAAATCATGAAGGTAGTTTATTATTATGGTTACTTGTTTTAACTTTGTTTATTTTCTTATTTTTAGTAAGAACTAAAAATCAACCAGTAAAATACAAAATTTTAACTCTAGTTTTTCAACAAATAATAATAGTTGGTTTCTTTTTATTTTTAATCAAAACATCAAATCCATTTAATTATATTTTTCCAATACCTACTGAAGGTCTTGGATTAAACCCAATTTTACAAGACCCTGCTTTAGCAATTCATCCACCTGTTTTATATTTAGGCTATGTAGGTTCTTCAATTATTTTTTCATCTGTTTTGGCAGCAACAAGTTTAAAAATTATTTCTACTAGTTGGGCATCCCATATTAAGAAATGGATCCTAATTTCATGGATATTTTTAACTTTAGGAATACTGCTTGGATCAATTTGGGCTTATTACGAATTGGGCTGGGGAGGTTTTTGGTTTTGGGATCCAGTTGAGAATGTTTCTCTAATGCCGTGGCTTGCATTAACCACTCTTTTACATTGTATTTTAGTATTAGAAAAAAAATCTATTTTAACTTCATGGGTAATAATTCTTTCTATTGCAACATTTACATTAAGCATGTGTGGAACATTTTTAGTAAGATCAGGAATATTAAATTCAGTTCATACATTTGCTAATGATCCTGAAAGGGGTTTATTTATTCTTGTTTTTCTATTCATTTTGATTTTTTTATCTATTTTAATTTTTTTCTTTTTTCATAAAGATAATGAACGAAAATCTCATAGCTTTTTTTGGTTGAGCAAAGAAACTTCAATATTAATTAATAACTGGTTCATGATGTATTTTTTATCAGTAGTATTAATTGGTACCGTTTATCCAATTTTTTTAGATGTAATTTCTTCTCAAAAAATATCTGTCGGACCGCCATTTTATCATAAATTGATAATTCCATTTTTAATTCCATTTTTATTCATGATGGCGATTGGTCCAAAATTTAAATGGATCAAATCTCAACTAGAAGATAAGGTTTATTTAATTTCTTTTTTGATTATCTCACTTTTATTAGCATTTTTAGTATTAAAAAATTTTAATCAAAATATTTTAATAAATACAATTTTGATATCGAGTGCGCTTTATTTATTCTTTATGACGTTGAGAGATTTTTTTGTAAAAAAATATAAAAATATTTCACAGAATATTGCTCATTTTGGATTTAGTTTATTAATCCTAAGTATTTTATTTAATAATTTATTTGCAAGCGAAATTATAACAAATCTTAAGGTTGGTGAAACTTTTGAAAATTCGAAAACTAAGATAATTTTTGAAAGTGTTGATCAGAAAAAAGAAAAAAATTATAATGCTATTGTTGCGAATTTTTCTGTAATTAATTTAAATGGTGAAAAGGATAGATTTTCTCCAGAGCTGAGAATTTATAATCAACCCGTCATTGCCACAAGTGAAGCTGATATTAAAACAACACTTATGTCAGATAGATTTATTGTAATTAATCTGGTTCAAAATCAAGATTTTTTCAACGTAAGATACCAAGTTAAACCATTTATGCTATGGATCTGGTTATCAGTAATTCTAATATCTTTTGGAGGTGTTGTTAGCTTTTTACAAAAAAGATCATGAAAAATAAAATATTACCTTTTTCAGTTATTATTATTTTTGGAATAATATTTTTTATTTTTTACAAAGGTTTAGAAGACTCAAAAATATATACTCCAGATGTTAATACAAAAAAAGAGATACCAGTGTTTAATACTAAAGAATTTTTTTCTGGAGAAAATGTAAAATCATCAAGTATCTTTGAGTTAGATAAGGTTTATTTATTAAATATTTGGTCATCTTGGTGTGTACCATGTCGACAAGAACATCCTCTTTTGATGAATTTAAATTTAGAGAATAAATTAAATATTATTGGTATGAATTATAAAGATAATTTAAAAAATGCAGAAAATTTTTTAAAAGAACTAGGAAACCCTTATAAAGAAATCTTTATTGATTTAGATGGTACAATTGCAATTGAGTGGGGAGCATATGGGGTTCCTGAATCATTTTTAATTTATAATAATGAAATTATTAAAAAATATATTGGACCTCTTAACCAAGAATTAGTTGATGAAATTAATTTATTGATAAAATGAAAATTCTTAAATTTTTTTTAATTATTATAATATTATTCCCTTTAAGTAGCGTTAATGCAGAGGAAAACGACAAAAGAAATAAAATAACTAAAAATTTACGATGTCTTATATGTCAAGGTCAATCGGTCTACGATTCAGACTCTGAATTTGCAAATAGTTTAAAAATTGTAGTTGATAAAAAGCTTCAAGAAGGTCTTTCTGAAGATCAAGTTTATGAATATTTTAAAACTAAATATGGAGAATGGATACTTTACGATCCTGGTTTAAATAAAAATACATATATTCTTTGGTTATTGCCGATATTGATATTTTTAATCGGAGGTGCAATAATCTACAAAAGCTTTATAGTTAAAAAATAAATTAATTAGTAATGAATTTAAAAAAATTTTTAATCAATCTGTTAATGATCGCATTCGCATTTTCTTCGATTGCAGAGGAAAAAGTTTTAAAAGATCAAAATACAGAATTCAGTGTTTACACAGGAATGTTTGATTTTAGTGATGATGGAAAAAAATCAACTTTAATTGGTTTTCAACATCAGAATGAAAATTTAAATAGAGATACTATTTTAGGAAATCTTTCTCCTATAACTGGATTTTTAATTACAGCTGATAATGCAGGATATATTTATACAGGTGTTCAAGCTCAATATAAATTAGGAGCATTAAATTTAACTCCAAGCTTTACACCGGGAATATATCATGAGGGAGATGGTAAAGACTTGGGCCATTTAATTGAATTTAAAAGTGAGTTACAAATTTCACTTGATCTGTCAAAAACAAGTGAATTAGGTTTTTCCTACAATCATATATCTAATGCAAGTCTAGGAGACAAAAATCCTGGGGCAAATAGTTATATGTTTAATTTCTTCAAAAACTTTTAATAAAGATACACCATGAATATCAATGACTGTTATAATTTTGAAGATTTTAGAAAATTAGCAAAAAAAAAATTACCCGCTCCTATTTTTCATTATATTGATGGTGGAGCAGATGACGAAGTTACTTTAAATAGAAATACAGATGCTTTTAATGATTGTGATTTAGTTCCTAATATTCTTAATAGTGTTGGTGAACCAGATTTGTCTACAACTGTTTTTGGTAGAAAAATTAGTATGCCTTTATTTTTGTCTCCTACGGCAATGCAAAGTTTGTATGATCCTGAGGGTGACAAGGCTTCTGCTAGAGCTGCAGAGAAGTTTGATACAATTTACAGTATGTCAACAATGGCGTCTTTTTCAATTGAAGAGGTTGCAAATATTTCTAGCGGGCCAAAACTTTTTCAACTTTATATTCACAAAGATAAATCAATTACTGACGATTTAATCGAAAGATGTAGTAGAGCTAATTTTGATGGAATGTGTATTACTGTTGATACACTTGTTGCTGGAAATAGAGAAAGAGATCATAGAACTGGATTTACGACACCACCTAAATTTACTTTGGATAGTTTATTGAGTTTTGCAATGAGACCAGGATGGGTTTTCAAATATTTTACAAATAAAAAATTTGAATTAGCAAATATAAAAAACAAAACTGATAAAGGTACTAATATTGCAAAATCAGTTATGGATTATATTAATGAACAATACGATCCAGCAATGAATTGGAAAGATGCAGAATATTGCATAAAAAAATGGAATAAGCCTATGGCATTAAAAGGTGTAATGTCAGTAGAAGATGCTAAAAGAGCAATAGATATTGGTTGTACAGCAATTATGATTTCAAATCATGGAGGAAGACAACTTGATGGATCAAGATCTCCATTTGATCAAGTTAAAGCAATTTCAGATGCAGTTGGTGATAAATTAGAAATTATTCTTGATGGTGGTGTAAGAAGAGGAACACATGTTCTTAAAGCTTTAGCTGCAGGAGCAACCGCATGTAGTTTTGGAAAAGCATTTCTTTTTAGTTTAGGGGCTGGTGGGCAAAAAGGTGTTGAAAGACTTTTAGAAAATATGCAAAAAGAAATTAGAAGAAATATGATTTTAATGGGCTGTAAGTCTGTTAAAGATCTTGATGCGTCAAAAATAATATATAGAGACTAAAATATAAGAATTTTAAGCATTTATTTGATAAATTAAACTTTTAAACTAAATAGACAAAAAACTAATTTTCGTTTAGTTTGTCGATTTTAATTTTTAAATTGTTATGGAACTTGCAAAATCTTTAAATAGGCTTGGAACTGAAAGCGCTTTTTCTGTTTTAGCTGAAGCAAAAAAACTTGAAGCTCAAGGTAAACCGATGATTCACTTAGGTCTAGGTCAACCTGATTTTAAAACTCCAAAACATGTAGTTGACGCAGCAAAAAAAGCTCTAGATGACGGACATCACGGATATGTTCTTTCGAATGGTATTTTAGAGTGTAGACAGGCAGTCACTAGATGGATAAAGAAACGTTATAGTGCAGAGGTAGATCCTGAAAGAATTATTATTATGCCAGGTGGGAAACCAACAATGCATTATGCAATTCAGTGTTTTGGTGAGCCAGGCGCAGAGATAATTCATCCAACTCCAGCTTTTCCTATTTATGAATCAATGATTAATTATACTGGTTCTACTGCAGTGCCTTACGATCTAACTGAAGATAAAGATTTAAAGTTTAGTGCAGATAAAATTTTATCTCTTATTACCGATAAAACTAGATTATTAATTTTAATAAATCCAAATAATCCTACTGGAAGTTTTGTAGAAAAATCAGAAATAGACAAATTGGCTGAGGGTTTAAAAAAATATCCTCATGTGACTATTTTAAGTGATGAAATTTATAGTAGACAAATTTTTGATGATAAAGAAATGCCAACATTCTTTAATTATCCTGAGTTAAGAGAAAGATTAATAGTTTTAGAAGGTTGGAGTAAAGCTTACTCAATGACAGGTTGGAGACTCGGTTGGAGTTTTTGGCCAGAAAATTTAGTTGAACATGTAAATAAATTATTAATTAATAGTGTATCATGTGTGAATGCTGCAGCTCAGTTCGCAGGTATCGCAGCTTTAGATGGACCTGATGACTCAATTGATGAGATGATGGAAAAATTTACTTTAAGAAGAAAATTAATTCACGAAGGCTTAAATAGTTTACCGGGTGTAGAATGCAGTTTACCTGGTGGAGCGTTTTATGCGTTCCCTAAGGTTATTGGAACTGGAATGGATGGTAGTGAATTTTGTAAAAGAGCTATGCATGAGGCGGGTGTTGCCATAGTTCCTGGTACAGCTTTTGGAAAAACGTGCAAAGATTACGTCAGATTTAGCTTTGCAGCCTCTCGAGATAACATTTCTAACGCATTGGAAAATATCAAAAAAATGTTAGGCTAAGCTATGTCCGAAATAGCTTTGCCAAAAATTGATAGTTCTATTTTAAATAGAAAAAATGAAATAGTAAAAAAACTTTCAAAGTTAACTAATATAGAAAATGTATTGAGTGAGGCTGATGAATTGAGACCATATGAAACTGATGCTTTATCAGTTTATACGCAAACACCATTAGCAGTAGTACTTCCAGAAAACACAGAAGAAGTAAGCGAGATATTAAAATATTGTCATAGTGAAAATATTAAAGTTGTACCAAGAGGTGCAGGCACAGGATTGTCCGGTGGAGCATTACCTCTTCAAGATGCTATTCTTCTTGGTTTAGGAAAATTTAATAAAATATTAGAAATTGATTACGAAAATAAATGTGTTGTAACTCAGCCAGGAGTTACAAATCTAGGTATTACTCATGCAGTTCAACACAAAGGATTTTATTATGCGCCAGACCCTTCGAGCCAGTTAGCATGTTCTATAGGTGGAAATGTTGCTGAAAATTCTGGTGGAGTTCATTCATTAAAGTATGGAACGACCACAAATAATATTTTAGGTGTACAAATGGTTATGATGGATGGAACTATTTGTAGATTTGGAGGAAAATCTCTTGATCAAGAGGGATATGATCTTATGGGTTTAATTTGTGGTTCAGAGGGATTATTGGGAGTTGTAACTGAGGTTACAGTTAAAATTTTAAAAACACCAGAAGTAGTAAGAGCTGCTTTGATAGGTTTTCCATCTATTAAAGAAGGTGGAGATGCAGCTTCAGAAATTATTTCAAGTGGAATAGTGCCTGCAGGAATGGAAATAATGGATAAAGCTTTAATTGAGGCAACAGATAATTTTAGTAAAGCAGGATATCCACGAGACGCAGAATTATTATTAATAGTGGAACTTGATGGTACGGAATCAGAGGTTAATGAGTTAATTAAAAAAGTAGAGATAATCTGTAAAAAAAATAATTGCTCTAGTCTTAAACTAAGCAATAGTGAGAAAGAAAGACTTTCATTCTGGGCTGGAAGAAAAGCAGCTTTTCCTGCATGTGGAGCTATGGCACCTGATTATTATTGTATGGATGGTTCCATTCCAAGAGGCAAGCTTGCTGAAGCATTATTAGAAATAAAAAAATTATCTGAAAAATATGAACTACCAGTGGCAAATTGTTTTCACGCAGGTGATGGAAATTTACATCCACTTATTATGTTTGATGGAAATGATAAAGAACAACTTAGAAAAACTGAAGAGTTTGGTTCAGAAATATTAAAAACATGTGTGAGACTTGGTGGAGTAATTACAGGAGAGCATGGTGTTGGTATAGAAAAGCGAGAACTTATGTGTGAAATGTTTAATGATAACGATATTCAACAACAATTGAGTATCAAAAAGTCATTAGACGAAAAAAATTTATTAAATCCTGGAAAAGTTTATCCTATACTTAGAAAATGTGCAGAGGAAGGAAGGGTTCATGTCCACAAAAATAAAGATAAATTCCCAGATCTTCCAAGATTCTAATAACGTCTATTATCCTAAAGATGAGTCGGAAGTTTCAGATTTAATTAGGGAACTATATAAACAAGATTCTCCAACAGAAATTATCGGTAACAATTCAAAAAAGTTTTATTGGAAATAAAACGCAGTCAGCTAATACAACGTCTTTATCTAAAATCTCAGGTATTATCGATTATAGACCTGAAGAATTGTATATTAAAGTTAAAGCTTGCACACCAATCAATGAAATCGAGCAGGTCTTAAGCGAAAATAATCAAGAGCTAGCTTTTGAACCAATAGACTTTGGGTATATTAAAGAAGGTAAGTCAAATAAAGGAACAATAGCAGGATACTTATCTTGCAATTACGCAGGTTCACGAAGATTTAAAGTTGGTAGTGTGAGAGATCATGTCCTAGGTTTTAAGGGAGTTAATGGAAAAGGAGATATAATTAAATCAGGTGGTACTGTTGTAAAGAACGTTACAGGTTATGATTTATCAAAACTTATAGCTGGTTCGTTTGGTACTCTTGTTGCTTTAACCGAAATTACATTAAAGGTGCTACCTAAGAAAGATTCTTCTAAAACTGTAATAATTTATCCTAGTAATTTCGAACAAATTTATGATTTTTTTAATAAACTATCTAGCTCAAGTAGCGAAATTTCTGGTGCCGTTTTTGTTCCAGAAGAATCAAAGGATAAAGATTTTGTTATTAAAAAAAATTCTGTTTTTAAGTTTAATGATCTTAAATCAAATGTTTCATTTATAGCATTTAGAGTTGAAGGTGACAAAATTTCAATTGAAGAAAAAATTAACAATTTAAAAAAAGAACTTAAATTAAGTAATTCAGATATTTCTACTCTTGATGTTTATCAATCAGAACCATTTTGGAAAAAAGTGAATAATTTAGAGGTATTTGAAAAGACTGAGCATAATTTAATACGAATGGTGATACCACCTGCAAATGGTTCAAAACTATGCAAATATCTAGAAAACAACCATAACTATTTTGTTGATTGGTGTGGGTCGTTATTCTGGATTGAAGTTAATAGTAAAAAAGAAGAAAAGATTAAAGACTTAAAAAAAATGGCAAAAGATTTTGGAGGTTATTTGACAGTAATTAAAACTTCATCAGAATATGACTATGGAGAGGCTATTTTTACCGTTGATAAAGTACGTTTAATGATTTCTGAAAAAGTAAAACAAAGTTTTGATCCTAAAAGAATTTTAAACCCAGGGAAAATGTATAGAGGAGTTTAATGCAAACAAAATTTACAGAAGAACAGCTTAGAGATCCTGACAATTTTGCAAACGAAAAAGTTTTTAAAAAATGTGTGCATTGTGGAATGTGTAATGCTACTTGCCCTACGCATCAACTTCTAGGTGATGAGTTAGATGGTCCTAGAGGACGTATTTATCTTATTAAAGATATGCTCGAAAATAATAGAAAACCAACTGAAAAAGTTGTAAAGCATATCGATCGATGCCTCTCATGTTACAGCTGTATGACTACTTGTCCTGCAGGAGTAAATTACATGCATATAATTGATCATGGAAAAAAATATATTGAAAAAAATTATCAAAGATCTCTCTTTGATAAACTAATAAGGTATTTTTTATCTATTACTCTTCCAAATACAAAAGTTTTTCGATTATCAAGTTTATTGGTAAAATTATCAAAGCCATTCAAATTCTTAATGCCATCAAAAATTAAGGATATGATTGAATTAATGCCTACAAATTTTCCTAAAAAAAGTTTACCAATAAAAGAAGTTTACAAATCCTCCACTAAAAAAAGAATTGCTAGAGTTGCTCTTTTAACAGGATGTGTACAAAAAGAAATATCTCCTCAAATTAATGAAGCAACAATAAGGTTATTAAACAGACACGGTGTAGAAGTAGTTGTTCCAAAAAAAATTCGTTGTTGTGGATCTTTAAATCATCATCTTGGAAAAGAGGACGATGCTCATCAAGATTTTAAAAACAATATAAACACTTGGTATGAGGAGCATCAAAAAGGAAATTTGGATGCAATTTTATCAAATACGTCCGGTTGTGGAACAACCATGAAAGATTATGGATTTATTTTTCGTGAAGATAAAGAGCTAAGTAAAAAAGCTAAAGTAATATCAGAACTTACAAAAGATATATCAGAATATATATTCGAAAGTTTGAAACTTGATATTAAAGATAAAGGAAAAAAATATAAAGTAGCATATCACTCTGCGTGTTCAATGCAGCATGGTCAAAAGGTTCATTCGCAGCCAGTTTCATTACTTGAGAAAACTAATAATGAAATTATGGAAATTCCAGAAGGCCATATATGTTGTGGATCAGCTGGTACTTACAACATTTTGCAATCAAAAATTGCAAAACAATTATTAAAGAAAAAAGTAAATAATATTGAAAGTTTAAATCCAGATTTTATCTCTACAGGAAATATTGGTTGTATTACCCAAATCGCTCATGGTACTAAAGTTCCAATATTACATACAATTGAAGTTTTAGATTGGTACACTGGAGGACCAAAACCTGAAATTTTAAAATAAAAATTATGAAAAAGGTTTTAATTACAAGACGTTTAATAAGAGAAAGTGAAGATAAAGCATCTAAATTATTTGATGCAAAATTTAATACTAATGATGAACTTTATTCACAAAAAAAAATTATTGAAATGAGTGAAGGATTTGACGGTATATTATCATCATTAACTGAAAAATTAGATGCAGAAACAATTAATCAATTACCAGACTCTGTAAAAATTATTTCAAATTTTGCAGTTGGATTTGGAAACATTGATTTAGAGGCAGCAAAAAATAGAGGTATAGCAGTAACAAATACACCAGAAGTTTTATCAGATGCTACAGCAGAAATTGGAATTTTATTAATTTTAGGAGCATGTAGAAGAGCTTCCGAAGGAATAGAGTCCGCAAAAGAAGGTGGATGGAAATGGTCTGCTGATTATTTAATTGGGAAACAATTAACAGGAACAAGATTAGGAATTTTAGGTATGGGTCGTATTGGCCAAAAAATTGCAAAAATTGCAAAATCTTTAGGTATGGTTATTCATTATCATAATCGTTCAAAATTAAGTGAAGATAAAGAGCAAGGTGCAACATATCATGACAGCATAAAAAGTCTTTTTTCAGTCTCAGATGTTTTATCAATTTGTTGTCCAGCCACAAAAGAAACAGAGAACTTGATAAATAAAGAGACTGTTGAGTATTTCCCCAAAGGTGCTGTGATAACTAATGTTGCAAGAGGTGATATAGTTGATGATGAAGCTTTAATTGATGCATTGAATAGAAGAAAAATTTATGCAGCAGGATTAGATGTTTATAAAAATGAGCCAAATCTAAATCCTGGTTATTTAAAAATTCCAAGTGCTTTTGTTTTACCTCATCTGGGCAGTGCAACAAAAGATACAAGAATTGCAATGGGAAATTTAGCAATTGATAATTTAGATGAGTTTTTTAGAACTGGAAATTGTATTAATAAAGTAAATTAAAATGTCTCAATCGATAGCTTTCATCGGCGTTGGCAACATGGGTTGTCCAATGGCTGAAAATTTAATGAAGGCAGGTAAATCTGTAAAAGTTTTTGACGTCTCAAAAAAAATGCTTGGGATTGCAAAAGATAAAAATCTTGAAATAGCTGAAAATTTAGATGATCTAATTACAGATCATGTTGATGCGGTTATTACTATGCTTCCAGAGGGCAAGCATTCTAAGGAAGTTTATTTAGGTGATAATGGAATAATAAATAAAGTTTCAAAAAATAGTTTGCTAATTGATTGTTCTACAATTGATATTCAAACTTCTATTGAAATTGGAAAAAAAGCTTCAGAAAAAGGAATAGAAATGATTGATGCGCCAGTTAGTGGTGGAGTAATGGGAGCGCAAAAAGCAACTTTAAATATAATGGTTGGTGGATCAAAAGAAGCTTTTGAAAAAGCTCTCCCTTTATTAAAAATCATGGGAAAAAATATATTTCATGCAGGTGATTTAGGTAGTGGGAATGGTGCTAAGATTTGTAACAACATGGCCTTAGGCATTGCAATGATTGCTGCTTCAGAGTCGTTAATGTTAGCAAAAAGATTAAATATAGATATTAAAAAAGTTCATGAAATCATGAAAAATGCATCAGGTAACAGTTGGCCAATTTCTGTGTATCCACCTTTACCTGGTTTAATTGATGGTACGCCTTCAAATAACAATTATCGTCCAGGTTTCTCTGCAGGCATGATGAATAAAGATCTTAAACTTGCAAATGATTGTGCGAAAAGTGTGAATGCTGAAACACCATTAGGAAAAATGGCTCTAGAAATTTATGATCAATTTTGTAAAGAAGGAAATGATACTAAAGATTTTTCAGCGATCTCTAAAGTTATAGGCGGTAATGCTTGGGATTATCCAATTGATTAAATAAATTTATTGTAAGTGTTTATAAATTGTTGTTCTAGAAATACCTAATTTTCTAGAAGTTGCAGAGATATTATTTGTTTCATCAAAAGTTGATCTAATTAAAGTACATTTCTCTCTTTTAATTTTTGTATCTTCACAATTTTTACAAGTACTCAGTTTTTTTTCTTTTTTTGTTTCAACAAATTTATTTTCCTTAAAAATTTGGCTTTTGACCACAAAAACAGATGAGCCCAAATGATCAGTAATTTTTAATGTTTTATTATTTAATAAATCTGATGCGATAGATGAAAATGTATTAGTAAAAATTTTATTAAAATTTTCATTTTTAAGATCTACTAATCCATTAAGCATAATTTTTGCATTACTGTTAGCACCTACAATTAGACCATCTCCATTGATAGCCAACAAACCAACACTTGTTGTTGATAAATATTCTTGTCGAGGATGAAAGGATAAAATTAATTCATGCTCAAACTTTTTTAAAAATAATTTTGTTTCGATACTTCTGGTTGCTAGTTTCACTAAAGCTAGAGTATGTTGCTCTCTAGACATGTAGTCAGTTGAAGCATCTATAATTCCAATAGTCTTACCATCATAATTAATTATTGGACTTGCGAAACAAGATATATTTTCATGCGCTATAAAAAAATGTTCTTTACCAGAAACAATTGTTGGTTTTTTTAATTCTACAGATAATCCCAAACCGTTAGTGCCACAGACTTTTTCAGCCCAAATTGATCCAGGTATTACAGTTTTACCTACATCTGTTTGAAGACAAGTTTTGTCATATATTGTATCAAGCACTAACCCATTCTCATCTGAATATGCAACCATAAAATTAGTTCCAGCAATTTGTGAGTATAAAAGTTCCAATTCTGGGAGAACTATTTTTCTAAGAGCTTCATTTTTTTCTTTGATCTCTTTTAATTGAATAGAGGATACTACACTTTGTTTTGGATCTTTAAATGGATCCAGACCTTCTGCGATGCATCTTGACCAACTATCAGAAATCTCCTTGCCCATTTCATAGGACATCATTCCTCTTTTTTTAAGGATATCTTTAAACTCTTTTTTTAGTGAAGATAAATTTCCCATTTCAAAAAGATAATTAAAAATAGTGTATTCAACAACTAACTACAGGTTGTATTTGTCCATTAATTGAACACTTAAAAGCGACATTGACTCCATAGCAATTCAATTTTTTAATAATGTTTTAGAAATTAAAAGGGAGAGAAAACGATGAAAGCACAGGTTTTGCACAAGTATGACCCAGAAATGAAGGAAAAAGTTTGGGTTACAGGTGAAGAAATGCCAGATCCGAAGATTGAGAAGGCATCAGATGTAATTGTTAAAATTGGTGCTGCAGGAGTTTGCAGAACAGATTTACATATAATCGAAGGAGTATGGAAACATATTCAAGATCCAGATGGAACTTTGTTACCATGTGTGATGGGACATGAAAATGCAGGATGGGTAGAGGACGTAGGTAAGGATGTTACAGAATATAAAAAAGGTGATCCAGTTATTTTGCACCCATTAATATCAGGAACGGGTGGTACTTGTTTAGATTGCAGAAGAGGTAATGATATGCATGCTGCTGCTGGAGCATTTCCTGGATTAAGTATCAAAGAAGGTGGATACTCTGAACTATTAAAAACAAGTGTTAGAAATTTAATTAAACTTCCAAAAGTTTTAGCACCTAAAGATGTTGCACCTTTTTCAGATGCAGGTCTTACAGCTTATAGAGTTGTCAAAAAGGCGACTAGACATTTATTGCCAGGTCAAAGCTGTACAATAATTGGTGCGGGAGGTTTAGGTCATATCGCTATTCAATGTTTGAAAGCAATGTGTGCCGCTGACATTATTATAGTTGAGAAATCTGAAGCAGCTTTAAAACATGCAATGGAACTCGGTGGTGATCATGGAGTTTTAATTGATGGAAACGAAATTGAAAAAGTTCAAGAACTAACTAAAGGAAAAGGTTCAGAAGCTGTTATCGATTTCGTAGGTGAAAAAGGATCTACTGCCATGGGAATTCAAATGACTTCTAATGGTGGTTTTTACTACATTGTTGGATACGGAGAAGAAATTAAATCATTAGCAGTTGATTTAATTATTTCTGAAAAAACAATCGTAGGTAATTTAGTGGGAACGTGGTCTGAGTTATATGAATTGATGGAGTTAGCTGATCGAGGAAAAGTGAAGCTATCCATGCAAGAATATAAATTGGACGATGCTAATAAAGCGCTCCATGATCTTAACGACGGTAAAGTTAAGGGACGAGCTGTTTTAGTTCCGTAATTAAGTAAAGGAAGAGAGAGGTAATAATGAAACTAATGAAAACTTGCTTGACGGCTTTAATATCAAGTTTAATGATATTTAGTCCTATGGCATATGCTGATAAGTGGAGCGATCAGTTTCCACATATCAAAGCTACAGGAGATATTCCTGGTGACTGTTCTTATGAGAAGATGTCTAAGAAAAATTACAAAGGAAAAACTCTTAAAATAAACACTCACGCAATACCGGTAATGGGTGAGCCAACAGCTCTACACGCTGAACAGTTTGAGAAATTAACTGGTGCAAAAGTTGAAGTTACACATACACCAGCAGGTGATTTGTACTCAAAAGCAATGGTTCCTTTCCAAGCTGGACAAGCTCCATACGATGTTGTGTTTGGATTTTCTAACTTCATTAATGACTGGAAAAGATATTTAGCACCAGTTCCTAAGAAGTATATGAACTCACCTGAGATGAAAGACGTAACAAAATCTCACATGGGTGTATCATCTTGGGATGGAACTATGTACCAATACCCAGTTGATGGTGACAGACATTATCTTAAATACAGAAAAGATGTCATTGATAATCCAGAAATGCAGAAGAAATATAAAGCTGACACAGGTAATGAGTTAAGAGTTCCAAGAACTTGGAAAGAATACGCTCAAATGGCTAAATATTTCAATGATTGGGATTGGGATGGAGATGGTGAAAAAGAATATGGTTCAGCTGAAGTTATGAAAAAAGATGACCTAATGTTTGCAGCTTTTTTCAGCAGATCAGTTGCTTATGCTAAAAACCCTAGAACTCCAGGTGGTTTCTTTTTTGATTTAGAAACTATGAAACCAAACATCAATAACCCAGGTTTTGTTGAAGCATTAACTGATTGGGTTGAAGCTACTAAATATGTTCCTCCAGGAGGAACTAACTTTGGTCTAGGTGATGAAATCGGATCATTTGGTGGTGGACAAACTTTATTTAGTTTCTCTTGGGACGATGCATTTATTGCAGCGATGCAAGATGACAGCCCAATTAAAAATAAAGTTGGTGCAGCTCCACTTCCAGGCGCTGATAGAGTTTGGAACAGAGTATCTAATAGCTGGGAAAACCAATACAACCAGGCTCCTTACATTGTTTGGGGTTGGGCTGTAGGTGTTGCTAAGAAAAGCAAGGTAAAAGATATGGCATTTGATTATCTTTGCTTCTTTTCTAATGGTGCAAACCACCAAGCTGATTTAGCTATTGGTAGATTTGGTGTTAACCCATTTAAAAACTCAGACTTTGACCCTAACATCTATATCAATAGTATGGGTTGGGATCCTGAGATTGCTAACAGTTACACTCAAACACTTTTAGATATGGAAAAGAGTAATAATAGAGTTTTCCCTCTAAGAGTTCCAGGTGTATTTGAATTTACAAGTGCTGTTGCTACAGGAACTTCAAAAGCTTTAGCAGGACAATTATCTCCTCAAGAAGCTTTAGACGAAGTTGCTAAAGAGTGGGAAGCAATTGTAAGCAGAGTAGGTAAAAAAGCAGTTCAAGATGCCTATGCTGTTGGTGTTAAAATGGAAGACAACAAGCTATAATTTAAAAATACTTTATGTGGCCATTAATTTAAATGGCCACATATTACAAAAATAATATAATCCTTTTTATATAAATGAATTTTAAGCATAAATATTTCTTTCTGTTTCCAGGTTTATTTGTGTTGATAGGAATATTAATTTTTCCAATTATTTTCGTAGTTAGATTAAGTTTGTCAGGATGGAATAGTTATAATCCTGG
>CACPOD010000003.1 GCA_902635515.1 uncultured Pelagibacteraceae bacterium
AGAGCTATTTAACCAATTAAAGTAAAAAGGAGAAGAAATGTTAAAATTAAGATTATCAAGAGGTGGAACAAAAAAACGTCCTGTTTATAAAGTTGTTGTTGCCGACAGTCGTTTTGCAAGAGATGGAAGATTTATAGAAAAGGTTGGCTTCTTTAATCCTCTATTACCAAAAGAGAAAAAAGAAAGAGTGGGCCTAGAAGCTGAGAGAATTAAATATTGGCTTGGTCAAGGAGCTCAACCAACAACTAGAGTAGCAAGAATTTTAGGTGAGAACGAACTATTGCCTATGCCTGCAAATGGAAATAATCCAAATAAAGCAGTGCCAAAAAAAGAGAGAAATAAAAAAGAAGAGGATAATAAAGAAGCTCCAAAAGCAGAAGCAGCTCCAGCAGCAGAAGCTCCTAAGGAAGAAGCTCCTAAGGAAGAAGCTCCTAAGGAAGAAGCTCCTAAAGCAGAAGCAGCTTCAGCAACAGAAGCTCCTAAGGAAGAAGCTCCAAAAGCAGAAGCAGCTCCAGCAGAGGAAAAAAAATAATTTAAAGATTATTTATGTGGCAAGCTCAAGTGTTTACACTTTATCCAGAGGTTTTTCCTGGTCCATTATCTAAAGGACTTTATGGAAAAGCTTTATCAAATAATTTATGGAAACTTAAAGTTGTAAACATAAGAGATGCAGCTGATGACAAACATAAAACAGTAGATGACACACCTTATGGAGGCGGTTCAGGGATGTTGTTAAAAGCAGATGTTCTTGCAAAATCTTTAGATGAAAACAAAAATGAGAGTGAAAGAATTTTATATTTATCACCAAAAGGAAAAAAATTTGATCAAAATTTAGCAAAAGAGCTAGCTAATGAAAAATCTTTGTCTTTAATTTGTGGTCATTTTGAAGGTGTGGATGAAAGAATACTTTCAACAAGAAATATTGAGGAAATTAGTATTGGAGATTATGTTTTGTCAGGCGGAGAGTCAGCGGCATATGTAGTTATAGATAGTATTTTAAGATTGCTGCCAGGTGTATTAGGAAATGAAAACTCTAAATTAGATGAAACCTTTGAAAATGGTCTTCTAGAATACCCTCAGTATACAAAACCTCAAATTTGGGAGGAAAAAGCTGTGCCAGACGTATTATTATCAGGTGATCATAACAAAATTAAACACTGGCGTTTATCTCAATCTGAGGCTATAACACGCGTCCGAAGACCAGATTTATGGGAAAAATATAAGAAGAATTAACTTGATAAATATTAACATGAAAACAATTGAAGAAATAAACCAGCATAACGTTAACAAAATTCTTTCAGAGAAAAAAATTCCAGAATTTTATCCTGGAGATGTTGTTAAGGTTGGTGTGAGAATTACCGAGGGTAAAAAAGAAAGAATTCAATATTTTGAGGGAGTATGTATTGCTAAAAAAAGCAGAGACCTAAACTCATCTTTTACAGTTAGAAAAATTTCTTTTGGAGAGGGTGTTGAGAGAACTTTCCCATTATTTGGAACTTTAATTGATTCAATTAAGGTTATTAGATCAGGTAAAGTAAGAAGAGCAAAACTTTACTATCTAAGAGACAGAACTGGTAAATCAGCAAGGATTGCTGAAAAAATTAGAAAAAAAATTGGTATTGATATCGAGGCAAAACCAGAAACAGTTACAGAGGAAAATGTAGCTCCTGCAGTAGAAGCTCCTAATGAAGAAGCTCCTAAAGCAGAAACAGCACCTAAAGAAGAAGCTCCTAAAGCAGAAGCAGCACCTAAAGAAGAGGCGGCTCCATCAGTAGAGGCTCCTAAAGAAGAACAAAAATCAGAAAGCTCTTCAGAAAAAAAATAATTTTTTTTTCAATGTCTACAACATTATACGATAAAATTTGGAACGATCATCTAGTTGATCAACAAGATGACGGTACATCTTTACTTTTTGTAGATAGACATTTAATTCATGAGGTGACAAGCCCACAAGCTTTTGAAGGATTAAGAAATTCAAACAGAAAAGTTAGACACCCAAATTTAACTTTAGCAGTTGCAGATCATAATGTTCCAACAACTGATAGATCAAAAGGTATTTCAGATGAAGAGTCAAAAATTCAAGTAGATACTTTAGAGGCAAATTGTAAAGAATTCGGTGTTCAGTTATTTGGTATGGATGATAAGAGGCAAGGTATCGTTCATATTATAGGACCTGAGCAAGGTTTTACTCAACCAGGTACAGTTATTGTTTGCGGAGATAGTCATACTGCAACGCATGGAGCATTTGGTGCTTTAGCATTTGGAATAGGAACTTCAGAAGTTGAACATGTTTTAGCAACCCAAACACTAGTTCAAAAGAAAGCTAAAAATTTTAGAATTAATGTTAATGGTGAACTTCCTTTAGGAGTTACTTCTAAAGATGTAATACTTCAAATAATTGGAAAAATAGGTACAGCAGGTGGAACAGGATCTGTTGTGGAATATGCTGGAGATTTAATAAGATCTTTAAGTGTTGAGCAAAGAATGACTATTTGTAATATGACAATTGAAGGAGGTGCAAGAGCAGGATTAATTGAACCAGATGAAAAAATTTTTGAATATTTAAAAGGAAAACCAATGTCTCCAAAAGGTGAAAATTGGGATAAAGCTTTGAACTATTGGGAAGCTTTAAAAACAGACCCTGATGCTAGTTTTGATAAAGAAATTAGCCTTAATGCAAATGAAATTTTACCTATGATTACATGGGGTACGTCACCACAAGATGTAATAACAATTGATGGAAAAGTTCCAAATCCAAATAATGAGACTGATGAAGATAAAAAAAATTCAATTGAAAGAGCTTTAAAGTATATGGGTTTAAAACCTGACATGGCAGCCAGAGATATAAAAATAGATAAAGTATTTATTGGTAGTTGTACTAATGGCAGAATAGAAGATTTGAGAGAAGCAGCAAAGATCTTAAAAGATAAAAAAGTGTCATCGCATGTTAATGCTATAGTAGTTCCGGGCTCAGGCTTAGTTAAAGAACAAGCAGAACAAGAAGGATTAGATAAAATTTTTGTTAGCTCAGGGTTTGAATGGAGAGAACCAGGTTGCTCTATGTGTTTAGCGATGAATGCTGATAAATTAAAACCAGAAGAAAGATGCGCCTCTACATCAAATAGAAATTTTGAGGGAAGACAAGGTAGAGGTGGTAGAACCCATCTAGTTAGTCCAGGAATGGCTGCAGCAGCTGCAATTTCAGGTAATTTAGATGATGTCAGAAAGTATCAAAATTAAATGCAAAAATTTAATAAATTAAAAAGTATCCCAGCTTATTTACCAATTGTAAATATTGATACAGACATGATAATTCCAAAACAGTTTTTAAAAACTATCAAAAGAACAGGTCTTGGAAAAAATTTGTTTTTTGAAATGAGATATGATGATCAAGGCAAAGAAATAAATGATTTTGTGTTAAACAAAGATCCATTTAATCAATCTAAAATTTTAATTGCTGGAAAAAACTTTGGATGTGGTTCGTCAAGAGAACATGCTCCTTGGGCTTTATTAGATTTTGGAATTACTTGTGTAATAAGTTCAAGTTATGCAGATATTTTTTTTAGTAATTGTTTTAAAAATGGAATTTTGCCTATAATTCTTGAAGAAGAAAAAATAAAAGAGCTATCTGAATACGCAAATAGACAAGAAGAAATTTCTATTGATTTGCAACAGGAAAAAATAGTTTATGGAAATAATGAGCTAAAATTTGAAGTTGATCCATTTAAGAAAAAATGTTTGTTAGAAGGGCTTGATGATATCGCTTTATCACTAAAAAAATCAGAAAAAATAGAAAAGTTTGAAACAAATTTAAAAAACGAAAAGCCTTGGGTATTTAATGATTAAAGTAAAAAAAAGAAAAATACTTTTACTTCCTGGTGATGGTATTGGTCCGGAGGTAATAGCTGAGGTAAAAAAAATTATTAACTGGTTTAATGATAAAAAATCTTTAGATTTTGAAATTGATCAGGAGCTAGTTGGTGGTTGTTCTTATGATAAACACGGTACCCCAATCACTGATGAGGTTTTTTACAAAGCACTAGAAAGTGAAGTAATTATGCTTGGAGCAGTTGGTGGTCCTACATGGGATAACTTAGAATTTTCCAAAAAACCAGAAAGAGCATTATTAAAACTCAGAAAAGAATTAAAGCTTTTTGCTAACTTAAGGCCTGCAATTTGTTTTGAACAATTAGTAGATGCTTCAACCCTAAAGCCAGAGGTGGTTTCAGGACTAGATATAATGATAGTAAGAGAGTTAACGGGTGGAATATATTTTGGTGAACCTAGAGGAATTAAGCCAATTGAAAATGGAGAAAGAAAAGGAATTAATACACACACTTATACGACTAGCGAAATTACTAGAGTAGCTAGGATTGCTTTTGATTTAGCCAGAAAAAGATCAAACAAGGTTACTTCATGTGAAAAATCAAATGTGATGGAAGCAGGACAATTGTGGAAAGAAGAAGTTCAAGAACTTCATGAAAAAGAATACAAAGATGTAGAATTAAGTCATATGTTAGCAGACAATTGTGCTATGCAGCTTTTAAGAAACCCAAAACAATTTGATGTAATTGTAACAGATAATTTGTTTGGAGATATGTTGTCGGACCAAGCTTCAATGTTAACAGGATCTTTAGGCCTTTTACCTTCAGCATCTTTAGGTGCAAAAAATAAAGATGGTGAGATGAGAGCGATGTACGAGCCTATACACGGGTCAGCTCCAGATATAGCTGGTAAAGGGATAGCAAATCCAATTGCTTCTATTTTGAGTTTTGCTATGGCACTAAGATATTCTTTAGATCTTGATAAAGAAGCAGATATTTTAGAAAAAGCAGTTCAAGATGTTTTAAATGATGGGTTAAGAACTAAAGATATAATGTCAGAAGGTATGAAAGAAACCTCCACGTCAGCAATGGGTAATGCGATAATTTCAAAATTGCAATAAAACTAGAATTATTCTAAGCTTTAAATATGCCAAGTTACACCGCACCAGTAAAAGATATGATGTTTCTCTTTGAAAAGTTAAGAGATAATAAAAATTATAATGAGCTTGAAAAATATAATGAGGTGAGTGCAGATCTTGTTAAAGATATTTTAGAAGAAGCAGCTAAAATAAATCAAAATTTAATTTTACCTCTTGCTAAAGCAGGTGACGAAAATCCAGCAATTTTAGAAAATGGTGTTGTCAGAACACCACCGGGTTACAAAGAAGCATATCAGAAATACATTGAAGATGGTTGGACGTCATTGTCTTGTGACCCCAAATATGGAGGCCAAGGAATGCCAAAAACAGTAAGCGCGTTCTTTGATGAAATGCTTTCCTCAGCCAGTTTGTCATTTAAATTATATAGTGAACTTAGTATTGGTGCCTATAATTGTATTAATCATCATGCGTCAGATGAAATTAAAGATAAATATTTACCAAAGATCGTCGAAGGTAAATGGAGTGGCACTATGTGTTTAACAGAACCAGTCTGTGGGACAGACTTAGGTTTGTTAAAAACCAAAGCTGTAAAACAATCTGATGACACCTATAAAATTAGTGGTCAAAAGATTTTTATAACTTCTGGTGATCATGACTTAACTGAAAATATTATTCATTTAGTTTTAGCAAGATCAACAGACTCTCCTGCGGGCACTAAAGGAATTAGTTTATTTTTAGTACCAAAATTTATTGTAAATGAAGATGGTAGTGTTGGTCAAAGAAATGGAATTTCAACAGGATCTATAGAGAGTAAAATGGGAATAAAGGGTTCAGCAACATGTGTGTTAAATTTTGATGAAGCAACTGGTTATATGATTGGTAACAAAGATAAAGGTCTTAGTGCTATGTTTACCATGATGAACCTAGAGAGAATAGTAGTAGGCATTCAGGGTTTAGGAATTTCTGAAATTGCGTATCAAAACTCACTTGCTTATGCAAAAGAGAGAAAGCAAGGAAAAACAAATAATTCAAAATCTACAAATGGTGCAGATTTTATAATTGATCATGCGGATATTAGAAGATCTTTACTTAATATGAAGTCAATTATTGAAGGAGAAAGAGCTTTATGTTTTTGGTTATCACAACAAACTGAGGTGAGTCTTTATCATCCTGATGAAAAGATTAAACAAGAAGCTTTGGATTATGTTTCATTGATGACACCAGTTGTTAAGTCATTATTTACAGATTTAGCTATGGAAATTACGAACGACGCGATGCAAATACATGGTGGATATGGGTACACTAAAGACCAAGGTATAGAGCAATTATATAGAGATAATCGTATTACTCCAATCTATGAAGGAACAAATTCTGTTCAGGCAGCAGATTTAGTATTTAGAAAATTATCAAATAAAAATGGCGATGTTATCAATAAGTTTTTAGATATGATTAAATCTGAATGTGATAGTAAAAATGAAAAAGTAAAAACATTTTCAAAAGAATTAAATCATTATTTAGATATTTTATCTAAGTTTACCGACTGGATTAAGGATAAACATAAAATCGAAAAAGACGATGTTAGTGCTGCAGCAAATGATTATTTGAGAAGTCTGGGATATGTTTCAATTGCTTATGCTTGGATTAAAATTTTAGATGTAAGTTTTAGTGATTTTGAAAAAAATAAAGAATTTTATAGTGATAAAATAAATACAGCAAAATTTTATTTTGATAAGGTATTGCCTAGAGCTGAGTATCATTACAAATCTGCTATCTCTGGAAGTTCTAATATAATGAATTTTAAGTTTAATTAATAATGAATCATTACGAGATAAATTTAGATAAAAATAAAGCTAACTACGTACCACTTACCCCATTAACGTTTCTTAAAAGAGCAAGGGAAATTTATCCAAATTATGAAGCTATAATTTATGAAGATAGGAAATATACCTGGAATGAAGTTTACAAAAGAGCTGTAAAATTTGCTAGTGCACTGTCAAAAATTGGAATTAAAAAAGGAGACACTGTTTCATTCTTAGCCTTTAACACACCAGAGATTTTCGAAGGACATTACTCAGTACCTATGGCAGGTGCAGTATTAAATACAATTAATATAAGATTAGATGCAAATACAATTTCATATATTTTAGATCACAGTGATGCAAAGGTACTAGTAGTTGATAGACAATTACATGGAGAAGTTAAGAAAGCATTAAAAACTTTAAATAAAAAAATTATAATAATTGATATAGATGATAAAAATGCTGATCAATCGAAATTAGAAAAAATTGGCGATTTAGAATATGAAAGTTTTTTAAATACAGGTGATGAAAATTTCGATTGGCAAATGCCAGAGGATGAATGGCAAGCAATATCATTAAGCTATACATCAGGTACTACAGGAAATCCCAAGGGAGTAGTTTATCATCATAGAGGTGCATATTTAATGTCTACAGGAAGTTCGGTAGCTTGGAACATGCCAAATAGATTAAATTTTTTAACAGTGGTTCCAATGTTTCATTGTAACGGTTGGTGTTATCCATGGACAGTTCCAATGTTAAATGGAAGGACAATTTGTTTAAGAAATATTGACATAAAAAAAATTTTTGAATTAATCGATAAATATCAAGTAACTCATTTTGGCGGCGCCCCAATAGTATTAAATATGATTACAGGAGCTCCTGAAAGTGACAAAAAAAAATTAAAACAAAAAGTTTATGTTTTGACTGCTGGAGCGCCACCACCAAGTATAATTTTCAAAAAAATGAGAGCATTAGGTTTTGAGGTTATGCATGTATACGGTTTAACGGAAACTTATGGACATGTTACTCAGTGTGCGTGGAATGATGAATGGAACAACTTCGATGAGGAAAAACAAAATGAAATTAAGGCTAGGCAAGGTGTGAGATATCCAAATACTGAAGGTGTCGTTGTTTTGGATCCAGAAACAATGAAAGAAGTTCCTAAAGATGGAAAAACAATTGGTGAAATTATGATTAGAGGGAATGTCGTAATGAAAGGTTACTTTAAAGACAAAGATGCTACTGATAAAGCCATGAAAGATGGATGGTTTCATAGTGGTGATTTAGCTGTAATGCATCCTGATGGGTATGTAAAAATACAAGATAGATCAAAAGATATAATTATTTCTGGAGGAGAAAATATTTCCTCAATTGAAATAGAAAATACACTTTCTAAACATCCATCAGTTTCAATTGCTGCAGTTGTTGCAAAACCAGACGAAAAATGGGGAGAAGTTCCTTGTGCATTTATTGAAATGGTTAAAGATAAGCCGGTATCAGAAAAAGAATTAATTGATTTTTGTAAAGAAACTTTAGCGGGATTTAAAGTTCCTAAAAAGGTTGTGTTCTGTGATTTGCCAAAAACTTCGACAGGAAAAATACAAAAGTTTGAATTAAGAAAACAAGTTTAGGTAATTTTTGAATTTTCAATTGGAAAATAAAAATGTTTATGCGTCTGATGCAGGACAGGGTATTGATAAAAATAAAGAGACAATAGTATTTCTTCATGGAAGTGGTCTTTCGCATATTGTTTGGTCTCTAACTGAACAGTTTTTTTCAAATAATAATTTTAACGTATTATCTATTGATTTACCTGGTCACGGTAATTCTGATGGCCCTTGTTTAGATAGTATTGAAAAAATAGCTGATTGGTTGGAGCAGGTTTTTAATAATCTTAATTTAAATAATTTAATTTTAATTGGTCATTCCCAAGGTTGCTTGGAAATACTTGAATATGCTCACAAATATAAAAATAGATTAAAAAAGTTAGTTTTTATCGGAGGGTCAAATAAGATGCCAGTTCATCCAGATTTAATTGATCTAGCAAAAAATGGGGACTCCGATGCTGTTAAATTAATGATGAAGTGGGGTTATGAAGGTTCAAAAAGATTTATTGGTGGTAACCCAGTAGAAAAAATAATACAATCACCTCGAGACATAAGAGACATACTGGCGGTGGACCTTGTTGCATGTAACAATTACAAAAATGGTTCTGATGCTGCTAAATTAATAGAATTTCCATCAATGTTTATTTTTGGTTCTCTAGATAAGATGGTAAATCTAGAAGCTGGAAAAAAATTTTCTAGTCTAATTAACAACTCATCTACACACATAATCGAGGGTTGCGGCCATATGATTATGATTGAAAAAGCATTTGAAATGAGAGACAAAGTTTTAGAATTTTTAAAAAAATGAAGAACTTTTTAATTGCAAAATCAAGAAGACTTAGAGGTACACCATATACTTCTCGAATTGAGGAACAGGGTGTTACAGCTTATACAATTTATAACCATATGTTACTTCCAGCTGCCTTTGGTTCAATTGAAGATTCTTATCATCATTTAAAAGAGCATGTTCAAATTTGGGATGTAGCAGCTGAAAGACAGGTAGAAATCTCAGGAAAAGATTCTGCAAAATTAGTTCAGCTAATGACTTGTAGAGATTTATCAAAATCTAAAGATGGAAGATGTTATTATTGTCCGATTATAGATGATAATGCTGGATTAATTAATGATCCAGTTGTTTTAAGAATTAATGAAAATAAATGGTGGATTTCTATTGCAGATACGGACGTAATATTATTTGCAAAAGGATTAGCAATTGGAAATAAATTTGATGTTAAAATCATAGAGCCAAAAGTTGATATCATGGCTGTACAAGGTCCAAAATCATTTCAATTGATGGAAAAAGTATTTGGAGAACAGATCACAAAATTAAAATTTTTTGGTTTTGATTATTTTGAATTTGGAGGTGCAAAACACCTTATCGCACAATCTGGATGGTCTAAACAAGGAGGTTATGAAGTATATGTTCAAAATACTGAAGCAGGCTTAAAACTATATGATCATTTATTTGAAATTGGAAAAGAATTTAATATTAAACCAGGGTGCCCCAATTTAATAGAACGAATCGAAAGTGGACTGTTATCTCATGGCAATGATATGGATAACGGAGATAATCCTTATGAATGTGGTTTTGATAAATATGTAAACATAGATAGTGATATTATTTTTTTAGGAAAAGAAAAATTAAAGAAAATAAAATCCGAAGGTATTAAAAGAAAATTAATGGGTGTGAAGTTAGATTTGGACAAAATAAGTTTAACAGGATCTTTAGATCTGACTGATGATAATAACAAAATCATTGGGGAATTAAGGTCAGCCTGTTATTCGCCTCATTTTAAAAAAGTAATTGGTATTGCTATGATGAAAAAATCGCATTGGAATATAGACCAGAACGTAAAAGCAAGCATAAATGGTGATATTTGTAGTGGTAAAGTTTGCGATTTACCTTTTATTTAGTATAACAACTTTAAAATGAACATAGCTATAGTAGGTGCAACAGGAAATGTTGGAAGGAAAACTCTTGAGGTATTTGATAAAAAAAACTTCAAGTTTGATAATTTATATTTAGTTGCCTCAGAAAAAAGTGCAGGAAAAAAAATCTCTTTTAGAGATAAAGAGTATGTTATTGAAAATTTAGAGACATATGATTTTTCAAAAGCAGATATAACTTTTTTTGCAGCAGGAGGAAAAATTGCTGAAAAATTTGCAGAAAAGGCTGCCAAGCACACAATTGTAATAGATAATTCAAGTTTTTTTAGGATGGATCCTGATGTTCCATTGATCGTTCCACAAGTGAATGCAGCCGAAATTAAAAATATGAAAAAAAATATTATTGCCAATCCAAATTGTTCTACAGCACAACTTGTTATAGCACTTAAACCACTACATAATTTATTCAAAATTAAAAGAGTTGTAGTTTCAACTTACCAATCTGTTTCAGGTGGTGGCAAAAGTCCAATGGACGAATTAATAGATCAAACTAAACAATATTTAGATGGAAAAAAAATAGAGTCAAAAAATTTTACTAAACAAATCGCTTTTAATGTTATTCCACATATCGATGTTTTTGCCGATGATGGATATACAAAAGAAGAATTAAAAATGACAAATGAAACAAAAAAAATATTAGATGATTCAATAGAACTTACAGCTACATGTGTAAGAATTCCTGTTTTAGTATCTCATTCGGAGTCTGTTAATATAGAATTTGAAAAACCATATACTTTAGAAAAAGTGAGAGATGTTTTAAGTAAAGCAGATGGTTGTGAGGTTATTGATAAAAGAGAAAATGGAGGTTATAGCACACCATTTGAAGCAGCTGGGAGTGATGAGACATATATATCTAGAATTAGAGAAGATAAAACTAAAAAAAATTCATTAAATTTGTGGATTGTATCAGACAACCTATTGAGAGGTGCAGCACTTAATTCTGTTGAAATTGCTGAAACAATTATTAACTCAAAATAAAACATGGAAGACAGACCTTTATCACCACACATACAGATTTATAAATGGCATATTTCTTCATTAGTATCTATTTCACACAGGATTACAGGAATAATTAATTTTTTTGCGATCACATTAATTTGTATTTGGTTTGCATTAATGCTTTTAGGAGAAAGTAATTATCAAATTATTAAAATTTTTTTAGAAACTTTTTTAGGTAAGTTTATTTTAATTGGAATAACCTGGTCATTTAGTTTTCAAATGTTAAGTGAAGTAAGACACTTGATTATGGATTTGGGTTATGGATTTGAATTACAAACAACAAAAATTACAGGTTTGTTAGTTATTTTTGGTTCGATTGTTTTAACTATCTTAATATATTTAATTGGCAGAGGATTAACATAATGCTTCCAGTAACAAAAAAATGGTTATTCTTAAAAATTAGTTCCGCAATCTTATTACCTTTAATGCTTTGGTTTATTATAAATTTAGTGAATATCTATGATAAAAGTTATTTTGAAATAGTGAATTTTTTAACAACACAACCATCTAAATTCTTAATTGGATTATTTTTAGTTATTGCTTATTTTTTTTCAGCTTTGACTATAAGTGAGGTTTTTGAAGACTATATTAACGATAAAAAAACCAAAAATGCCGCAAACAAAGTCCTAAATTTTTTTGCTATAACAATTCCAGTAATTACAATAATTGTAATTTTTAACTTAAATACATGAAAGCATATAATATTATAGACCATGAGTACGATGTTGTTGTGCTTGGTGCAGGTGGATCAGGTTTAAGAGCAGCAGTAGGGCTCAGCGAAGCTGGCTTAAAAACAGCTTGTATCTCAAAAGTATTTCCTACCAGAAGTCATACATCAGCTGCACAAGGCGGAATATCAGCAGCACTAGGAAACATGGGAGAAGATGATTGGAGATGGCACATGTATGACACTGTAAAAGGTGCAGATTGGTTAGGTGATCAAGATAGCATTGAATATCTTTGTAAAGAAGCACCTAAAGCAGTTTTAGAATTAGAGAAATATGGAGTTCCATTTAGTAGAACTGAAGAAGGAAAAATTTATCAAAGACCATTTGGTGGAATGACAAAAAATTATGGAAATGGAATAGTTCAAAGAACTTGTGCAGCAGCTGATAGAACAGGACATGCTATTTTACACACATTATATGGACAAGCGTTAAAGCATAATACAGAATTTTTTATAGAATATTTTGCATTAGATTTGTTGATGAAGAATGGAGAATGCAAAGGTCTAATTGCTTGGAATTTGAATGATGGCACAATTCACAGATTTAGAGCGCACACAGTAATTATTGCTACAGGTGGTTATGGAAAAGTTTATTATTCAGCAACATCAGCACATACTTGCACCGGTGATGGCAATGCAATGGTTTTAAGAGCTGGGCTGCCGCTTCAGGATATGGAGTTTGTTCAATTTCACCCAACAGGAATTTATGGCCATGGCACATTAATAACAGAAGGTGCGCGAGGAGAAGGGGGTTATCTTACAAATTCTAAAGGTGAAAGATTTATGGAAAGATATGCTCCAAATGCAAAAGATTTAGCATCAAGAGATGTTGTTAGCAGATCTATGTCTATTGAGATTAATGAGGGAAGAGGTGTTGGAAAAGATCAAGATCATGTTCATTTGAACCTAAGTCACTTAGATAAAGATATTATTGAAAGCAGGCTTCCTGGAATTACTGATGCAGCAAGATTATTTGCAAATGTAGATGTAACTAAAGAACCAATTCCTGTTGTACCAACAGTTCATTATAATATGGGTGGTATTCCAACAAACTATAAAGCAGAAGTATTAACTGTAAATGGCTCAGAAAAAACTGTTCCAGGTTTAATGGCTATAGGAGAAGCGGCATGTGTCTCTGTTCACGGAGCAAATAGACTTGGTTCTAATTCTTTAATTGATTTAGTAGTATTTGGAAGAGCAGCAGCAAAAAGAGCAGCTGAGTTAGTTAAGCCAGGAACACCTCATGAAGAAATTCCTGAGTCAGAAACACAAAAATGTTTAGATAGATTTGATAAACTTAGAAATGCACAAGGAAATAATAGTACTGCAGAACTTAGACTTTCAATGCAAAAAACTATGCAGTCGAAATGTGCAGTTTTTAGAACAGAAAAAAATCTTAAAGAAGGTGTTGATGAGATTAAAAAAACTTATGATGGTATGGACTCAATTTCAGTTAAAGATAGGTCTTTAGTATTTAATACTGATTTAGTTGAAACATTAGAATTTGATAATTTAATAAGACAAGCAGTAACTACTGTAGAGTCTGCATATCATAGAAAAGAGAGCAGAGGTGCTCACGCGAGAGATGACTATCCAAAAAGAGATGACGAAAAATTTATGCAACATACTCTTGCTTGGTGTGATGGAAAAAATACAAAGATTAGTTACAGAGCAGTACACAAATCAACTTTAACAAATGAAGTTCAATATTTTCCACCACAAGAGCGAGTATATTAATGGTTCAGCTAAGTTTACCTAAAAATTCAGAGGTTAAAAAAGGCAAATATTTTAAAGACAAAACTGGATCTAAAAATTTAAGAAAAGTAAATATTTATAGATGGGATCCATCAACAGAAGAAAATCCTAGAATTGATACATACGAAGTTGATATGGATAATTGTCCATCTAAGGTGCTGGATATTCTAAATAAAATTAAAAACGAAATTGATCCTACATTGGCCTATAGAAGATCTTGTGCTCATGGTGTTTGTGGTTCTTGTGCTATGAATATGGGAGGAAAAAACGGACTTGCTTGTACAACTCCTCATGCAGAGATAGACGGTGACATCGATATTTATCCTCTACCTCATTTAAAAGTTAAAAGAGATTTGATTGGTGATTTAGATGGTTTATATAAACAATATCAATCTATTGAACCTTGGTTAAAAAATAACTCAACAAAACAGACAACAGAAATTTATCAGTCTAAAGAAGATAGAGCAAAACTTGATGGTGCTTACGAATGCATTATGTGTGCTTGCTGTTCTACATCTTGCCCAAGTTATTGGTGGAATGGAGATAAATATTTAGGTCCAGCAGTTCTGCTACAGGCTTATAGATGGATTATTGATAGTAGAGATGAAGAGAGAAAAGCTAGATTAAAAAAAGTTTCAGATGAATTAAAATTATATAGATGCCATACAATATTAAATTGTACAAATGCATGTCCTAAGGGCTTGAATCCAGCAAAAGCTATAGCTGAAATAAAAAAAATGTTAGCTACAGCTAATGTTTAAATAGACTATTCTATATTTTTGATCTAAAACACCGTATTCATGAAATTAATAGAACACTTCGTAAACGGTAAAATAATTACGGGATCTTCAGATAAAAAAGGAAAAGTTTTTAATCCAGCAACTGGCGAACAAGAGTCAGAGGTAAGACTTGCTTCAAAATCTGATCTAGACAGTGCTGTTGAGGTAGCAAAAAAAGCATTTGAAACTTGGTCTTTAAAACCTGCTCTACAAAGAGCTAGAATAATATTTAAATTTAAAGAATTAATTGAAAAAAATTCTGATGAATTAACGAAGTTAATAGTTTCAGAACATGGAAAAGTTTATGAAGATGCAAGAGGCTCTTTAACTAGAGGACTTGAGGTGGTAGAATTTGCTTGTGGAATACCACATTTATTAAAAGGTGAGTTTTCAGAAAATGTTGGAACCAATGTTGATAGTTGGTCAATTAGACAACCGCTAGGAGTTGTTGCAGGTATTACACCTTTTAATTTTCCTGCTATGGTACCAATGTGGATGTTTCCAATAGCAATAGCTTGTGGAAACACTTTTATTCTTAAACCATCAGAAAAAGACCCTTCTTGCGCAATAAGATTAGCAGAATTACTTTCTGAGGCGGGTCTTCCAGAAGGAGTATTTAACGTAATAAATGGAGATAAAGAAGCTGTTGATGCAATTTTGGAAAACAAAGATATCAAAGCTGTTAGTTTCGTAGGATCTACTCCTATTGCAAAATATATTTATGAAAATTCAGCTAAAAATGAAAAAAGAGTTCAAGCTTTGGGTGGAGCAAAAAACCATTTAGTTGTTATGCCAGACTGTGATTTAGATGGTGCAGTAAATGGTTTAATGGGTGCTGCTTATGGTTCAGCTGGAGAAAGATGTATGGCTCAATCAGTTGCGGTTGCGGTTGGAGATATTGGTGATGAACTTGTATCAAGATTATCAAAAAAAGCTGAAGCTTTAAAAGTTGGTCCTGGAATGGATAAAGCATCAGAAATGGGACCTTTAGTTACAAAAGAACATTTAGAAAAAGTTACAAGTTACGTTGATTTAGGTGTCAAGGAAGGCGCAAAGCTAGTGGTTGATGGAAGAGGTTTAAAACTTCAAGGTTATGAAAATGGTTTCTATATAGGTGGATGTTTGTTTGATCATGTAAATAAAGATATGAGAATTTACAAAGAGGAAATATTCGGTCCAGTCTTATCAGTTGTTCGAGTAAAAACTTTTGAAGAAGCCGCAAAATTAATTAACGACCATGAGTACGGAAATGGAGTTAGTATTTATACCAGAGACGGTGATGCAGGTAGAACTTTTGCAAGTAAAATTCAAGTAGGTATGGTTGGTATTAACGTGCCGATCCCAGTTCCAATGGCATTTCATAGTTTTGGTGGTTGGAAAAGATCATTATTTGGAGATAGTGGAATGCATGGTATGGAAGGAATAAAATTTTATACAAAACTTAAAACAGTAACATCCAGATGGCCTTCAGGTGTCCGATCAAATGCGGAATTTGTTATGCCAACAATGAAATAAAGGAAATAAATGACAAAAATATCTTTAATTGGTGCAGGCCAAATAGGCGGAACTCTTGCACATTTAATAGGAACAAAAGAATTGGTTGATGAAGTAGTTTTATTTGACGTAGCTAGCGGTATTGCAAAAGGAAAAGCATTAGATATTGCACAATCTTCATCTGTAGATGGTTTCAATGTTAGGTTTTCAGGAACTGATAACTATGAGGATATAAAAAATTCAGATGTAATAATAATTACAGCAGGTGTTCCAAGAAAACCTGGAATGAGCCGAGATGATCTACTTGGAATAAATTTAAAAATTATTAAACAAGTTGCTGAGGGGGTAAAGAAAAATGCTCCTAACGCTTTTGTGATCTGTATCACCAATCCTTTAGACGTTATGGTTATGGCATTTCAAAAATTTTCAGGTTTGCCATCAAATAAAGTTGTTGGTATGGCAGGTATTTTAGATAGTTCGAGATTTAAATTATTTTTATCATTAGAACTTAATGTGCCAGTAAGAGAAATTGAGGCAATGGTTATGGGTGGTCATGGTGACACCATGGTTCCTATGCCAAGATTTACAAAAATTTCAGGTAAACCGTTGTTGGATCTTGTAAAGGATGGAAAGATTTCTTCAGAAAGAGTTGAGGAAATTAATCAAAGAACACGAGATGGTGGTGCGGAAATAGTTAAATATTTAGAAAAAGGATCAGCCTTTTATGCGCCAGCAGCCTCAGGTGTTCAAATGGCAGAAGCATATTTAAATGATCAGAAAAAATTATTACCCTGCGCTGTACAATTAAATGGAGAATATGGTGTGAAAAATGTTTATGCAGGTGTTCCTGTAGTCATTGGAAAAAATGGTGTAGAAAAAATTGAAGAGATTGATTTAGATGAAAAAGAAAAAAAAGAATTTATGCATTCAATAGATGCTGTAAAAGCTTTATGGGAAGCTGCATCTAAAATAGATCCTGATTTATCTAAATAATAATGAATATTCACGAGCATCAAGCTAAACAAATATTAAAAAAATATGGAGCTGTAGTTCCCGAAGGAGTATTTGCGCTTAATGTTGATGAACTTATTCAAAAAGCAAAAGCACTCAAAACTGAGAAATATGTGCTTAAAGCACAAATCCATGCTGGAGGTAGAGGAAAAGCTGGTGGTGTAAAAATTTTAAATTCTATTGAGGAACTAACGGTAGCAGCTAGAGAATTACTAGGAAAAACACTAGTTACTCATCAAACTGGCCCTGAAGGTAGAGAGGTAAAAAGATTATACGTAGAAGAATCATCAAATATAGATAAAGAATTTTACTTATCGTGCCTGGTTGATAGGGCAAGTTCTAAAATTGCATTTATATCAAGTGACCAAGGAGGGATGGACATTGAAGAAGTTGCAAGCAGTTCACCTGAAAAAATTATAACTACAAAAGTTGATATGGGTGATGAAATTTCTGAGTCAGATTGTGAAAAAATAATTAATATTTTTAATTTAAATGAAGACGTAAAAAAACAAGCAATAACATTAATTAAATCAATATATAAAATGTTTGTAGGTACTGATGCAAACATGGTTGAAGTAAATCCATTAATTTTGACAAAAGAGGAAAAAATTGTTTGTTTAGATGCAAAAGTTAATTTCGACTCTAACGCTTTATTCAGGCATCCAGAAATTGTTGAATTAAGAGATTTAAATGAGGAAGATCCTACCGAGATAGAAGCTAGCAAGCATGATCTTGCATATATCAAGCTAGATGGAAGTATAGGCTGTATGGTGAATGGGGCAGGATTAGCGATGGCAACAATGGATATAATTAAATTGTATGGTAAAGAGCCAGCAAATTTTTTAGATGTAGGCGGTGGTGCATCCAAAGAAAAAGTATCTGCTGCATTAAAGATAATTCTCTCAGATAAAAATGTTAAAGGTATTTTAATTAATATTTTTGGAGGAATAATGAGATGTGATGTTCTTGCCCAAGGAGTAGTTGATGCAGCTAAAGAAATTAATATTGCTGTACCTTTAGTTGTGAGATTAGCAGGCACAAATTTCAAGGAAGGAAAAGAAATTCTTGATAATTCTGGATTAAAATTAATTTCTGCAGAAAATTTAGATGATGCCGCTAAGAAAATTGTTGAGGCGATAAAATAAAATGTCGGTTTTGGTAAATAAAAATACTAAAGTAATTTGTCAGGGATTTACTGGCTCACACGGAACATTTCATTCAGAGCAGGCTATAAAATATGGAACCAATCTTGTTGGTGGAGTTACGCCAAAGAAAGGTGGACAAAAACATTTAGATAGACCAGTTTTTAATAGCGTTTTAGAGGCAAAAAATGAAGTAGGAGCAGATGCAACTATGATTTATGTGCCTGCTAAATTTGCTGCTGCAGCAATCATTGAAGCTATTGATGCATCAATTGAACTTATTGTTTGTATAACAGAGGGAATTCCAATTCAGGATATGCTTAAGGTAAGACAAAAATTAACTGGCTCTAATAGCAGATTAATTGGACCCAATTGTCCAGGAATAATCACACCAGATGAATGTAAAATTGGGATTATGCCGGGAAGTATTCACAAAAGAGGAAGTGTTGGAATTGTATCAAGGTCAGGAACATTGACATATGAAGCAGTAGCACAAACAACTGAAAATGGACTTGGTCAATCAACATGTATTGGTATTGGTGGTGATCCTATTAATGGAACAAATTTTATAGATTGTTTAGATTTATTTTTAAATGATGATGAAACAGAATCTATTTTAATGATAGGTGAAATTGGAGGAACAGCCGAAGAAGAAGCGGCTGACTTTATAAAAGATCATAAGATTAAAAAACCAATAGTTGGATTTATCGCTGGAATTACTGCTCCTCCAGGAAGGAGAATGGGGCATGCTGGTGCCATTATATCAGGTGGCAAGGGTGGAGCTGAAGATAAAATAAAAAAAATGGAAGAATGTGGTATTACAGTTGCCAAATCACCATCAATTATTGGAAAAACTTTATTTGATAAACTGTCTAATTGAAAAAAAATATTAGAGGGATATATTAAATAAAAAAGATGTCTTCATCAAAAAATCTTGATTTCGAAAAAACTTCATTTTTAAACAAATCTAATAGTGCATTTATAGAAGAAATGTATTTAAAGTTTGTAAATAAAGATGCTGATCTTCCGGAAAGTTGGGCAAATTATTTTGAGGGAATTGGCGAAGAATTAAATGTTATAGCAAAAGAAATTAATGGTCCATCATGGGGGCCTACTAAAAAAAAGATTGATATTGATGAATTACAAAAAAAAATAGAAGAACAAGAAAAAAATGATTTTAACAATGTCAAATTAGACACTTCAGAAAAATTTAATTTTCAATTACTTGCTGACTCAAATAAAGATTCTATTAGTGCTGTAGCATTAATTAGAGCATATAGATTAAGAGGACATTTATTAGCGGATCTTGATCCTTTAGAAATGAGAGAGTCAGAATATCTAGATGAGCTTCATCCAGATTTTTACGGTTTTAAAAAAGAAAATTACGATAAGAAAATTTTTCTAAACGGGGTAATTAATCGTAAATATGCAAATATAAGAGAAATACTTAAGTTTATGAAGAAAACCTACTGTGGAAAAATAGGTTATGAGTTCATGCATATTTCAAACCCAGATGAAAGAAAGTGGTTTAGGGACAGGATAGAGCAAGATAAAAATGCACTTCAATTTACAAAAAATGGTAAAGAGGCAATTTTAAATAAACTGGTACAGGCAGAAGGATTTGAAAAATTTTTAGCCACAAAGTATGTGGGAACAAAAAGATTTGGTTTAGATGGTGGCGAAAGTTTAATACCCGCTCTTGAACAAATAATAAAAATTGGTGGTCAAAATAATATAAAAGAAGTTAAAATAGGTATGTCTCATAGAGGTAGGCTTAACGTTTTGGCAAACGTTTTACAAAAATCTTACAAAAAAATTTTTAATGAGTTTGCTGGTGAGTTTAGTACTGATTCTGAAGATAGTGCTGGAGATGTAAAATATCACCTTGGAGCGTCGTCTGATAGAGAATTTGATGGAAATTCAGTACATGTCAGTTTAACAGATAATCCTTCTCATTTAGAAGCTGTTAACCCAGTTGTTTTAGGTCAAACAAGAGCCAAACAATTTTTTCATAAAGATAAAGAGAGAAATAAAGTTATACCTATTCTCATTCATGGGGATGCAGCCTTTGCTGGTCAAGGAGTTGTAGCAGAATGTTTTGCAATGTCTGGACTACCAGGACATAACACCGGAGGAACAATTCATATTATAGTTAATAACCAGATAGGATTTACCACTAGTCCAAGATTTGCGAGGTCTTCACCTTACCCATCAGATGTTGCAAAAATGGTAGAGGCTCCAATTCTCCATGTTAATGGTGATGATCCAGAAGCAGTTGTTTATGCAACTAGAATAGCAACAGAATTTCGATTAAAATTTAATAGAGATGTTGTAGTAGATTTAATTTGTTATAGAAGATTTGGACATAATGAGGGAGATGAGCCTTCATTTACTCAACCTTTAATGTATAAAAAAATAAGATCTCATCCTAGTGTTTATAAAATTTATGGAAATAAATTAGTAAATGAAAACTCTATAACGCAAGAATTATTAAATCAAAATGTTAAATCGTTCAAAGATTTACTTGATGAACAATACAAAAGTGCAAAAGATTACAAACCTAAAATAGAATGGTTTGAGGGAACATGGTCGAGATATAAACCTGAAAGAGGTAAAGATAAAAGGGGCATAACAGGTTATGACGAAAATAAATTAAAAATAATTTCAGATAAAATAAATGGTATTCCTGAAGAAAAAAATATTCATAAGACTATCTCTAAAATATTCAATGCCAGAAAAGAAAGTATCGAAAAAGGGATTGGAATCGATTGGTCTTCAGCAGAATCTTTAGCGTTTGGATCTTTGTTAGAAGAGGGATATCCGGTAAGACTTGTAGGACAAGACTCTGGAAGAGGAACATTTAGTCAACGACATTCTGTATTGAGAAATCAAATAGATAATTCCAGGTACATCCCACTTAATAATATTTCTAAAAATCAAAAGCAATTTGAAGTAGTAGATAGTTTTTTGTCTGAACTTGCAGTTTTGGGCTTTGAATATGGTTATAGTCTAGTAGAGCCAAACACACTCACTCTTTGGGAAGCGCAATTCGGTGATTTTGCTAATGGAGCCCAAGTAGTAATTGATCAATTTATCGCATCTGGTGAAAGAAAATGGAATAGAGCATCTGGTATAGTAATGTTGTTACCTCACGGATATGAAGGACAAGGACCAGAGCATTCATCAGCAAGGCTAGAAAGATTTTTACAACTATGCTCAAACGATAATATGCAAGTGATGAACTGCACAACTCCAGCAAATTATTTTCATGCTTTGAGAAGACAAATGCATAGGAGTTTCAGAAAGCCACTTATCATAATGACACCAAAATCATTATTAAGAAATAAATATTGTGTTTCAAATTTAGAGGATTTTAACAAAAAAAATACTTTTCATAGAGTATTGTGGGATCATGCTATTGATCCTAAGTCTAAAGGATTTATTAAACTCAAAGAAAGTTCAAAGATTAAAAAAGTAATTCTTTGTTCAGGAAAAGTATATTTTGATTTATTAGATGCGAGAGAGAAACTCAAAAGAGATGATGTAGTAATGTATAGAATTGAACAATTGTATCCATTTCCAGCAAAAGCTTTGATTAAAGAGTTAAAACCATATGCTAAAAATGCTGAATTCTTTTGGTGCCAAGAAGAACCAAAAAATATGGGTGCTTGGTTTTCAGTTAGAGATTATATCCAATGGACATTAGACACTTTAAAGGCTAATAATAATAAAATTTCTTATATAGGAAGAAGCCCAGACGCAACTCCTGCAACAGGATATGCCAAAAGGCATAATTCTCAACAACAAGAAATAATTAACAAGGTATTTGATTAATTTTAATGAGTGAAAAAATAGTAGTCCCAGTTCTTGGTGAAAGTATAACAGAAGCAACTGTTGCAAAATGGTTAAAAAACGCGGGTGATACAGTCGAAGCAGATGAACCAATTGTAGAACTTGAGACAGACAAAGTAAACTTAGAAGTGCCATCTCCAATTTCTGGCGTGTTAACAGAGATAAATTCTCAAGATGGATCAGTTGTTGAAGTAGGAGCATTATTAGGTTCTGTATCAGCAGATGGTGGAGCAGTTAAATCTACACCAATAAAGAAAGAAGAAGTAAAGAAAGAGCAAATTGTTCCTAAAGAGAGCAATGTAATAAAATTAGATGCAAATAAAAAAGAACCAAAAGTATTTGAAGAAAAAGAGATAGAAAAACCCAAAGAGAAACCTTTGGTTTTAACTGAGGAAGTTAAATCAGATGTTGCTCCAAAAAGAGATGTTAATACAACATTGTCTCCAGCAGTGAGAAAAATAGTTACTGAAAATAATATCGATATTAATTCAATTCAAGGCTCAGGCAAAGATGGAAGAGTTTTAAAAGGAGATTTAATAAGTTTGATGGGAGCAAATCCAAAACCATCTGAAAGAAAAATTCAATATGGTGAAGAAGAACGAATTAAAATGACCAGGTTGAGACAAACTATTGCGAAAAGATTAAAGCAAGCCCAAGAGAATGCTGCTCTTTTAACTACATTTAACGAAGTTGATATGAGTAGCGTAATGGAAATGAGAAAAGAAAACCAAGAGGATTTCCAATCTCGTTATGGGATAAAATTAGGATTTATGTCTTTCTTTGTAAAAGCATGTGTAGTCGCATTAAAAAATTTCCCTGCTGTGAATGCTGAAATAGATGGTGATGAGATTATCTACAAAAATTATTACAATATTAGTTTTGCTGTTGGAACAGACAAAGGTTTGGTTGTTCCTGTTTTAAGAAATGCAGATGAATTATCTTTTGCTGATATTGAAAAAAATATTAAAGAAATCTCAGAAAAAGCTAGAGATGGAAAGCTAACGATTGAAGATCTTCAGGGAGGAACATTTACAATAAGTAATGGAGGCGTGTATGGGTCTATGCTTTCGACTCCGATACTAAATTTACCTCAATCTGGAGTGTTGGGCATGCATAATATAGTTGAAAGACCTGTTGTTGTAGACGGTGAAATAAAAATAAGACCAATTATGTATTTAGCATTATCATATGATCATAGAATTATTGATGGAAAAGAATCTGTATCTTTCCTTAAAATGATTAAAGAAAACTTAGAAGACCCTAGGAGGTTGTTTTTAGATATTTAAATGTCAGAAAAATTTCAAGCTGTAGTTATTGGAGGTGGACCGGGTGGTTATGTTTGTGCAATCAGACTTGCTCAATTAGGGTTAAAAACTGCATGTATAGAGTCTAGAGGGTCTTTAGGAGGTACTTGTTTAAATGTTGGCTGCATCCCATCAAAAAGCTTACTTAATCTGTCTGAAGAATTTCACAAAGTAAAAAGTTTAGCAAACAAAGGTATTGAAGTTGGTGATGTAAAATTAAATTTAGAAAAAATGATGAAAAGCAAAGATAAAGCTGTAACTGTTCTTACAAAAGGTGTTGAATTTCTTTTGAAAAAAAACAAGGTTACTTACTTTAAAGGACACGGAAGTTTTAAATCTAAAACTGAAATTTTAATAAAAGACGATAAAAATAAAGAAACTATCATCCAAACAGAAAAAACAGTTATTGCAACAGGTTCAGTTCCAGTTTCATTACCAGGAATAGAAATAGATGAGAAAACAATTGTTTCATCAACAGGTGCTTTAAAGTTAGAAAAGGTACCTAAGAAAATGGTTGTAGTAGGAGGAGGCTATATAGGATTGGAGATGGGATCTGTATGGTCAAGACTTGGAGCAGAGGTACAAGTTGTTGAATTTTTAGATCATATTACACCTGGAATGGATAAAGAAATCTCTTCAGAATTTATGAAAATTTTAAAAAAACAGGGTATGAAATTTAATATGCAAAATAAAGTTGAAACAATTAAAAAAATTGCAGCAGGTGCAGTGGTTTCAACAGTAGATAAAGATGGTAATAAAAATAATTTTGAGTGTGATGTTGTTTTAATCTCTGTTGGTAGAAAACCCAATACAGATGGTTTAAATTTAGAGTCTGTAGGAGTAGATCTTGATGAAAGAAATAGAATTAAAACTGATAAAATTTTTAAGACTAACGTTGAAAACATTTATGCTATAGGCGATGTAATTGTTGGTCCAATGCTTGCACACAAAGCGGAGGACGAAGGTATAGCAGTTGCAGAAAACATAGTTGGTCAATCTGGACATGTAAATTATGATACAATCCCAGGAGTAGTTTATACAACTCCAGAAGTAGCATCAATCGGTAAAACTGAGGAACAATTAAAAGAATTAAATAAAAAATATAAAGTAGGGAAATTTTCGTTTATGGCTAATTCAAGAGCAAAGGCCATAGATGATGCAGAAGGTTTTGTTAAAATTTTAGCTGATGAGCAAACAGATAAAGTATTAGGTGCACATATAATTGGACCTCATGCGGGAGAATTAATTGCAGAAATCGGTGTTGCAATGGAATTTGGTGCAAGTGCAGAAGATATCGCCCGAACTTGTCATGCTCATCCAACGTTTTCTGAAGCAGTTAAAGAAGCTGCTTTATCAGTAGATAAAAGAGCAATACACTCTTAATTTTTTTTCATATTATAAAAATATGAAATATCCGATTCTTGTACCAAATATTTTTAATCATCCATTTACTTATGAAAGTAATTTAACTCTTAAAGTTGGTGATTACGTAATGGTACCTTTTGGAAAATCAAAAATTACCGGTGTTGTTTGGGACGAATTTGAAAAAAATAATAATAAAAATTTTAAGATTAAAAAGGTAATCAAGAAATTAGACGTTACTCCATTAAAAAAAAATACAATTAATTTTTTAAATTGGTTTGCAGAATATAATCTTATCCCAAAGGGTATGGCATTAAAGTTAGTGCTTTTAAGTAGTGATGCGATAGAGAATAAAGAAACTCAACATTATCAAATATTTGATAGCAAAATTAAACAAAACTTAATCAAGCTATCTAGTGATCAAAATAAATCTCTAAAAAAAATGAATGTTTCAAATAAAAAATTTAGAGTTCATGTTTTACAAGGTACAACTGGATCAGGAAAAACTTTAGTTTATTTTGAAGCGTTAAAACCACTGATAGAGAAGGGTTTTCAAGGATTAATTTTATTACCAGAAATAGGTCTAACCAGTCAGTTTGAACAAAAATTTTTAGAATATTTTGGTTTCAAACCCGCGGTTTGGCATTCAGGTATTTCAAAAAAAAAGAAAGAATTAATTTGGAGTGGTGTTTCTAATGGTAAAATAAAAATAATTATTGGTGCAAGGTCTTCATTATTTTTACCATTTAAAAAATTAGGAATGATAATTGTTGATGAGGAACATGATCAATCATTTAAACAAGATGAAGGTATAACCTACAATGCTCGTGATATGGCAATTTCTAGAGCATCTTTTGAAAACATTCCAATCAATTTGATTACTGCTGTCCCGTCCATAGAAACTTTTGAAAATATTAAAAAAGGTAAATACGAAGTTTCTAGATTAAATGAAAGATATCAAAACGCAGCTTTACCTAATTATGAAATTATTAATTTAAATAATACCAAACTTGAAAAACAATCGTGGCTATCAAATAAAATTATTGAAAAAGTTAATTTACATTTGGAAAAAAAAGATCAAGTTTTGTTTTTTTTAAACAGAAGAGGTTTTTCTCCAAATGCTTTATGTAATAAGTGTTTTACAAGTTTTACATGTCCAAATTGTAGTATCAATTTAGTTTATCATAAAAATAAAAATAACTTATTATGTCATTATTGTGGATACAAATCCGATCTTAAAAGGGACTGTACAAGAGAAGGCAATTGTGAATTTATTTTTAGCGGCCCTGGAGTTGAGAGAATTTCAGAAGAGGTAAAAAGAAAATTCCCTGGAAAAAAAATAGAGATTTTTTCAAGTGACACAATGAATAAAAAAGATTCTAAAGAAAAAATAGATAAAATTATTAATAATGAAACGCATATTTTAGTTGGAACTCAATTAATTTCAAAAGGTTTTCATTTTCCAAGCTTAAATTGCATTGTAGTTGTTGATATCGATCTTTCATCTCAAGGACATGATTTAAGAGGTGCAGAAAAAAATTTGCAGCTCTATCATCAACTTTCAGGACGTGCAGGAAGAACAGGAAAGCCAGCAACGGTATATTTTCAAACTTATGAAAATAATACTAAGATGATTTCAGAAATTACAAGTAAAAATCCAGATATTTTTTTAGAAAGAGAACTAGAGATAAGAAAAAAAAATAAACTACCTCCATTTCAAAGGTTTATTTCTTTAATCTTAACAGGAGATAATGAAATTAAATTAGAAAAAGAAGCTATTAATTTTAAAAATTTCATTGAAAATAAAATTGAAGGAAAAATATTAGGGCCTGTGAATGCTCCATTGTTTAGATTAAAAAGAAAATTTAGAATTAGATTTTTGATTAGAGGCTTAAAATCTATGAAACTACAAAGTTCTCTTACAAAAATTATTCCAAAATATAAATTTTCTTCTGGAATAAAACTTTCAGTTGATGTTGACCCAATTAACTTCAATTAACCGCAAAAAAGAGGCCTTTTTTACGAATCCGCTACTTGAAGACATAAGGGTCATATGCTATTTAGGGCGTGATTTTTAAATAATCTTCAACATTATAGAGGAACCAAGTTGAGTAAAGACACCGGATTTTCAATAACTTCAGCTGAAAGATACTCTCTTGCGCTTTTTGAACTTTCAGAGGAAAACAATCTTTTAAGTCAGATCGAAGATCAGTCTTCATCTATTCTTAATTTAATCGATCAAAGTGAGGATTTTTCTAATTTGATTAAAGATCCAACTACAAGCCAAGAAGATTTATTAAAAGTAATCAATACAATCTCTGAAAATAATAAATTTGAGTCTTTATTTAAAAATTTTTTAAGTTTCTTAATTCAAAAAAGACGTTTTTTTTTTATTGAGCGTATCCTTAAAAGCTTTATTGAGATTTGTTCAAGAAAAAGAGGTGAACTTAAGGCAGAATTAAAATCAGCAAAAGAATTGTCTAATGAAGAAATTGCAAAAATTACAGAGGAGTTAACAAAAAATTTTAGCTCAAAAATAAAATTAAACTACAAACATGACGAAAGTTTAATAGGAGGTTTGGTAGTACAAGTAGGAAGTACTATGGTCGATACCTCAATTAAAAATAAATTACAACAAATCGAAAATAAAATGATAGAGGCATAAATGGAAATAAATCCTTCAGAAGTTACAAAAATATTAAAAGAACAAATTAAAAATTTTGGTGATAAAGCAGAAGTCACAGAAGTTGGTCAAGTTTTATCAGTTGGAGACGGTATTGCTAGGATTTATGGTTTGGATAATGTTCAAGCTGGTGAAATGGTAGAGTTTGCAGATGGTTCAAAAGGTATGGCTCTAAACTTAGAAAGTGAAAACGTTGGTGTCGTAATTTTTGGTGATGACAGAAATGTTAAAGAAGGGGATGTAGTAAAAAGAACGGGTAATATTGTTGATACTCCAGTTGGAAAAGAATTATTAGGAAGAGTAGTGGATGGTTTAGGAAATCCTATTGATGGAAAAGGACCATTAGATAAAGGAATTAAAAAAAGCAGGGTTGAAGTAAAAGCTCCTGGTATTATTCCACGACAATCTGTAAGTGAACCAATGCAAACTGGTCTTAAATCAATTGACAGTCTAGTTCCGATTGGAAGAGGGCAAAGGGAATTAATTATCGGTGATAGACAAACTGGTAAAACAGCAGTTGCAGTAGATGCAATTATTAATCAAAAAAAAATCAATGAATCTGGTGATGAAAAACAAAAACTGTATTGTATATACGTTGCAGTTGGACAAAAAAGATCAACAGTAAGACAAATTCAAAAAACATTAGAAGAAGCTGGAGCTATGGAGTACACAACAATCGTTGCTGCTACTGCATCTGACTCTGCTCCTTTACAATTCTTAGCACCGTATACAGGTTGTACGATGGGTGAGTATTTTAGAGATAATGGAATGCATGCGTTAATAATTTATGATGATTTGTCTAAACAAGCAGTTGCTTATAGACAAATGTCATTGCTATTAAGAAGACCCCCGGGACGTGAAGCTTATCCTGGAGATGTATTTTATCTTCATAGTAGATTACTTGAAAGAGCAGCTAAATTAAGTGACGAACATGGTGGTGGATCACTTACTGCACTGCCAATTATTGAAACACAAGGTGGAGACGTATCCGCGTTCATTCCAACCAACGTTATTTCAATTACAGACGGACAAATTTTCCTTGAAACAGAACTATTTAACCAAGGTATAAGACCTGCAATTAACGTAGGTTTATCAGTATCTAGGGTTGGTTCATCAGCTCAAACTAAAGCGATGAAAAAAGTTTCTGGTTCAATGAAACTAGAGTTAGCACAATATAGAGAAATGGCAGCTTTTGCTCAATTTGGATCTGATTTAGATGCATCTACTCAGCAACTTTTAAATAGAGGCTCTAAACTAACTGAACTTTTAAAACAAAAACAATATTCACCTATGACTGTTGCAGAACAAGTTATTTCAGTATTTTGCGGAGTTAAAGGTTATCTGGACGATATAGATCTAAAAGATGTTGCTGAATTTGAGAGCAAGATTATTGAAAAATGTAAATCAGATAAGCCTGAAATTATAGAGTCAATTTTAACTTCAGGAAAACTTGAGGAAGATAAAGAAAAATTACTTGTTGAGGTAATCACTCAATTAAAAGGAAATTTTAAATCTTAATAATTTATGGCAAGTTTAGACGACCTAAAAAAAAGAATAGCCAGTGTAAAGTCTACACAGAAAATTACTAAAGCTATGAAAATGGTTGCAGCAGCTAAATTAAGAAGAGCTCAAGAAAGCGCTGAGAAGGGAAGACCTTATTCTGAAAAAATGAATAATGTTATTTTAAATTTATCAAATGGTATATCTGATAAAGAAAATGCACCAAAGTTACTGTCAGGTACTGGTCAGGAAAAAACCCATCTTTGTGTGGTCATGACTTCTGATAGAGGTTTATGTGGCGGATTTAATTCTAATATTATTAAAAAAGCTAAAAGTTATTTTTTAAAAATTTTAGATGAAGGTAAGGAAGTTAAAATTATTACAGTAGGCTCAAAGGGAAATGATCAACTAAAAAGAGTTTATGGTGACAAAATAATTGAAAATATTTCTTTCAAAGAGTCTAAAAATGCAAATTATTTCGATGCTGACAAAGTTGGGAAAATGGTAATTGAAAAATTCGAAGCAGGTGAATTTGATGTTTGTACAATTTTTTATAATCAATTTAAAAATGTAATTACTCAAATTCCTCAAGCACAGCAAATTATCCCTTTAAATAATGAGGGAGAAGAAAGTAGCTCAGAAGAAAGTTACGAATTTGAACCAGATGAAGATGAAATTTTAAGCAATTTATTGCCAAAGAATATTTCTACGCAAATATTTAAAGCAATGTTAGAGAATTCAGCTAGCGAGCAAGGGTCTAGAATGAGTGCAATGGATAATGCAACCCGAAACGCAGGTGAAATGGTTGACAAACTTACTATCGAATATAATAGAAGTCGTCAGGCAGCAATTACAAAAGAACTAATAGAAATCATATCAGGAGCAGAAAGTTTATAATTATGAGCAAAGGAATAATCACACAAGTTATTGGAGCGGTAGTAGACGTAAAATTTGATGGTGAACTACCAGAAATTTTAACAGCATTGGAATGTAAAAACGGTGATAACAGACTAGTTTTAGAGGTAGCACAACACTTAGGTGAAACTACTGTTAGAACAATTGCTATGGATGCCACTGAAGGATTAAAAAGAGGTGATGAAGTTACCAACACAAATGCTCCTATTCAAGTTCCGGTTGGGCCTGAAACTCTTGGAAGAATTATTAATGTAATTGGTGAACCAATTGACGAAAGAGGCGAAGTTAAAACTAAAGAAAGTTGGCCAATTCATAGAGCTGCACCTGAATTTAATGACCAATCAACAGAAACTGAAATCCTTGTAACAGGTATTAAAGTAATTGATTTGCTTGCACCGTATGCAAAAGGTGGAAAGATCGGATTATTTGGTGGAGCAGGAGTAGGAAAAACAGTTTTAATTATGGAATTAATTAATAACGTTGCAAAAGCTCATGGTGGTTTTTCAGTTTTTGCAGGAGTTGGAGAGAGAACTAGAGAAGGAAATGATCTTTATCATGAAATGATAGAATCTGGAGTAATTAAAAAAGAAGGAGCCGGTTCAAAAGCTGCTTTAGTTTATGGACAGATGAATGAACCTCCTGGAGCTAGAGCAAGAGTTGCACTTACAGGGTTAACTGTAGCTGAATACTTTAGAGATCAGGAAGGTCAGGACGTACTTTTCTTCGTAGATAATATTTTTAGGTTTACTCAGGCAGGATCAGAGGTTTCAGCTTTGTTAGGTAGAATTCCATCTGCTGTTGGATACCAACCGACATTAGCTACTGATATGGGTAATCTACAAGAAAGAATTACGACTACAAACAAAGGGTCAATTACATCTGTACAAGCTATTTATGTACCTGCTGATGATTTAACAGATCCAGCTCCAGCTACATCGTTTGCTCACTTGGATGCAACGACTGTACTTTCAAGACAAATTGCGGAAATTGGTATTTATCCTGCAGTAGATCCACTTGATTCTACATCAAGAATTTTGGATCCAAGAATAGTTGGAGATGAGCATTATAGAGTAGCAAGAGATGTTCAAAGAATACTACAATCATATAAATCACTACAAGATATAATAGCTATTCTTGGTATGGACGAGTTGTCTGAAGAAGATAAACTAGTTGTAGCAAGAGCTAGAAAAATCCAGAGATTTTTATCTCAACCATTCTTCGTTGCAGAAGTATTTACTGGTTCTCCAGGAAAACTTGTTGATCTTGACTCAACGATCAAAGGTTTTGATGCAATCTGTAAAGGTGAGTATGATCACTTACCTGAAGCTGCTTTTTATATGGTTGGAACAATTGAAGAAGCTATAGAAAAAGCTAAGAAAATGGAACAAGAAGCTGCTGCTTAATGAGCGAAGAGTTTAAAGTTGAAATAGTAAATCCTGAAAAATCTTTTTTAGTAAAAGATGATGTTTCAGAAGTTGTGGTCCCTGCTTTTGAAGGAGAGATGGGAATATTGAAGGATCATATTTCTATTATTTCCTTTTTGAAACCTGGGATAATTAAGATTTTATCTAAATCAGGAGATGAAAATTACTATGTTGAAGATGGAATCGTTGAGTTTAAAAATAACAATCTATCTATTTTAACAAGTACAATTTTTAATCTTGCTGATATGGACAAATCAAAGCAACAAGATTTACTTAAAGAGGCAGAAGAAGAGGCTAATAAAACTGATATTAATGATCAATCTAAATATTTAGCAGATCAAAAAGTTGAAGTTTTAAAAACTCTAAATTAATTTTTTTACTTTTTCCTTCAGTTCTTTATAAACATGATGTTTAAAATCAACCACAACATCAGTAATTAAATCTAGGTCAATCCACTTCCAATCTAAAAACTCTGGATTAGTTGTGTTAATATTTATTTCACTATCATTTCCAATAAATCGCATTAAAAACCATTTTTGCTTTTGACCTTTGTATTTACCTTTCCATATAATACCTAGTAATCTGTCAGGCAAATCATAGGTTAATGTACCATCTAATTCTTTAATAAGTTCTACACTTTTAATACTTGTTTCTTCTTCTAATTCCCTAAATGCAGCTTTTAAGTTTTCCTCTCCCTCATCAACACCACCTTGAGGCATTTGCCAAAAATTTTTTGGATTATCTATTCTTTTTGCAACGAATACTTTATTTTGTTTATTCAACAACACAATTCCGACCCCACTTCTCAGTGGCAAATCTTTAAAATTTTTATTCATATTATCCGTTAAGTAACTTAATAGCGTAATTTAACTGATTATCGGTATCAGTTTTTATTCTAAAATCATCACCTTCTTCATTTACTTCAATATCTGGTCTAACACCTACTTCAGAAATAGATTTTCCAGAAGGTAAGTAATATTTTGCAACAGTTAATCTGATAGCTCCACGATTTTTTAAAGGAATTATTGATTGGACCGAACCTTTACCAAAGCTATTTTCGCCAATGATAATTGCTCTTTTGTGATCTTTTAAAGCTCCAGCAACAATTTCAGATGCCGATGCTGAACCATAATTAATTAAAACCAATAATGTTTTTCCATCAGTAATATCTCCTTTTTTTGCAAACCATTTTCTATTTTCAGATTTTTTTCTACTTTTTGTTGAAACTATTTCTCCATTTTCTAAAAAAAAATCTGTGATTTTTATTGCTTGAGATAAAAGACCCCCAGGATTATTTCTTAAATCTAAAATAAATGAATTTAAGTTTTTATTTTTTTTAAGTTTTTTAATTTTTTTTTCTATTTGATCACTACTGTTATCATTAAATGAAGTAAGCCTGATGTATCCAATACTTTCATCTATAATTTCAGATTTTACAGATTGAACCTGAATAACTTCTCTTATGATATTAAATGTTAAAGCTTTTCTTTCACCTCTTCGTCTTACTGTTAACTCTATTCCAGAACCTACAGGTCCTCTCATTAAATCAACAGCTTCACTTAATGATTTTCCTTGAACTTGAACATCATTTATTTTTACTATGTAATCACCAGCTTTTAATCCAGCTCTGGATGCAGGTGTATCATCTATTGGTGAAATTACTTTTACCACACCAGCCTCCATACTAACTTCAATTCCTAGTCCACCAAACTCACCACTGGTTTCTGTTTGCATTTCATCAAAAATTTTAGGGGACATGTAGGATGAATAAGGATCTAAGGATTGTAAAAGTCCATTAATCGCAGAATCCATGCTTTCAGATTGATTGAACTCATCAACATATTCTTTATTAATTTTTTCTAGAACCTCACCGAAGAGATCGATTTTTTTATAAATATCAATTTCGGCTGAAATAACTGTTTTATTTAAATAAAAAATAGAGAAAAGAATTAATAATAAAAATTTAATTTTTTTCATATCATCACTTTTTCTTTTGGAATTAGCTCTGACCAAATTTTTTCTAATTCATAAAACTTTCTTTTTTCTGGGTGAAAAATATGAACAATCAAATCAATTCCATCAACAAGTTTCCATTCTCCACTTTCTTTACCTTCAATTTTTGAGTCTTTTACACCGTTATTCTTAAGTTTTTCTAAAACTTGTTCTGATAAAGATTGGATATGTCTAGATGAAGTTCCACTTGCTATGATCATGTAATCAGCCATAGAACTTTTGTCTTTAAGATCAATAGTTACGATGTCTTGAGCTTTATTGAAATCTAGTGTGTTGATTACAATTTCCTTTAAGTCTGAAATTTTGTCCATTAATTGATTTTAGATTATCAAATTTTTCTTAATTGAGAAGATGAAATGTTGACTTTATTAAACTCAATAAACTCTAGATTGGCCTTACTAAGTTGCTTAAATGTCTTTGATTTTAAAGAATTTTTTTTATACCCATGTCTATCAAAAACTAGAATGTTACATTTTTGTGAAATTAATTTAGATTTATGCCATTTATGAAAATTAATAAGGTTGTCGGCACCCATTAAAAAATAAATTTCAATGTTTTTATCTTTTTTTAAATGATTGATTAAATTTATAGTTTTATTTGATTTAATAATTTTTTCATAAAATTTAACCTTAATAAATGAATTTGTACTAATTATTTTTTTACAATATTTAATTCTGTCAGCAACAGATGTCTTGCTCTCTGTTTTAAATGGATTTTTTTTTGTAATTGCCCAAATAATTTTTTTGAGTTTAAATCTTTTTTTTGCTTCCTTAGAAATTGCTAAATGTCCTTTGTGAGCAGGATCAAACGATCCACCCAATACACCAATTTTTATTTTTGTGTTATTCAATTTAATTTCTTATTTTACCATTACTAGTAATTTCATATTTATATGAAATCAATTGATTTAAACCCACAGGACCTCTCGGTGGTAGTGTATTGGTAGAAATACCAACTTCTCCACCAAATCCAAATTCACCACCATCAGCAAATTGAGTTGAGGTATTATGCATTGCAATTGAGCTTTTAACATTTTTTAAGAAATATTTTGCTGTTTTTTTATTTTTTGTAATGATGGAGTCAGTGTGCATAGTTCCGTATTTATTAATATGCTTAATTGCCTCTTCAGAATTTTTAACAATTTTAACAGATATTATTGATGCTAAATATTCAGTTGACCAATCTTTTTCTTTTGCAGGATATACTTTGCCTTTATAATAACTCTTCAAAATCTTATCGCCAATTATTTTACAACCACTATTTTCAAGTGCCTGCAAAATAGGATTACTAAATTTTTTGACTATATTTTTATGAATAAGAATAGTTTCAGTCGCGCCACAAATACTTGTATTTCTTAATTTAGCGTTATAGACAACTTCTTTAGCCATTTTTAATTCTGCATCTTTATCTATATAAGTATGACAAAGCCCCTCTAAGTGGCCAATTATAGGTACTTTGGATAATTCTAAAACTTTTTTAACTAAATTTTTTCCACCACGAGGTATGATGACATCGATATATTTTTTCATTTTAGAAAGCATAATATCCACAAGCCTTCTTTGTTTTGAATCGATAAATTGTATAAAGTTTTCATCAACTTTATTTTTTTTAAGTGCTTTTCTAAACAACTTAGCTAAAGCTTTATTTGAATTTATGGCCTCAGAGCCTCCTTTCAAAATCACTACATTTCCAGATTTAAAACAAAGACTAGCAACATCTGAAGTTACATTTGGTCTACTTTCATAAATAACACCAATAACTCCAATTGGTATTGAAACTCTTTTAATATTCAAACCATTTGGTCTTTTCCATTTTTCTAAAGTGCTATCTATAGGGTCCCTTAATTTAGCTATTTTTAAAATAGAATTTATAATTCCATCTAATTTATTTTCATTTAAATGAAGTCTTTTGATTAAGTTTTCTTTTAAACCTTTTTTTCTTGCGTAATTAATATCTTTTGAATTTTGATTAATAATAAATTTTTTTTCATTCTTAATTAATTTCGCGTAATCATTTAAGACTTTATTTTTTACTTCAGTTGTAACTTTATACTCACTAGCTTTTCGAGCTTTTATTCCAATTAAATTCATATATTTAATCATTTAAATTTCCACCATATCATCTTTATGAATAACTTCTGATTTTGCAACATAGCCTAATAATTTTTCAATTTCATTAGAGTGATGACCCATAATTTTAATCACCTCATCAGAAGTAAAGGAACTTAACCCTCTAGCACATTCATTATTTTTTTTATCTAATACTTTAATATGATCACCTTTGTTAAATCTTCCCGAAACTTTTCTAATCCCTGCTGCTAACAAACTTTTTCCAGATTTTAGTGCTTTTTTAGCACCATCATCAATTATTAAAGCTCCTTTAGGTGCTACAGAACTTATTATCCATTTTTTTCTAGCATCTAACTTTGAAATTTTTGGACTAAACCAGGTACAATTATTTTTTTCAATTATTTTTGAAATAGGATTTGAATATAGTCCATTTGCAATAACCATACTAGTACCAGCAAGCTGACATATTTTTGCTGCTTCAATTTTTGTATGCATACCACCACTTCCATATTCATTTACACCTTTAATATAAATATTTTTTAGATTTTTTTTTAGATCATCAATCTTCTTTATTAGTTTAGCATCATTAAAAATTTTAGGATTTTTTGTATACAAACCATCAACATCAGATAATAAAATTAAGGTATCTGCGTTTGTAATTTGCGCAACCCTAGATGCCAATCTATCATTATCTCCATATTTTATTTCACTCGTTGCAATAGTGTCATTTTCATTGACTACAGGAATAAAACCAAGTTCAAAAAGATTATCAAAAGTTCGTTTTGCATTGAGAGATCTTCTTCTTTCCTCAGTATCTTCTAATGTAAGCAAAATCTGAGAAATATTTAATTTATATTTTGCGAAAGTTTGTGAAAATAAATTCATTAGCTCTATTTGACCAATAGAAGCAATAGCTTGACTCTTATCTAATTTGATATTTTTTTTATTATAATTCATTTTCTTGCAACCCAAAGCTATAGCACCAGAGCTAACAATAACTACTTTTTGATTTTTATCTTTTAATTTTTTAATATCTTTTGCAAAACTAGATAACCATTGTTTCCTAATTTTTTTATTTTGATCAACTAGGAGAGATGATCCAATTTTGACAACAATTATTTTAGAGTTTTTAAGATACATAAGACAAAAGCTTTGCTTTAATTTTTGATACAGATTCTTTTTCCAGAGTTGTCATTGTCATAATCTCACAATTTTTACCCTTTGAAAAATGATCTATAACTTCATTTACTGTTTCTTCATCAATCAAATCGACTTTATTAAGCACAATTAGTTCTTTTTTTTCTAATAACTTGGCACTGTAGCTTTTTAATTCATTTTTCACCTGATTATAAGACTCATTCAGATCTAAGTTGGTGACATCAATTAAGTGCAGTAAAGACTTACATCTCTCTATATGTTTTAAAAATTGTATCCCTAACCCTATACCTTCGTGAGCACCTTCAACTAATCCTGGAATATCTGCAATGGTAATTTCTTTATCATCGTAAGAAGCCACGCCAAGGTTTGGATTAATAGTTGTAAATTTGTAATTTGCAATTTTTGGACTTGCGTTTGTTAATGCTGCTAACAAACTTGATTTTCCCGCATTTGGTAATCCAATAATACCGATATCAGCAATTGTTTTTAATTGAAGCCATATTGTAAATTCTTCTCCGGTCGTACCTTTAGTAAATTTTCTTGGAGCTCTATTTGTAGAACTTTTAAATCTTGTGTTTCCCAAACCTCCTTTTCCACCAGCAGCTGCAACATATTCTTCACCTTTTTTATTAAAATCAAAAAGAAGAGTTTTGTTATCTTCTTCAAATACCTGTGTACCTAGAGGAACTTTTAAAATTAAATCTTCACCACCTTTTCCTGTTCGGTTTTGACCAGAGCCATTTTCTCCACGTTCGGCTTTGTGGTGTTGTTGATATCGATAATCAATAAGGGTATTTAAATTTTCCTCTGACTTCAAAATAATTGATCCACCTTTTCCACCGTCCCCACCATCTGGTCCGCCAAACTCAACATATTTCTCTCTTCTAAAACTAGGAGATCCGTCTCCACCGTTTCCAGCTTTAATATAAATTTTAACTTGATCGAGAAATTTCATAATACAACATTTATTTTAATTGGTTGTACTATTAATTGGGCTTTACAGAAACGAAAGTTCTATCTGATTTAGATTTTTTGAAAACAACTTTCCCTTTAACAACTGAAAATATTGAATGATCTTTACCCATACCAACATTTTCACCTGGAAAAATCTTAGTTCCTCTTTGTCTAACAATTATGTTTCCAGGAATTACTGTTTCACCACCATACTTTTTTACACCAAGTCTTCTACCGGCACTATCTCGTCCGTTTCGTGATGATCCACCTGCTTTTTTTGTTGCCATAATTTACCTAATAACTATTTGCTTACTGCTTCCTTAACTTCTTCTTTTTTTGAAGTTTTGGAAATTTTTTCAGCTTCTGATAACACTTTACCATCTTTTGAAAAAATTTTGTTAATTCTTATCATAGAATATTGTTGTCTATGCCCATTTTTTCTTCTTGAATTTTGTCTTCTTCTTTTTTTAAAAATTAAAATAGTTCTATTTTTACTATTTTTAATTAAATCAGCCTCTACTTTTGCGCCCTCAACATTTGGAGTTCCAATTTCAATTGATTTATCATCACCGTATGCCAAGATTTCATTAAACTCTATTTTAGTCTCAGGCTTAGAGTCTGGTAGTTTTTCAATCTTTAGAATTTCTCCAGATTTTACTCTATACTGTTTTCCACCTGTTTTTATTACTGCGTATGACATAGTATGATTTAATTTAAAGTTACCGCAATATAGTTGTAGCCAGCCTTTAGTCAAGCCGAATTAATTAGAAATTATCCTTAAAATCTCTTAATTTTGAAAAGGTTTTAACATCTTTTGCTCTTAAAAATATATTACACTCCAATTCCTCTTTTAAAGTTGAGGGTATCGTAGGAATTCCATTTTCTCTTAATTTTTCTATTTTTTCTATTTTTTTTTGTAAATCTTTGTTTTCGGAATCATATTTTTTGCAAAATTTTGCATTGTTAAGAGTGTATTCATGACCACAATAAATTTTTGTGTCTTTTGGTAATAATTTAATTTTGTTTAAAGATTCAAACATTTCCTCATAAGAACCTTCGAATATTCTTCCACAACCAAGTGAGAAAAGTGTATCTCCGGTAAAAACTATTTTTTCTTTAAAAAAATTAAAACAAATATGGCCTGAAGTATGTCCAGGTATATGCATAATTTTAGCTTCAAAGTTTTCGGCTTTCCATATTTGATTATCTTCTAACAATATGTCTATCTCTGGTATTCTTTTCGAGTCTCCTTTAAAACCCACAACAACTGATCCATATTTTTTTTTTAATTCTTGATTTCCTCCAATATGATCATGGTGATGATGAGTATTAAGAATGTATTTTAATTTTATATTTTTATTCTTTAGGAAATTTATTATTGGCTCAGCCTCACTGGGATCTACAATACACGCAGAATTGTTACTTTCGTCTACTATTAAATAGCTATAGTTGTCTTGAAGACAAGGTATAATTTCAATACGCATTTTATTTTTCTATCAAAAATATACCAAGATCTGCAAACAAATTTTTAACGCCTAAATTACTCTCATTTATTGTTGATTTATTAAGATTGTTTAAAGCGAGTGATTTAAAAATCTTTATATCTTTTGATTTTACAAAATGAAAAAAATCTTTGATTGTGCACATGTGTAAATTCGGAGTGTTATACCATTCATCTGGTAATGTTTTTGTAATCGGCATTGTACCTTTAAATAATAAATGAAATCTTACTTTCCAATATCCAAAATTAGGAATTGTAACTATTGCTTTTTTTCCAACTCTTAAAAGTTCATCTAAAACCAATTCAGGATTAAGAAAAGCTTGAAGGGTTTGACTTAAAATAACATAATCAAATGATTTGTCTGGAAATTGTTTTAAATCTTTTTCAGCATTTCCTTCAATTACAGTTAAACCTTTTGCAATACATTCTTGCACTCTTTCTTTTGAAATTTCTAATCCTCTTATATTTATGTTTTTATTATCCTTTAAAAATTTCATTAAAGTTCCATCAGCACAACCTACATCTAAGACTTTCTTATCTTTTTCTATTAAATCTGCTATTACCTGAAATTCATTTTTCATAATTAATTTTCTTCGTAAGATTTATCTAAAAAGTTTTTAAGTGCACTCAAGAAATCAGGAACGTCTAGTAAAAAGGAGTCGTGACCTTTATCTGACTCAATTTCTACAAATCCAACATCGGCTCCTATTGAGTTTAAAGCAATCACAATATCTTTGTTTTCTTGGGTTGGATAAAGCCAATCTGAAGTAAATGAAATTATAAAAAATTTCGCGTTTGTATTTTTAAATGCTTCTGAAAGATTACCATTGAATTGTTTTGCTAAATCAAAATAATCCATAGCTCTAGTGATATAAAGATAACTATTTGCATCGAATCTATCTACGAAAACTGAACCCTGATATCTCAAATAACTTTCTATTTGAAAATCAGCATCAAATCCAAATTTAAGATCTTCTCTTTCTTGTAACTTTCTTCCAAATTTTTCCTGCAAACCTTTTTTAGATAAATATGTAATATGAGCTGCCATTCTAGCTACTGCCAATCCTTTTCCGGGATTAGTTTCGTTTGATGTATAATTCCCATCTTTCCAGTTACTATCAGCTGTAATAGCTTGTCTACCTAGCTCGTTAAAAGCGATATTTTGTGCTGAATGACTAGATGTGGTTGCTATCGGTATCACTGTTTTAGATTTATCAGGAAAGTTACTAATAAACTGAAGGACTTGCATACCTCCCATTGAACCACCAGTTATAGAAAATAGTTTATCAATACCAAAATGATCAAGTAAATTATATTGAGCATTCACCATATCATTAATTGTAATTACTGGAAAATTTGTTCCAAAAATTTTTTGATCAGGATCTTTATGACTTGGTCCGTATGATCCCATACATCCACCAATTACGTTAGAGCATATAACAAAATATTTATTTGTATCGATAGCTTTATCAGGACCTACTGCATAACTCCACCAACCCTCTTTGTTAGTTGCAGGGTTTATTCCGGTTACATATTGATCTCCTGTTAGAGCATGAAAAACTAATATTGCATTATCTTTTTTTGAATTAAGTGAACCGTAAGTTTCATAGGCTATTGGAAAATCTTTTATGGTCTTTCCACAGTCTAATTTTAGTGGTTTCTTTACAATTAAAGTTTTTATGTTTTTCTCAGTATTCATAGTTTTTGACTGTTTCGAATTGTGAGAAAAAAAACTATTTTAGCGGTTTTTTTTAAGCGCTCGCAATTCAGTTAAATCAGCGCATAATTTTTTTACTAGAACTTATTTATTATGTCAATTTTTTAAAAAATCCTCTTATTCTCTATAAAATTTTGTAATTTTATCTATAAAGAGCACATAAATTAAAAAAAATGACAACTCCGAATTTCAAAAAATTTGATATTGAGGCTTATAAGCCTGGTAAATCAAAAGTTAAGAAACTTAAGAACGTAATTAAGCTTTCTGCTAATGAATCTGCTTTAGGTATGAGTCCTAAAGCAAAGAAAATAATATCAAAAAAAAATTTAAATTTAGATAAATATCCAGATGGAAAATCTCAAAATTTAAGAAAAGCAATATCTAAAGCTTATAAATGTAATTCTGAGAAAATTATTTGTGGAGCTGGTTCAGATGAAGTTATTCAAATGCTCTGCCAGTTGTTTTTAAATCCGAAAGATGAGGTTGTGGTACCAGAGTACAGTTTTTTAATGTACAGAATTTACTCAAAAATTGTAGGTGCAAAAGTTGTATTTGCAAAAGAAATTAACTTTAAAGTTTCAGTAAATGAAATTTTAAAAAAAATAACAAAAAAAACTAAAATTGTGTTTATAGCTAACCCAAACAATCCTACAGGAACTTACTTAACGAAAAAAGAAGTTTTAGAATTAAGAAAAAGATTAAATAAAAAAATTTTACTAGTCATTGATGATGCTTATGCAGAATATATGAAAAACAAAAATTATTCATCTGGGTTAGATTTGTTTAAAAATAAAGACAATGTTTTCATACTTAGAACTTTTTCAAAAATGTTTGGATTAGCTTCTCTCAGAGTAGGTTGGGGATATGGATCAAAAAAAATAGTTAATGCGCTAAATGTTATAAAACCACCATTTAATGTAAATGGTATTGCTCAATTAGCTGCCATTGAGTCACTGAAGGATAAAGCTTTCATAACCAAATCGATTAGACATAATTTATTATATTCTGCAAAAATTAAGAAATTTCTTGAGACATATAATATTTTTACAAATTTAGTTTCAGCAAATTTTTTGTTACTTAATTTTGAAAAATGCAGATATTCAGCAAAATTTCTATATGAAAAACTTAAAAATAAGGGAATTATTTTAAGATCAACAGAAGATGGTTATCATATAAAGAATAAATTAAGATTAACTATTGGATCTAAAAAAGAAAACTTAAAATTTATGAGTGTTATCAAGCAAGTATTGAAAAAATGAAAAATATTTTAATTATTGGCTGTGGATTATTAGGTTCATCTTTATTAAGGAGTATTAGTAAAAAAAAAATAGCAAAAAAAATTTTTATTTACGAAAAATCAAAATCTAATATTGCTAAGATAAAAAGACTAAAATTACCTGGAACAATTGTTAAATCATTAAAAGAAGGTGCAAGTAATTCTGATTTAATCATCTTTTGTACACCAATGAGTGAATACAAAAATATTATTTTAAAAATCAATAAATTTATACCATCAAAAACATTGATTACGGATATTGGATCTTCAAAAACTGAAACTTCTAAAATTATAAATAAATTTTTGAAGAAAGGTATTCATTGGATTCAAAGTCACCCGATAGCTGGATCAGAGGTCAGTGGACCAGAGCATGGTAAAGAAAATATGTTTACTGATAGATGGTGTATAATAATTAAAGAAAAAAAATTTAAAAAAAATAATATAAATATTCTAACTAAGTTTTGGAAAAAAATTGGAGCAAAAGTAGTTGTTATGAGTGCTGAAAAACATGACAAAATTTTTTCTATTACTAGTCATTTACCACACTTAATTGCATATAATCTGGTGAAATCTGCACAAGATTTTGAGAAAAAACAAAATTATGAGCTAATCAAATATAGCGCAGGTGGATTACGAGATTTTTCTAGGATTGCAGCATCAAATGAAATCATGTGGAGAGATATTTTTTTTAACAATAAAAATAATATTTCAAAAGCGATTGATTTATTTATTAAAAATTTAAATCAATTTAAAAAAGATATTAATTCAAAAAATAATAAGTCTATTGTAAAGAAACTTGTTCAGACTAAAAAAGTAAGGTCAAAAATCATCAAATTGAAACAAGATATTGATAAACCTGACTTTGGAAGAAATTAATATTTAATTCTAGATACTTTTTTTACCTTTAGTTTGGCAGTTTTTTCAATTCTATTAATTGTTTCTATAATTGGCATAATAATTACTTTTTTTTCTGGACCATAAGCATGAATTAGTTGTTTAGAATTTAAACACATAGCAACATGACCTTTCCAAAAAATAATATCTCCTTTTTTAAATAATTTTTTATTTGAATTCTTTTTTGTATATTTGATCTGATCTTTCGTATCTCTTGGATAAAATGAATTATTATAAAAATAAAATATTTGCAATAAGGCTGAACAATCAATACCTTTAAATGTTTTTCCACCCCAAACATATTTAACATCGAAAAATTTTTTAAATATTTTTGTAAAATTATTTTCTTTATGGTTTATTTTTTTAATATCTGCTTTTTTAATCCATTTATTATTTTCAATTTTTACGTAATTCTTATTTTGCTCAATTACAGATAATTTGGATGCAAATGGAAGCCAACTGCTAGTTCCAATTCTAGGTTTTTTATAAATCTTTGCTTTTAGTGAACTGACTTTATAATTGGGGCTAAATTTTTTTATATATTTTGAATTTTTTATAAACCCTTTATAATTATCAAATAAAGTTTTAATTTTTATCCAATTTTTATTTTTTGCTAATATTTTGAATTTTTCACCATATATAATTTGTGAAGTTACCTCAGATCTTTTCGAAGGATTTTTGTAAACATTCGAAAAATTACCTATGAAATAAAAATTATTTTGCACCAATTTTAATTTTGTTTTTAATTAACCACAAACAAATTAATGATGGTATTACCATTATAGTCGTTAAAACAAAAAATGTTCCCCAATCTCCGTTTAACCAGTCAACTAGAGCTCCTGAGGATGAAGCTAAAGTAGTACGACCAGCAGTACCAATTGAAGCAAGCAATGCATATTGTGTAGCTGTATAAGTTCTATCAACTAGTAATGATATAAACGCAACAAATGCTACGGTTGCAAAAGCTGCTGTGATATCATCAGCTATAACCGCAATTGCAAATAAAATTTCTGATTTTCCAGTCCATGCTAAAACTGCAAATAAAAGATTGGTTAAAGCCATTAACCCACCAGCAAAGAACATAGTTTTAATTGTTCCAGCTCTCATGGCCATTATTCCACCCAACAAAGTAAATACAACTGTTGTTATCCAGCCAAGTCCTTTTGAATAAATTGCAATTTGACCTTTCGAGAAACCAATTTCTTTATAAAAAACAATAGACATTCTTCCCATAAATGCCTCACCTATCTTAAACAAGAAAACAAATCCTAAAATTCCAGCTGCAATGGCAAAACCATTTTTTCTAAAAAAACTAATAATAGGTCCGCCTATAGTTCCTGTAATATATGAGATAAAGTTTGTAAAAATATTACTAGATCCAAGTTTTTCCTCAATTAATTTGTCTGTTTCTCTCTGTTTTGCTTGTCTGTTTGTCTCTATAGGTTCATGAACAAACATTAATCCAATATTCATTAAAATTATTAATATACCTAAAATTAAAAAAGTAGCTTGCCAGTAGTCAGCTACCCCTAGGTTTTCAAAAAATTCTGCTGTGAATAAAGCAACAACTCCACCTAATTTATAACCTGTCCACCAACCAACAACAGCCATAGCTGCACCAGCAGCCATTGATTTTCCTTCATTTTCATTTATCTGTTCAATTCTTAGTGCATCTACAGTTATATCTTGGGTTGCTGACGCAATTGCAATAATTAAACCCACAGTAATTAATAAAGCCAAATTTTCAGTTGGATTAATCACACTCCAAACAACAAGACTTAACAAAATAATTAATTGCATCAAAACTATCCATCCTCTTCTATGACCTAATTTTTTTGTTAGTATTGGAATTTGAATTCTATCTATAATGGGAGCCCACAAATAATTGAACGCGTATACTCCAAAAATTAAACCTGCCCATCCAATTGTTGATCTACTAAGACCCTCTTCTTTAAGCCAAAGACTTAAGCTGCTTGCAATTAATACCCATGGAAATCCACTTATTGCACCTAACAAAAGAATTCTTACCATTCGAATATCTTTATAAACTGCAAGAGAATCAAGCCATGTTTGTTTCGTTGTTTCAGACATAATTAATTTCTCCAAAAAGATGGTAAGAACAATACTAATATTGCAAACAACTCAAGTCTACCTAAAATCATACCTACAGTTAAGATCCACTTAGAAATATCAGGCAAAGCTGAAAAATCTCCATTAGGCCCAATTATAGGACCTAAACCTGGACCAACATTTGAGATTGATGTTGCTGCTCCAGAGATAGCGGTTATAAAATCGAGACCTGTTAATGACAATAATGCAGCTAATATAAAAAAAATAACAAAATAAAAATAAATAAATGAAATTATTGATGCAATAAATTTATCATCAACAGATCCTTGATCGTATTTAATTATAAATATTCCCTTGGGATATATAATTTTTTTTAATTGATTTAATATAAATAAATATAGAATTTGAATTCTAAAAATTTTAACACCACAAGTAGTTGATCCAGCACAGCCCCCAATAAACATTAATGCAAGAAATATTGTTATAGGAAAACTTCCCCAACCATCAAATTCAGCATTTACATAACCTGTTCCAGTTAATATTGAAATTGTATTAAAAAAAATAGATCTTAAACTAAAGTTTCCGTTATTATAAAATAATAAATAAATTGATAATATAATAACGCTTATAATTATTATTTTAATAAATGTTCTGATTTGAATATCGTTTAAAAATATTTTTTTATTACCACTAATAAATTTAATATATGCAATAAATGGAATGCTTCCTAAAATTATAAAGATCATTGATGATATTTCTATAGCAACACTGTCAAAATATCCGATAGATTGATTATAATTAGAAAATCCACCTGTAGCTATAGTAGTCATAGAATGAGTTAAACTATCAAATTTTCCCATTCCAAATATCCAATATGATAATGCACAAAGAGCTGTTAGACCTGAATAAATATAAATTAGTCTCAAAGCTATTTCTTTTGATTTAGGAAGAATTTTTTCAGAAGAGTCGTTGCTAGAAATTTTGAATAATTGCATACCACCAACATTCATTATTGGCATTAGGGTAATTGCCATCACAATAATACCAATGCCACCTAGCCATTGTAGTATTGCTCTCCATAATAGAATACCTTTTGGAGTACTCTCTAAGTTGGAAATAATTGTAGATCCAGTTGTTGTAATACCAGACATGCTCTCAAAAAAAGCATCAGTAATTGAAAGCTCCATAGTCGAAAATATAAATGGTAAAGATCCAAAAATAGCAATACTTAACCAGGATAAAGCAGTTAATAAAAATGCTTGTTGTAAATTTAATTTTTTGTCGTGATCTAGATTTGAAAGAAAAAATAATGATCCAAAAATTATTGTCACAATAGATGCACCAAAAAATGATGAATCTATTTCAGAATAAATAAATTGAGCAATTATAGGGATGAACATTGAGACCCCTAAAATTATTTGCAAAATTCCAAGTGTAAAAAAAACAGTTTTATAATTAGACATTTTGAAAGAACATTATTTTATGGTAAATAAATTTCAACTCTATAAGAATTAATAAAATCGCCAATTTAAGATTTTTATAAAAGATATACTCGTGATTAAAAAAGAAATTTTAGACAAAACAAGTGCTTGGCCTTTCGTTGAAGCAAAAAAAATGCTTCGTGAGAGAAAATCATTTATTGATAAAAAAGGAAAAATTACTCTTCAAACAGGATATGGTCCAAGTGGTCTTCCTCATATCGGAACATTTGGCGAAGTTGCAAGGACTTCGATGATGGTGAATGCCTTAAAGCAACTTACAGATTTACCAACTGAGATAATTACTTTTTCTGATGATATGGATGGTTTAAGAAAAGTTCCTGACAATGTTCCTAATCAGGAATTACTAAACAAAAACTTACATAGACCATTAACACAAGTTCCTGATCCATTTGAAAAATTTGCAAGTTTTGGAGAGCATAATAATGAAATGTTAAAAGATTTTTTAAATAGTTTTAATTTTAAATACAGTTTTAAAAGTTCGACATCTTTATACAAAGGTGGTTTTTTCAACCCAACTTTAAAAATTATTTTAGAAAATTATGATGGTATAATGAACATTATACTTCCAACTTTAGGCAAAGAACGTCAACAAACTTACTGCCCCTTTTTACCTATTTGTCCAGATACAGGTCATGTACTCGAAATTCCAGTTATAGAAATTGATAAAAAAAATTCTAAAATAATTTTTGATAATAAAGGTAAAAAATTAGAGTCTAGTATTTTGGATGGAAATTGTAAATTACAATGGAAAGTTGATTGGGCAATGAGATGGTATGCTCTAGATATAGATTTTGAAATGTATGGAAAAGACCTTATTGAGAGTGCAATTTTATCGACCAAAATAATAAATTTAATTGGTAAAAAACATCCATCTGGATTTGCTTATGAATTATTTCTTGATGAAAAGGGTGAAAAAATTTCAAAATCAAAAGGAAATGGTATTACTATTGACCAATGGTTAAAATATGCTTCACCCGAAAGCTTATCTTTATACATGTATCAAAATCCAAAAAGAGCAAAAAAACTTTATAAAGAAATAGTGCCTAAAGCTGTAGACGAGTACCTTGATAATATTGAAAAATCAAAAAAACAAACAGAGCAACAATTAGTAATGAATCCTGTTTGGCATGTTCATAATGGCAATATTCCAAAAGAAGAGATGATTATGACCTTTTCTATGTTGTTGAATTTAGTTGAAACAAGTAATGCTGACAATAAAGATTTATTATGGAAGTTTGTTAAAAAATATAAATCTAACATCCATGAAAAAAACTTTCCTATTTTTGATGGATTAGTTGGTTATGCGATTAAGTATTTTAATGATGTTATTAAAGCTCAAAAAAAATATAAAAATCCATCTGAAAATGAAAAATTAGCTCTACAAGCTTTAGTTAAAACTTTAGAACAATGTAATGATCAGATGTCTCCTGAAGATATACAAACATTAATTTATTCAACAGGTAAAGAGAATGGGTATTCAGAAAACTTAAGAGATTGGTTCAAGTTAATTTATGAAGTGGTTTTCGGAGATGAAAATGGACCTAGAATGGGTTTTTTTATAAGTTTTTTTGGTGTTAACGAAACAAAAGAATTGATAATTAGTAAATTGAAATAATGTATTCAAACTTAAGATCTTTAATATTTAAAATAGATCCTGAAAGAGCACATTTTTTAGCAATTCAATCACTCAAACTCAATTTAGTTTCAAACATATTTGATGAAAACAAAAATGATCCCATTTTAAAAACAAAATTATTTAATCAAGATCTTGATAATCCTATCGGTATTGCTGCAGGTTTTGATAAGAATGCAGAGGTATATAACCCTTTATTTAAGCTGGGTTTTGGATTTGTTGAAGTAGGTACAGTTACTCCATTAAAACAATATGGAAATGAAAAACCAAGAGTATTTAGATTGGTAGAAGATCAAGCATTAATTAATAGGTTAGGTTTTAACAACCACGGATCAGATACAATATTAAACAGAATAAAATCTAATAAAAAAATAGGTGTGCTAGGTGTAAATGTGGGTCCAAACAAAGATTCTAATGATAGATTAAATGATTATTTAATTGGATTAGAAAAATTTTCTGAAGTTGCAGATTATATTACAATCAATATTTCTTCACCAAATACTGAAAATTTAAGAAACTTTCATGATGAAAATAAATTAAAAGAGTTATTAAAATCTATCTCAGAGAAAAAAAAACAATTAAAAACTGAAATTCCTGTAGCTGTAAAGATTTCACCAGATATAAATGAAAATCAAATTGACTTAATTTCAGAAATACTTTTAGAAAATGAAATAAGCGCAATAATAATTTCAAATACTTCCGAAGCTTCTCGGGAAACACTTCAAAATATACAGAGACATCAAAAAGGTGGTTTATCTGGAAAACCTATTGAGAAACAATCAAATCTTTTAATAAGTAAATTCTACAATTTAATAAAAGGTAAAATTAAAATAATTGGAGTAGGTGGTGTTGACTCTGGTAAAGCAGCTTATGACAAGTTTTTATTAGGAGCAGATTATGTTCAGTTGTATACCGGCATGGTATTTCAAGGACCCAATATTGCTGGGATGATTAAAAAGGACCTAAAAGAATTACTAATAAGAGATGGTGTCAAAAATTTCACAGAAATTGTGGGAAATAAAACTGTTTCTTAAATGTATTAAACTTGACGCCTTCAATATCTCCCCTTATATAGGCACTGTTATTATGTCAAAAAAATGTGAACTTACCGGTAAAATTCCTATGAAAGGTCATAATGTTAGTCATGCTAACAACAAAACTAAAAGAAGATTTTTACCAAATCTTAAAAAAGTAAAATTTACAAGTGAGCTTACTGGAAGAAGTTTAAAACTTACTGTAAGCAATTCGGGTGTAAGATCAGTTGACAAAAAAGGTAGTTTTGATGAATTTTTAAAAACTGTAAAAAACAAAAATTTATCTCCTAGATTAAAAAAGTTAAAAAAAGTAGTTTTAATTAAATCCCCTTTTAAAAAGAAACCTGTAGCTAAATCAGCTTAATGAATAAATTATTTATCACCCTGTCAATAATGATGGGGGTTGTTGTACTATCTTCTAATTATTTAGTTCAGTTCCCAATAAACTATTTTGGATTAAATGAGATTTTAACTTATGGAGCTTTTAGTTACCCAATAGCTTTTTTAATAACAGATTTAGCAAATAGGTCTTATGGAAAATTATTAGCAAGGCAAATTGTATATTTGGGCTTTTTGATAGGAATCATATTTACATTGTTATTCTCAACTGATTTTGCAGATTTAATATCTGTCAGAATTGCAATAGGATCAGGGGTAGCTTTTATTACTGCTCAATTATTAGATATTCAAATTTTTGATCGATTAAGAAAAAAAGAGTGGTTTGTAGCTCCACTTACTTCATCTTTGATTGGATCAACAGTTGACACATTTTTATTTTTCTCAATATCATTTTATGCAACAGGGGTACCTTGGGTTACTTTATCTCTAGGAGATTTAGCGGTAAAAGTTTTAGTTGCTCTTATAATGTTGATACCATTCAGAATGTTATTGAAAATTATTAAACCAATTAAAGTTTAATATAAAAACTTATAAGACAGAATTTTATAAGCTAACTTTGCAACAAGAAAATTATAAGAATTAAATCCTTTAATTGGAGATAGTTCATTAATATCTGCACCAACAATTTTCGAGTTTTTAGCTGCAATTCTTATTATATCCAATGTTTCATCCCACAACAGTCCTCCTGGTTCAGGTGTACCAGTTGCGGGCATAATGCTTGAATCTAGTCCGTCTACATCGAATGTTAGATAAACTGTTTTGTTTTTAATTAGTTTTTTAAATTTAGACAAATTCCATTTTTTTTTATCTTTCGCCCAAAAAATATTTATTCTTGAAGAATTTTTTTTTAAAAATGGGATTTCACTTTCCGAGATGTTTCTTATTCCAAATGAAATTAACGAAACATTTTTATAATCTAGACACCTTCTAATTGCTGAAGCATGTGAAAATTTTTCTCCATTATAACTTTGACGTAAATCTGCATGAGCATCAAAATGTAACAGACAAATGTTTTTATATTTTTTAGTAAAAGGAACAATACATCCAGGTGTTATTGAATGCTCTCCACCTAAAGTCATTGGAAAAAGCTTTTTACTTAAAATTTCTTTATTAATATTAGAGATTTTATTCAGTGCTTTTTTAATATTTTTGTCGATTTTAAATGGTTTTAAAGTTTTAATACCTATTGTTTTATAAGGTTCGCAATTAAGCTCTTCATCATATAGCTCAACTTGATGAGATGCTTTTATAATTTCTTTAGGTCCATTTTTTGTTCCTCCCCCATAACTGACAGTTTTTTCTAAACCAAATGGAATAATTACAGCTTTTTCTTTAAAGCTAAATTTATTATCAATTCCTAAAAACCCGTTTTTATTTGAGAGATATTTCAATTTTATTCAAAAATTTTAGTAAAGTTTTTTCTTGTTCTATTTTTCCATTCACCTTTATGATACGCATCACTTGCTATCAATGGTAAAACACTAGTGGCTTCTGCAAACACCATCTGTTCTTTTGTAATATCTACTTTTCCCCACGAACTTGCTTCTTTTAATGTGGAGCTACTGCAAGCACCGTCTCTACTATCAGCAACAGTAATTTGAACAGCATATTTATGCATGTCTACATCTTTTCCCAATAGTTCAGCACAAATTACAGTATCTTGAATAAAGTTTTTAGGCACACCACCACCAATCATAAATAATCCAGAAACTTTTGATTTGATTTTAATTTCTGTTAGTTCTCTAAATTCTCTAACCGAGTCTATTGTCATATGTTTTTTTGGTTTCTGTTCTTGATGCATAACTAACCCAAAACCTGCGCTCGAGTCGGTAAAAGCAGGGCAGAAAATAGGAACATTGTTGTCAAAAGCAGTTTCAATTAAAGAGTCTTTTTTCTTTGAGTTATTTTTTAAATATTTTCCCATTTCATAGATAAATTCTCTCGAAGTATAGCTTCTTGCTTCTAAGTTATTTGCGATTTCACATATGATTTTATCACACATTTGAAGCTCTTCTTCATCTATGTAGGTATCGTAAATTCTATCTATATAGTTATTCCTCAGCTCAGTATCGTCTTGAAATTGTGAACCTTGATAATGTTTGAAACCAAGAGCTTCAAAAAAATCCATATCTACTATTGAGGCACCAGTTGCAACAATTGCATCTACCATATTATATTTAACTAAATCTTTATAAATATTCATACATCCAGCTGCCGAAGTAGAGCCTGCTAAAGTAAGGAAAATTGTGCAATCTTTATCTTTAAGCATCTCGTTATAAATATTAGCAGCATTTGCTGTTTCTCTAGAAACAAATGACATTTTTTCCATTGAGGATATAATTTTTCTACTATCAAAAGAAGTTATATCGATATGCTCAATAGGATCTTTTAAGAAATCTCTTTTACTGTTATGACCTGGATTTTTTTGATTAGACATTAAGCTACCATGTTAGCTTTGTTAATGTCTTTATCATACATTGTCATTATTGGATTATCTTCAACTTCGTAAATTTCATTTGAGTAATAACCATTAAACTGAGTTCTAAATGTTAATCCGTATGCCCCAAGTTGACCAAGTTCAATATAATCATTTTCTTTAATATTATTTGGAAGCAAAAAAGGACCTTTCATATAATCCATGCTATCACATGTAGGTCCAAAGAAATCAAAAGCAGTTAATTTTTTTGAAATTATTTTATTAGAATTTTCTTTAATCATTCTAGATGGGAATACAATGTTTGGTGTACCAGCATCAAAAAGAGTACCATAGGTACCATCATTAATATAAAGCTTTTGTTTTTTCCTTAAATTAACCCTTACAACTGTTGAACCACTTTCAGCAACTATAGCTCTGCCAGGCTCACAAATAATTTCAGGAAGTTTTTTAAGCTTTAAGTTTTCTAAACTCTTATTTATTTCATTAAAATAACTACCTAAAGATTGCGGAATTAAGTCAGGATAGATTGTAGGGAAACCCCCACCTACATTAATGTAATTTGGAATAATTTTTGTCTTTTTAATTATATTTCCAATTTCACTAATTCCTTTTGAATAAGAAATTGGATGCATACATTGTGAACCAACATGAAAACTTAAACCAATCTTTTTAGCATGTTGTTTTACAAGTCTTAACAAGCCAATTGCTTCTGATGTTAAAGCACCAAATTTTTTTGATAAATCAATTTCTGCATGTTCATTTGAAACAGCAACTCTTACAAATAACTCTAAATCTTTAGCATTATTTGTACTTTCAATTATTTTAATCAGTTCATCTTTAGTATCTAATGAAAAAGTTTTTACACCATAATTAAAATATGCTTCTTTTATACTTTCTCTGCTTTTAACAGTATGCATAAAAGAGCATTTAGCTGTATTGCTAAAAGTTCTAATATTTATAATTTCCTCAATTGAAGCAACATCAAATTGCTCAACTCCACTTTCTATGATTGTTTTGATTACCTCAGGATGCGGATTAGTTTTAACTGCATATAAAATTTTACCTGGAAATTTGTTTAGGAAAAATTTAACAGCAGATTTTATGGAATTCTTTCTAATACAGTAAACTGGTTTTTCAGGTTTCAGCTGATTTACTAATTCCTCAACTGATTTAAATTTTTGCATTTTTAATGCCTCCAAAAAAAATTTAATAAAAAAAAGTCTTTTTAAAAAAAACTTTAATATTTTTTGGCATATAAAGTAAACAGCACCAAAGTAAAGCAAATAATTCAAGCCAGAAATGCGTAAAATTCATATATTGTAATATCTTGCAGAGACCCCATATAAGGGTCATGAAAGAAGAAGCAAAACTACAGAATCTTGGTGATTTTGAAAATAAGTCATTATTAATCGTGGATGACGATAATCCTTTCCGTGAGCGTTTAGCAAGAGCGATGGAAAAAAAAGGATTTGAGGTTTTTCAAGCTGAGAGTGTACAAAAGGGAGTTGAATCTGTAAAAACTAAAAAACCTGGTTTTGCTGTTGTAGACTTAAGGCTTGCAGATGGTAATGGACTTGAAGTTGTAAAAGAAATTCAGTCTTCAAATAGTGATAGCAGGATCATCATGTTAACTGGTTATGGAAATATTCCAACAGCAGTAGCTGCAATTAAAGAAGGTGCCATAGATTATTTGGCTAAACCTGCTGATGCAGAGGATGTAGAGAAAGCATTATTGGCAGATCCTTCAAAAAAAGCAGCCCCACCAGAAAACCCGATGTCGGCTGATAGAGTTAAGTGGGAACATATACATAGAGTTTTTGAATTATGTAATAGAAATGTTTCAGAAACAGCCAGAAGGCTTAAAATGCACAGAAGAACTCTTCAAAGAATTCTTTCTAAAAGATCACCTAGATAAATTTTTTAATTTTAATTATTTGCTTAGTCAAAAGAGCTAAAAGCATAATTTTAAAAATCTCGGCTAATAGAAATGGTTTCGCACCTAAAGCAAAAATTGGCTTATCCCATCCAATCAATGTTCCAAGCCAAATTAGACCCAAAATATAGATTGTTAAAGTTGCAATAATTAACTTAAATAAAACAACAAAAAAATTATCACCAATCTTAATTTTGGAAGCTAAGTAACAAGCTGTTAAAAAACCAATTAAGTAACCCATAGTTGGTCCTGTAAAGTAAACTAATCCAACACCTTTTTCAGGAGAATTTGAAAATACAGGAAGCCCTGCAATTCCTTCAATTAAATACAGACCAATTGCAGCTAGAGCAATTTTATGTCCTAAACTTATTCCTAAAAATAATACAACAAATGTTTGCATAGTCATAGGAACTGGATAGAAAGGAATTTTGATCTTTGCAGATATAGTTAGTGCTATTGAACCAAGAACAATAACAACCAGAGATTTAAATAGTTTAGCTTGTGTGAGATTTTTTGTTAATTCCATCGTTAAATAATACTCAAAATATAAAAAATAATCTACTTATAATTGTTAAAATAATTGAAAGTAAATTTTTTTATATACAGAATATGTTATCATTATAATATTTAATAATACTTCATGAATAAAATTCAAAAAACAGATCATTTTTATTTGATTGATGGTTCTGGTTATATTTTTAGAGCTTATTATGCTTTGCCTCCATTGACTAGAAAAAGTGATGGACTTCCAACAGGTGCTGTAAGTGGTTTTTGCAGTATGTTATTTAAATTATTAGAGGACTCAAAATCTGATCAAAATTTGCAAAAACCAACACATTTTGCAGTAATATTCGACTCAGCAAGAAAAACTTTCAGAAATGAAATTTATAGTGATTACAAAGCTAATAGATCAGAGGCACCTGATGATTTAGCTCCACAATTTGAGTATATAAGAAAATCAGTACTAGCATTTAATTTACCATCTGTGGATCTGCCTAATTATGAAGCAGATGATTTAATAGCCACATATGTTGATCAAATCCTTAAAAAGGGTGCAAAGGTTACAATTGTCTCATCAGATAAAGATTTAATGCAGCTTTACAAAAAAGGGGTTCGAATTTTTGACCCCATGAAAAACAAATTTATAACTGACGATGATGTCTTAAAAAAATTTGGAGTAGATGCTTCAAAAGTTATTGATGTGCAATCTTTAGCAGGAGATAGTAGTGATAATGTCCCTGGTGTTCCAGGGATAGGTGTTAAGACAGCTGCAGAGCTAATTAATACATATGGCACTTTAGAAAATTTACTAAAATCTGCTCATGAGATTAAGCAAAATAAAAGAAGAGAAACATTAATAGAGAATAAGGATAAAGCATTAATAAGTAAAAAACTTGTAACACTAGATCATAAATCTCCTGTTAAAAGAGAGTTAAGTGAATTTAAATTACAAAATATAAATAAAGATAAATTATATAAATTTTTAAGAGAAATGGAATTTAACAGGTTGTTAAGCTCTGCAATTTCTGCTTATGGAGAACCTGAACTAGAAAGCAATAAGATTGAAACTCAAAATCAAGAAAAACAACAATCAATAAATAATAAAAATTATTATTTAATTAATAATTTAGATGAAATTGATAAATGGATAGAGGAGGCGGAAGAAGTTGGTGAAGTAGCTGTAGATACAGAAACTACTTCATTAGATCCTCATCAGGCGGATTTAGTGGGTATTTCTCTTTGCTCAAAAATTGGAAAAGCATGTTACATACCAGTTGGTCATAAGTCACCCAAGTGTCTTAAAAAAGACGCAGTAATTAAAAAATTAAAGAAAATATTAGAGGATCCTAGTATAAAAAAAATAGGTCAAAATATAAAATTTGATTTTATCGTATTTTATAAGAATGGGATTACCCTTTCATCAATGGAAGATACAATGTTGATGTCTTATGTCTTAGATGCAGGAAAAAATAGACATAATATGGATACTTTGTCAGAAATTCATTTAGGACATAAAACTATTTCTTTTAAAGACATGGTAGGAACAGGCAAGAAAGAAATTAATTTTAGCGAAGTAGAATTAGATAAAGCAAAAGATTACGCTGCTGAAGATGCTGATGTTACTTTTAGATTATACAAGAAATTTATCAAAAATTTAAAATCAGAAAAAATGATAAATATCTATGAAATTTTTGAAAAACCATTAATTAAAATTCTTGCATTTATGGAAATAGAAGGAGTTGAAATTGATAGCAAGTTTTTAAAATCTCTTTCATCTAAATTTGAAAAAAAAATCCAAAAACTTGAAAAAGAGGTATTTAAAATTTCTAAAAAAGAGTTCAATATCGCGTCCCCAAAGCAATTAGGTGAAATAATTTATAATGACTTGAAAATAGCTGGATTAAAAAAAACTAAAAAAGGAAGTTTTGCAACAAGCGCAAGTGTTTTAGAGGATTTAGCTTTCAAAGGTCATGAGTTTCCAAAATTAATTTTAGACTGGAGACAAGTTTCAAAATTAAAAAATACCTATTCAGATGCTTTACCTGAACATTTAAACCCAAATACAAAAAGAGTTCATACTTCGTTTTTGCTGGCTGCTACAACGACTGGAAGACTAGCATCTAGTGATCCCAACTTACAAAACATACCAATTAAATCAGAAGATGGAAAAGATATAAGAAAAGCTTTCACTGCAAAAAAAGGGCACCTATTAATTTCTGCGGATTACAATCAAATTGAGATGAGAATTTTAGCAGACCTGGCGGATGTAAAAGAATTGAAAAAAGCTTTCAAAAATAAAGAAGATATTCACTCTTTAACAGCTAGCCAAATATTTAATATTGATATTAAAAAAGTTAATCAAGATCACAGACGAAAGGCTAAGGCAATTAATTTTGGAATTATTTATGGAATTTCGCAATATGGATTAGCTAAGCAAATAAACGTTTCTAACTATGAAGCAGAGGAATTTTTGAATTCATATTTTGCTAAGTTTCCAGAAATTAAAGTTTATATGGATAATACAATTAAATTTTGTAGGAAAAGCGGATATGTTAACAATATTTTTGGACGAAGATCTCACTTTAATGGAATAAATGACAAAAACTTTAATGTCAGAAATTTTCAAGAACGTGCTGCAATTAATGCTCCCATTCAAGGTTCTGCTTCTGAAGTAATGAGATTAGCTATGATAAGATTGGACAAGAAATTATCAGAGGAAAAAAATTCTAATTCAAAAATGCTCTTGCAAATTCATGATGAATTAATTTTTGAAATTCCAAAAAAAGATGAAAAAGTAATGATTAAATTAATTGAGAAAGAAATGACAAGTGTGGCTCAGAGTGATTATCATTCTTTTTCAACTCCTTTAACAGTTGATATTAATGTTGGAGATAATTGGGGTATGTTACATTAAATTTATAACATTGCCCAAATTAGGACAATTTAGTATTTTTAAACTATTTTATGCAAAAACAAACAATAGCTTTGATAGATGATGATAGAAATATTTTAACAAGTTTGAGTATCGCATTAGAAAAAGAGGGTTTTAAAGTTCAAACATACATTGATGGTGAAAGCGCATTAATCGGTCTAACCAGAATGCCACCCGACTTAGCAGTCATAGATATAAAGATGCCCAAGATGGATGGGGAAGAATTACTAAAAAAACTTCGAAAAAAAACTTCCTTACCAGTAATTTTTTTAACATCTAAAGATGATGAAATTGATGAGTTGTTAGGTCTAAAGTTGGGCGCAGATGATTTTGTAAAAAAATCAGGAGGTTTTTCTATAAAAGTTTTGATTGAAAGAATTAGAGTGCAGTTAAGAAAAAAAGATTCAAATAATATTCTAGAGGAAAATAAAAGCCTGATATCTCATGGAAGATTAAAATTAGATCCATCACAACTTGAGTGTGAATGGAATGGAAAACAGCTGCCTGATAAATTGACGACAACTGAGTTTTTAATCGTTAAAGAATTAGCAAAGAGGCCTGGTATAATTAAAGAAAGAGCTCAGCTTATGGATATAGCTTATCGAGAGGATACAGATATAGAGGATAGAACTATTGATAGTCACGTAAAAAGAATTAGAAAAAAATTTAAAAAAGTAGATCCTGATTTTTCAGCTATTGAAACTAGGTATGGTAGTGGATATAGATGGAATGTTAGCTAATGTTTAGTAAATACTTAAAAACTCTTTCTATATTAAAAAAATTTTTATTTATAAATTTTGTAATTTTTACAATTATTGGACTATTTACATTCATATATCTAAATAATATTCAGCCAAGTTTAATAAAAAAAAAATCTCAAAATCACACAAACATTATTAACAATACTATTGATAATATTTTAAGGCTAGATGTAAAATTCCAATCTGACGAAATAAGAAGATTTTTATTTTCTACAAGGTTTATTTTTCAAAATTTAGATAGAGTAATATTTTTTGATGATCAACTTAACCTTATTGGAGACACTGATACTTTAGATCTTGATCCAAGATCATTCTCTACAAGACTTGATAAAATTGAATTTGAAAGTTTAGATAATGAGGAAATAGAAAAAACTATTGAGGAACAAAATATAAAAATAGATGAAAAAAAACTTGTTTCATTCAAAGATATATTAAAAAATTATTCTAGTTCTGAAAATTTAGGAGTTCCCTACACATTTACGCAAGAAGATTTTAATCAATTTAATGTAACAACAATTAAGAATGTTACAAAGAATGAAATTAATCTTGGTTATGTAGCTATTACAGAAAACGCTAATGAAATAAAGACAGCGATAGATGAGAGAAAAGCATTTGTAATAAGAACAGCTGTATCTGTAGGATTTGTAATATTAATTTTTTCTTTTGTTCTAAGTAGATATTTTATTAAACCAATACAAAATCTTGTTGGATATACAATTCGTATCAAAGAAAAAAGTCAAATTAAACCAGGTATTGAAAATTTAAAAAAAAGAAATGATGAATTAGGACTTTTATCTAATTCTTTAGAGGACATGACAAATGAGCTTCAAAATAGAGTTACACATGCAGAAAACTTTTCGACAGATTTAGTTCATGAAATTAGAAATCCGTTAGCATCTTTAAAAAGTGCATCAGAAATTTTACAAGACACAAATGATAGCGAACAAAGAAATAGATTATTGAATATACTCAGTCATGATGTTCAAAGAATTGAAAGATTAATTACTGATTATTCTCAAATGTTAAAAGACGAAGTTGCTTTAAGTAAAGAAAAAATGAAAAATATTGATATTGAGCCTATCATTCAATCTGTTGTTGATGACTATAACAATATTCATCAAGTAAAAAAAGGAATTAAAATTGAATATAAAAATGATGGAAAAGATAAATATTTAATAAATGGTATAGAAAACAGAATTGAACAAATCATTGCAAATTTATTAGATAATTCAATATCATTTAGTAAAGATGGTGCTAATGTTTTTGTTGATGTTTCTGTTAATGGAAAAAATCAAATATCAATAAAAATTATTGATGAGGGACAAGGATTTAAAGAAAAAGATACATCAAGAATATTTAAAAGATTTTATAGTAATAGGCCTGAAAAATTTGGAGAACACTCAGGCCTAGGTTTAAATATAGTAAAAAACTTGGTTGAACTCCACGATGGTGAAATTGTAGCATCTAATCGTATTGATAAAGAAGGAGCAATGATAGAAATAAGATTTCCCAATGTTTAATCATTTCTTGATAAATAAATACTTAGCTGTATAAAGCTTGCCATGGAAGATTATAAAGTAAAAGACATTGCTCAAGCTGAATTTGGTAGAAAAGAAATATCAATAGCTGAAAGTGAAATGCCTGGTTTAATAGCTTTAAGAGAAGAGTATTCTAAAGATAAACCATTAAAGGGTGCAAGGATTATAGGATGTCTTCATATGACAATTCAAACAGCTGTTCTAATCGAAACTTTAGTTGCATTAGGTGCTGAAGTAAGATGGTCTTCTTGTAATATTTTTTCAACTCAAGATCATGCAGCTGCTGCAATTGCAAAGGCTGGAATCCCTGTTTATGCCTGGAAAGGTGAAACAGAAGAGGAATATTTATGGTGCATTAAACAAACTATAGTTGGAAAACCTGACTGGAAGCCTAACATGTTATTAGATGACGGTGGAGATTTAACAGCTATCATGCATAACGAGTATCAGGATTTAATGAAAGATATTAAGGGTGTTTCAGAAGAGACTACCACTGGAATTAAAGCACTAAATAAAATGGAAAAAGATAAATCCCTTTTGGTTCCAGCAATAAACGTGAATGATTCTGTCACAAAATCAAAATTTGATAATTTATATGGATGTAGAGAAAGTTTAGTAGACGGGATAAGAAGAGCTACTGATGTAATGATGTCTGGAAAAATTGCTATTGTTGCTGGTTTTGGGGACGTTGGAAAAGGAAGTGCTGCATCTTTAAGACAAAGTGGAGCTAGAGTTTTAGTTACAGAGGCAGATCCAATTTGCGCTCTTCAAGCTGCAATGGAAGGTTATGAAGTGGTTTTGATGGAGGAGGCTATAAGTAGAGCGGATATCGTTGTAACAGCAACAGGTAACAAAGATATTGTTACTGCAGATCATATGAGAGACATGAAGGATAGAGCCATCTTATGTAATATTGGTCACTTTGATAATGAAATACAAGTTGAGGCTCTTAAGAATTATAAGTGGACTGAAGTAAAACCTCAAGTGCATGAAATAGAGTTGCCTAGTGGTAAAAGAATTATTCTTTTAGCTGAAGGAAGATTAGTTAATCTTGGTTGTGCAACTGGACATCCAAGTTTTGTAATGAGTGCATCATTTACTAATCAAGTTATTGCTCAAATAGAACTTTGGCACAATCATAAAAATTATGAAAATAAAGTTTATGTACTTCCAAAACATTTAGATGAAAAAGTAGCAACTTTGCATTTAAAAAAAGTTGGGGCAAAACTAACAAAATTATCAAAAGAGCAAGCAGATTATATAAGCGTTGGAACAGAAGGTCCTTTCAAACCAGATGCCTATCGCTATTAAAGATAGCACAATCGATATCACTTCAGAGAAGTTAACTAAAGAATTAGCTAAAGAATTTACAAAATATCTTAAAGGTGGCGAGTTTGTTTTTTTATATGGAGAGATGGGTGTTGGAAAAACAACCTTTGTTAAATATTTTATAAATGAGTATCAAAAAATAAATAATTTAACACAAACAGAAATTACAAGCCCTACTTTTAGTTTATTAAATGAGTACCAAGTGAGAGATATAAGAATAAAACATTATGATTTATTTAGAATTAATAGGAAAGAAGATATCAATAATTTAGATATTTTTGAAAAAGATAATAAATTAATAACACTTATAGAATGGCCGCAATTGATTGATGATAAAGAAATAAAATTTATAACTTTAACATTTAATTATTTAAATCAATTAAATGATAGATCTGTAGATATAAAAGTTTAAATTAAAACCTATTTTGATGAAAAGCTTAGCAAAATTAAAAAAAATAAAAGGTGATGCGTCTTTTAGAGAATTTTATAGAAACAGAGAAAATAAATCTATTATTGTAATATCCAAGAAAGAAAAGTTAAAAAATCTTTTAATTTATGATGCGATAAATAAAATTTTAATTAAAAATAAAATTTTAGCACCAAATCTAATAAGTGAAAATTACATTAATAATTATGTAGAAATAAATGACTTCGGAGATCAAACTTTGTTTCAAATTTTAAAAAACAAAAAGAATAATAAATATGTCATTTTTAAAAAGATAATAAAAATTTTAAATAAAATACAATTAATAAAAGATAAAAAAGTAAAAAATTTTAAAAACAAATTATATAAAGTTCAAGAATATAAAAACAAAATTTTGTTTGATGAAACTAAACTTTTTAGTGACTGGTATGCACCAAAGATATTGTCCAAATCCAAAAGTATTCAATTTAAAAAAAAATTTAGATTAGAGATAAAAAAATTATTATCAAAATTAAATTATAAAAATGTTACATTTGTTCATAGAGATTTTCATGTTTCAAATTTGATGTATTACAATAAAAAAATTGCAGTAATAGATAGTCAAGATGCATTAATGGGTAATAGAGCTTACGATTTAGCATCTTTAATTGACGATGTAAGATTAAAAACATCTAATGAACTAAAAGAGAAAGTATTTAAATTTTACATCAAAACAAATAAAAAAATTGATTTGGAAAAATTTAAAAAAGATTTTGAAATATTATCTGTTTTAAGGAATTTAAAAATAATCGGTATATTTATGCGTTTAGCTGAAAGAGATAATAAAAAAAAATATCTTAAATTAATTCCTTACGCTTGGGAATTGATTAATCACAGAATTAAAGAGCAAAATCAATTTAACAATTTGATGTTGCTATTAAAAAATAATTTTCCAAAATTTATAAGGTGAAGTTGTGAAAATAAATACAGCCTTAATTTTATGTGCAGGTTTTGGTAAGAGATTAAACCCAATTACTTTAAATACTCCTAAGCCCTTATTAGAGATTAAAGATGTAAGTATGCTGGAGCGATGTATTAATTTAATCGAAAAACTAGGTATTCAAAAAATCTTAATAAATACTTTTTATTTAAAGGATCAATTTTCAGTTTTTTTAAACAGTAAAAATTTCAATATTGATATCAAAATAATAGAGGATGGTGAGCACATTTTAGATACAGGGGGAGGTATTCAAAATATGATTAAAGACTCTAATGAAAAGGATTTTATAATTTTTAATCCAGATACAATCTGGAGTAATGACTATAAAGATGAGATATTAAAAATGGAAAAAATGTATTTTTCTGAAAAATTAGAAAACATTCTTCTTTTAGTAAATAAAAAATTTAGTTTTGATAAAAAGTTAAAAGGTGATTTTAATTTAAAAAATAATTTAATTAACAAAGAGGTTAAAAAAGAATTTATCTATATTGGATGTCAAATAATTAATAAAAAATTATTTACTAAAGAGAAAATAGAAAATTACTCAATTTTGGAAATTTGGAATAATTTATTAGATCAAAAAAAATTATTTGGTTATGAAAGCCAAAAAGATTTTTATCATTTAACCGATCTAGATATTTTTAAAAAACTAAAAGATCTTTAGCTCTTTCTTGATCAAGATATTTGCAATTAGAAATTTTGTTGTTTTCTAATTCAACTAAAAGTGGGTTTCCTGTTGGAATTTCAAGTTTAGAGATCTCATTGTTATTTAAATTAAACAAATATTTGCAAAGAGCTCTAATGGAATTTCCGTGAGCAGAAATAAGAATATTTTCACTTGATTTCTGTTCTATCTCGTTATTATAAAACTTTATTACTCTTTCATATGTATCTTTTAGTGACTCGGTATCAGGAATTTCTTCTAAAGGAATATTTTTGTATGTTTCGATATTTAGTGGGTGATATGGATTTTTTTTATCTAAAGGGTCGGGTCTAAGGTCCCAAGAACGTCTAAATTGATGAACTTTTTCTTCTCCAAGTTTTTTTTTCATTTCATCTTTATTTAACCCTGTCAGAGCCCCATAATGTCTCTCGTTTAATTCCCATGCACTCTTTACTTCTTTAAAATCTTGTAATTCTTTCTGTATAATTTTTAAAGTATTTTTAGCCCTCAATTGAAAAGAGGAGTAATACACGTTAATTTCTATTTTTTCTTGTTTTATTAATTCACCAGCTTTTTTTGCCTCTGATTTTCCATTTTCTGTCAGATCTACATCAACCCATCCAGTAAATTTCTTTTCAAGATTCCACACACTTTGACCGTGTCTTACTAAAATTAAATAACTCATTTGTTTATCTTTTAAATCAATTTGATAAATAAAACTATATTATTAATGATTAATTATTTTTCAAAATATAAATTTATTTTTTACTTATGCAATTTCATTCTAATTATTTTGTATTTGTTCCCAGGTAGTTTACTTGGCTGTTATATTTACAATGATTGTAAAATCCAACCTCAAATAACTGCAAATTATATTGTTTCCACAAATCATTTATATGCATATATAGTTCTCTCAATTATTGGTTTTCTAACTTACCGAAAAAATAATAAATTTAATATTTTAAGTATTTATTTAATATTTTTATCTATTCTACTTGAGGTATTACAATACTTTGTGCCTAATAGAAGTTTTGAATTTTCGGATTTGTTTGGAAATCTAGCAGGTGTAGTTATAGCCATAATTATATTTTACTTTTTTAAAAAAAATGAAAATTTTAAAAATTAATTATTTATTTATTTTAATAATTTTTATTTCAGGTTGTTCGTCTGTTCCAAAAAATACAGCAGATAGTTGTTCTATATTTAATGAAAGATACATGTGGTATAAACATGCAAAAAAAGCTGAGAAAAAATGGGGAACTCCAGTTTATTTACAGCTTGCAATTATAAAAATGGAGTCCAGTTTTAATAGATTTGCAAAACCTCCTAGACAGAAATTATTTAAAGTAGTGCCTTACAAGAGACCATCAAGTTCTTTTGGGTATTCACAGGCTGTAAAAGGAACGTGGAAACAATATAAAGAAGAAACTGGGAATAAGCTTGCTGCTAGGACAAGATTTAAAGACAGTGTAGATTTTATTGGTTGGTATACTAATAAAACTGAAAAAATTTTAAAAATTTCAAAAAAAGATGCTTTCAAGCAGTATATTGCTTATCATGAAGGGTGGGGTAACTATAAGAATTATAAAAAAAATAAAAAAGTAATTAATTTAGCCAAAAGAGTCGAGAAGCAATCAAATATTTATAAGCAACAATTATCAGAATGTAAAAATTCTTTATCAACGTCAAAATATATTATTTTTTAATTTAGCTGTTTTTTTAATTCAATATCAACTGCATCAATTCGCTTAGTATTTTTTGCAAGAGCTAAATACATTGTTGGAGTTACATACAAAGTAAAGAAGGTTGAAATAATCATTCCTCCTAAAATTGTAGAACCCACAGCTAATCTAGAGCCTTCACCTGCTCCTGGGCCAATATTTCCAATAACTAATGGAAGCATTGCTATCATTGTACTAAGTGAGGTCATTATGATTGGTCGAATTCTAAGTTGGCAAGCTTTAATTATAGCGTCCTGAATTTTAACACCGGTAGTTCTTATCTGGTTTGTGTAGTCTACAATCAAAATACTATTCTTTGTGGATATACCAATCAGTATTATTAAAGCGATTTGAGAGAAAATATTTACTGAACTATTTAAAAATAAAATAAATACTAATCCACCAAATACAGCTAGTGGAACTGTTAAAATAATAATAAATGGATGAATAAAAGAGTTAAATGTTGCTGCCATTACTAAATAGGCAGTTAACAAAGCAAGAGCAAAAATTAAGTATATTTCATTTGTTGTTTCTTTTAGCTCTTCAGATTTTCCTTTCCAAGTGATTTGATTTTGAGGAGCAATTCTAATCATGATATCTTCCAGGTATTTTATAGCCTCTGTTAGAGTGTAATCTTCTGCAAGCGCAGCAGAAATTGTAACTGCTCTTTGACGATTGTATCTTGGAAGCGCTTCAGCAGTGCCTTTCTCTTTAAACTCAACTAAACTTGCAACAGATACAAGTTTACCAGTTGTTTCAGATCTAACAAAAATTTTTGATAACCCATCTTTATCTCTTCTGTCTGCTAAATATTGTTGTAAAATAATTGGGTATTCTCTTCCTTCTTTACTAAAAGTTGTTACTCTTTTTCCTCCATAAAGAGTTTCTAGAGTTCTACCTATATTTTCAGTAGAAACTCCCAAATCATTTGCTCTGTTTTTATTGGTGATTAATTTAACTTCAGGTTTATTTTTTGTATAATCACTTTCAATTCTAGACATATTTCTATTTTTTCTTAATTCTCTTAAGACACTATTTTGAATTTCTTCTAATTCTTCGTAGCTCGATCCATATATCACCATTTGAACGGGCTTATTGTAACTAGATACTCTTATTGATTGTGGAGAAATTGGAAAAGCAAAAGTTTCAGGCACAGAAACCACTTGTCCAATTGCTTCTCTTAATATTGTTTGACTACCTTTTTCTCTATTTTTCCATTCATCAAGTAATGCAATAATTATAAAACTGTTATATGACGTTGCAGATCTTCCAAAACCAGGAACTCTCATGATTAGTCTTGCATAGGGACTGTCTTCTGCCTGCAATAATCTTAATATTCTTCCTTCAATTATTTGCGCTTTTTCCTGGGTATATTCAAATGAACTTCCTTCATCAGTTGACCCAATAATTAAATAAGCACCTCTATCTTCAATTGGTATTAATTCTTTTTTGGAAAAACTAAACAAATAAGCTGAAGCAGCTATAATTAAAATTATAAATATTGAAATAGTTTTTTGTTTATTCACCCAATATTTAAGAGAGTTTACATAAAATCCTGTAAAAGATTTAAATCCATTATTGAATTTTTTTACGAAGAAATTAATTTTTTCTTTTTTGTTTAAAAATTTACTTCCTAGCATTGGAGATAATGTTAATGCCACAAAAGAAGATACAACAATTGAAAAAGATAAGGCTATTGCTGTTTCTTTAAACAAAGTTCCTGATATTCCTTTAATAAAAATTAAAGGTAAAAATACTGCTACAAGAATTAAAGTCGTTGCAATAATTGCAAATGTAATTTGTTTAGAACCTTTGTAAGCAGCCACTAAAGGTGTTTCTCCATTTTCAATTCTTGTATAGATCGCATCAGTCATTATTACAGAGTCATCAGTGATTATACCAATTGCTAGAATAAAACTTAGTAATACAAAAATATTAATTGATAGATCAAATATATATAACCCGAGAAATGATCCAATAAGACTAACTGGTAAAGCAACCGCAGGAACTATTACAGCTTTTAGGTTACCTAAAAAAAGATAAATAATTAAAACAACTAGTACGAATGCAATTACTAAACTTTTATATACTTCTTCAATTGCTGCGCCAATGTAGGTCGCTCTGTTAAATGCTATCTCTAACTTTAATCCATCAGGTAAGGATTTGTTAAGTTCTTTAATTTTAGTTTTTATTTGTTTAGAAAGCTCTACCGTTGATGCACCACTTTTTGCATAAATTCCAATTCCTACAGTTTTTAAATTTACTGCATTTTTTCTTTGTGCTTTAAATAAAGTTTTTTCTGAAACAGGTCCAAACTCTATATTAGCCACATCAGATAAAATAATAACTTTTTCTTTATTTTTTTTAAGTGGCAATTGTTTAATAGTATCAATATTAGAATAGGATTTATCAATGTTTAAAGTTAAGTCTTTGTTATTAGCTTCTAAGGTTCCAGCTGGAAGATTTATATTCTCATTTCTAAGAGCTCTTTCAACTTCTTGAATTGTAAGATTGTTTGCAGCTAATTTTATTGGATCTATCCAAACTCTAACACTAAGCTCTCTTAATCCACCAACTAAAATTCGACCTACGTTTGGTACGCTTGAAAATGCATCTATTAGATATCTTTCAGCATAATCACCAAGATCTAGATCATTCCAGGTTGGGGATGATAATGCTACCCACATTGTAGTTGTAAAACCTGCTGCCTGTTTTAAAATTTGTGGAGGGTTTGACTCACTTGGTAAATTATCTACAACTCTTGCAACTCTTTCCCTAATATCATTAGCTGCATCATCTAAATCAATGTCTGTGTTGAATTGAATATTAATCCTACTTCTTCCATTGAGAGAACTTGAGTCAATATTTTTGATACCTTCAGCGCCTCCAATTACATCCTCTAACTTTTGAGTTATTTCTTCATCAACGATTTCAGCAGAAGCAGATTTATAATCAGTTTGAACTTGAACTACTGGGGGCTGTATACCATCTGGAAGTTCTCGTACTGGCAATTCTAAAAAGACAAAAATACCAAAAATTATCAATATCAAAGACATAACCCAAGCAACAACAGGTCGTTTAATGCTAACTTCAGTTATATACATTTAATTATTTTTTCTCTTTATCTGATTTTTTAAAAATATTTTTCAACCAATCAAATTTACCTTTTTTTTCTTCAGCTTTTTTTGATTTATCTTTTTTACCCCAGCTAGAATTTCCTTGTTTTTTTTTAGCACCTTTCTCTATAGGTCTGATTGTTAAATTTGGCCTTACTTTTTTTGTTCCTTCTGCAACAATTTTATCTCCATTATTTAATCCATCTAATATTTCTACAAAGCCCAAATATCTATCACCAATGGTTACCTTTGTTTTCATTACTTTATTTTTTTCATCTACTTTATAAATAAAAACATTTTCACCCTCGACAATTGTACTAGTGTCAGGAGCACTTAAGCCATTTCTCACATCATATTTAATTGATATTTCTAAAAATGAGCCAGGTAAAATTTCACCTGATGAGTTGTCCATTTTAATTCTTGTTGCTAAAGCTCTTGTATCCTCACTTATCCTGCTAGCAAAAGAGTCTACTTCACCTTTATAAATTTTATTTTTATATCCAGAAAATTTAATATCAACTGGCAGACCAACCTCAATAAATGGTACAAAAATTTCAGGTATATCTACATCACAATATATTGAGCTAGTATCTTCAAGATTAATTAATATTGAGGATTTTGAAACCTCTATATCTTCTGAAAATTCTCTTTTTCCAATAACACCATCAAATTGAGCAATAACTTTTCGATTTTTAAGCTCAGCAATTACATCACCTTTTTTAACTTTTTGATTAAATTTTATAGGTTTTAATATTTCATATTTTTCAATTTTAAATGATTGTGTTTGAATTGGAGTTGCAGTCCCATAGGTACTAACAACATTTTCAAAAACTCTCTCTTGAGTAGTAGTTATTATTATTCCAGGAGGCGGTCTTTTACTAAATTTTTTTTTGAAATGATTTCCTATCATTGTTCTTCCAATGATCACTGTTGCAATGATTAAGAAAAATATGATTACTATACTTGTTATTTTTGTAGATGTTTTCATAAGTTAATTTTTTCCGTATTCAGCCCAAGAGCCATCGTAAATTGTCGGCATATATTTAGCATTTATTAAAGAATAAGCTAGTGCCAATACACTTGCAGTCACTCCAGAACCACATGAAAACACTAGATTTTTATCATGATCAAATTTAAAGGACTTAAATTTTTCCATTATTTTATCTTTACTAACAAAAGTATGGTCTTCGTTTACTAATTCAGAAAAGGGTAGGCAAAAAGAATTTTTTATTGAACCACTTCTAAGACCTTTCCTTGGTTCATCAACTTTGCCTTCAAATCTTTCTCTACTTCTTGCATCAACAACATTAAATTCATGTGAATTAATATTTTCATCTATTTGTTTTTTATTTTTAACTAGTTCTATATTTTCTTTGCATATATACTTTGAAGTTTGATTGGTTACTTCTATGTTATCTGTAGGTTTATTTTCTTTTTTCCATTTTTTTAATCCACCATCCAGAACATGAACTAGTTTAGGATCATGTCCGTAATAAATTAAATTGTACCAACATCTACAAGAACTAATAACATCAGAATTATCATAAATTACTATTCGATCATTATTTTCTATACCCATGTTGCTCATTATTTTTTCCCAAGATTTAGTATCAGTAAGCATATGTGGTAAATCAGTATCTAATTTAGAATTTTTATCTAAATCAAAAAAAATAGCATTTGGAATATGCTCCTCTGTATATTCCTCAAAACCATTTCTTTGAGTTTGAGGCATATGCCATGAGCAATCAATAATTTTTACTTTATCAATATTATTTTCTAACCAACTTGTATCGACTAGAGACATTTTATCTTTTTTCCAAATATCTTTGATGATACTCTTCAGCTGGGCAATAATTTTTAACTAAAGAAGTTTTTGTTACTACTTTTCCTGATAATTTGGCGTTTTCTTTTTCTATCATTTTTTCAGCAGTAATTTTTTGCTGATCATTTAAATAAAATATTTCACTTCTATATTGGGTTCCAAAATCTGGTCCTTGAGAATTTAAAGTTGTTGGATCATGAATTTCAAAAAAATATTCAAGAATTTTCTCGTAAGATATTATTTTAGGATCAAAATCTAATTTTACTACTTCTGCATGATTTGTTGTGCCTGTGCATACTTCTTTGTAATTGGTTTCAGCATTATGACCTCCACAATAACCTACTTCTGTTTTAATAACTCCATCAAGTTTACTAAACTTAATTTCTGGTCCCCAAAAACATCCTAATCCTAAAATTGCTATTTCCATTGATAATTAACTTAATTAATCTAAAGTTAATCATATGCTATCAAAAAATCAATTAGGCTTTTTTTACATGTTCATATCGGTATGTGCATTTTCACTTATGGATGTGATTGTTAAATGGTCTGAGGATTATCCCGTTGGACAAGTATTATTTTTCAGAGGATTTTGTGGAATAATTCCTATTTTATTTCTTATTCCTAAAGATAGATATTTAGATTTTTATAAAACAACTAGACCATTTCTTCATTTTAAAAGATGTTTAGCAGGATTAATTGCTTTGGTTTCTATATTTGTAGCATTAAGAAATTTACCTTTGGCAACAGTTGTAAGTATATCTTTTGCAGCACCAATATTTATAACAATATTTTCAATTTTTTTATTAAAAGAAAAAGTTGGTATTTATAGATGGTTAGCGGTCCTAGTTGGATTTGTTGGTATAATTTTCATAACTGAACCAGGTTTTAGCTCTTTAAATTTATATTATATTTATCCAATAATTTTTTGCTTAGGTCTATCTTACGTTGCTATTGCTATAAGAAAATTATCATCGACTGAACCTGCCTGGTTGATTAGTTTTTTCTTTTCATTCTCAATAATGCTTTTAAGCTTTCTATCTATTTATCAGGGATGGATTTTGCCAAGTTTAATTGATTTATTTTTGCTATCTATGGTTGGTATATTAGGTGGTCTTGCTAATTTATGGTTATCACAATCTTATAAATATTCAGAAGTAAGTTTAGTTTCCCCTTTAAAATATCTTGGATTAGTATTTGCAATAATTTTTGGATATTTTATTTGGAATGAAATACCAACTTCTAAAACTTTATTAGGTGCCTTATTAGTTATAGTTTCATCTATTATTATATTTAGAAGAGAGATGTATTTGAAAAAAAAGTTATCTGTTTCACGACATGAGTAAAACTCCATCATACTGGAATAAAGCAAAAAAATATTTATCTAAAAAAGATAAAACCATGTCTTTTTTGATTAAAAAATATAAATCCCCATCAGAGACAGTGCTAACTTCAAGAAAAGATGTTTTTTTCTCTCTCTGTAAAAGTATAATTGGACAACAAATTAGCGTTGCTGCTGCTAATTCAGTTTTTTTAAAATTTAAGAAAAAATGCAAAAATAAAATTAATGCAAAAACAGTAAGCAAGTTATCTACTATTCAGCTCAAAAGTTGTGGTCTAAGTAGACAGAAAGTGAAAGGAATAAAAAGTTTAGCTCAAAAAATATTAAGTAAAGAGTTTAATCCAAGACTTATTTCAAAAATGTCTGATGAAGATGCCATAATTTATCTTTCTCAATTAAGACAAATTGGACGATGGTCAGCAGAAATGATTTTATTATTTACTTATAATCGTCCTAATATTTGGCCAATTCAGGATATTGGTTTGTTAAGAGCTATTTCAAAAAATTTTAATAAAAAATATCTACCTCCAGAAAGTTACGTGAAATATTTAAACAAAAAGTTTTCCCCTTACTGTTCTGTAGCGACATGGTATTTATGGAGAAGTATAGATCCCGAACCTATTCAGTATTAAGCCTTTATTAACTTACATTCCTTCAAAAATTATGTGTTCTCTAGTAGCATTATTTTCCAAATGTTTTCTAGCTTCAACATACTCTTCGGAATTGTAACAATTTTTTGCTGTTTCAATATCTGGAAATTCTGCAAGTGCTACTCTAACCATTTCTCTGCCTTCTAAAGTTACGTTATTTGCACTTCTCGCTATTATTTTTCCAGAATATTTTTCAACCGCTTCTTTTGCTTTAACAGCATATTTTTTAAGTCTTTCGTCGTCTTTTATTTCAGTATAATTTGCAACCCAATAAGCTTTCATAATTCTCCTTTTTAAATTTTTTTAATTATGATACCAAATTTATGTGAAAAAATTATTTTTAAATTTCTTTGGTACATCATTATTTTTGATACTTTTATCATTTACCCATGCTAATGCTGATGAATTGTTTAATAAGGGAAAAGAAGTTTTTCTGGGTACTGGAAATTGTGCAGCATGTCATATGCTCTCAGATGCTGGATCGAATGCAATGGTTGGTCCAAATTTAAATGAAATTAGACCTGATATTCAAAGAATCTTAATGGCAGTTAGAAACGGTATAGGAGTAATGCCCGCAATGGAGGGTATACTAACTGATGATGAAATAGAAGCAGTTGCGCACTATACCTCTATAGCTGCTGAACAATAATAAAAATTTAACTGTAATTTTTTATCCAATGTTTAGCTATATCTACTCTTTTGCAGATCCAAATATCCTTAAATTTTGTGATGTAATTTAAAAATTTTTTAAGAGACTGTATTCTACCAGGTCTTCCAATTAATCTACAATGCAAACCAACCGACATCATTTTAGGTGAAGTTTTTCCCTCCTCATAAAGGGCATCGAAACTATCTTTTAAATAATTATAAAATTGTTCACCTGAATTAAATCCTTGATTGGTTGCAAACCTCATATCATTGTTATCAAGTGTGTAAGGAACCATTAGTTGTTTTTTATTACCTTTTTTTATCCAGTAAGGAAGATCGTCACTGTATGTATCGCTACAGTATAAAAAACTACCATTATCAATTACTAAATCTAAAGTATTTTCGCTACATCTACCGGTGTACCAACCAGCAGGTTGATTACCAAATATCTTTTTTATAGATTTGACTGCAAGCTCCATATCATTCTTTTCTTTTTTCTTTGATACATTTTGATAGTCAATCCATCTCCACCCATGACTTGCAACTTCATAATTTGCTTTTTTTATAGCTGAACAAACTTCTTTATTTCTTTCCAATGCCATACCAACTCCAAAAATAGTAAGTGGAATTTTCTTTTTATTAAATAGATCATGAATTCTCCAAAACCCTCTTCTTGATCCATATTCATAAATTGATTCCATATTTAAGTGTCGACCTTTAATTGGTTTTGCTCCTATAATTTCTGATAAAAATACTTCTGAAGTTTTATCACCATGAAGAGTACAATTTTCTGCTCCCTCCTCGTAATTAAGTACAAATTGCAAAGCTAACTTAGCATTACCAGGCCACTTTACCTTAACTTTTTTGGAACCATATCCCACTAAATCTCTTGGGTATTTTTTTTTCATTTTTTCAAAATAATTTTATCTTTTTTAAATTTATAAATAACAAGATTGTTTCCTTTTCCTTTTCTATCAACAATTAGAAAATTCATATTTTTCATAGAAATCAACGGAAAGTGCCAAATACCAGCATTGTAATTAACTCCAGTTTGTTTTGGGACTAAAAAGGATTGGATTTTATTTACATCTGGTTTATCTCCTTTTGGTGCTACAAATACTAAAAATTTTGTATCTTCCATTGGTATAAAGGCCTGGCTTCCTAAAGGATGTTTTTCCATCATATCGATTTTCATAGGAAACCTTCTTTTTTTTGCTTTAAAAATACTAACAATTGCTTTCCCTTTGTTTTTAGATGCATCTAAGTTTATCAAATTATCAAATCTTTTTGCATACCCATCATTAATATTTATGGGATTTTTTTTTGACGTATCTATTAATTGACCAAATTTAGAAAAATTTTTTTTAGTAATTTTTTTTGCTTTTATTATTTTCATCTCACAAAATTTCCAAATGCCCTTATTCTTGAAATTCCACCGTCTGGATAGATATTTATTTTAAGATAATTTTCCTTACTTCTCTTAATTAAGAATTTTTTAAAAATATGTTTCTTGTGAGCTGACAGTTTTGACTTATTTAAAATAAATTTCCAATTTTTTGAATTATTGACAATTGATTTATTGGACAGATCTTTTGAAATGCTTGCAGTTTGGATTGAACAACTATCGGGGTAGTTTCCTTTAAAATGATGGGTATCTATCTCTAGTTTTTTAATTAATCCTGGTTTTCCAAATTTTATTATAAGCCAATCAAAGTTTTTTCCTCTACTTCTTCTTGTTTCCCAACCATCTCCCATATTTTTTCCTTTACCAGGTGCTATGATATTTTCAGCCCTGCCGAAATGTTCATTATTACAACCAATAATTGAAGCGCCATTTAAAACAGAAGTAAGGTTGATAGTTTTATGATTTAAAAAGTTTTTCTCCATTTCAATTTTTCCATAAAGCCTTAGTCTTGCAACTCCACCATCCGGAAAAATGTTTAGTCTTATATAATTAAAAACAGATTTGTTGCTTGATTTGAAGCTGTGGTTTCGGCTTGGCCCAAGTTTTTTTTTGCTCAGTAAAGAAATCCATTTTGTTTTCTTATTAGGCTTTGTTTTACTTAAGCAACCCTCTAACGAAGCATGTGTGGGCTGATTTCCATTGAAATGTGTTGTGTCAATGTCTATATCAAATATCTTTCCAGGTTTACCAAGTTTTAAAATTAAATAATCAAAACCTTTTGATCTTCTTCTCCTTGTTTCCCATCCATCCATCCATTTACCATGTTTGTCAAATAGTCCATCTTTAAAAACTGGAGTTTCGATGTTTAATATTCTGTGAGCAGCCGCAAAAAAATCGTCAGTCTTAAATATTACCTTAGATCCAATTCTTGGATCCGCTAAGTTAATCATTTTTGCGCTTATAAATTTTTTCATTTTTTATTTATTTCATTCAAACGAAAGGTTGCGATTTTTTTTACTTGTTTTTTCGCCTCAAGGAATTCACTTTCTACATCACTTTGTATTCTTTGTCTAAAATTATTCAAAATTTCATTTTTATCTTTGCCTTTTACAGCAATTATAAAAGGAAAATTAAACTTTTTTTTATATTCTGAATTTAATTTTTTAAATTCTTCATATTCATCATTAGAACATTGGTTCAATTTTGCAGAGGCTTGTTCTGATATAGATTCAGAGGTCATTTTTTTTGCTACAGCAAGCTCAGGATGTGCATTTAAAATCTCTAAAATTTTATTTTTTTCGTAATTTTCATAAATATCAAGCATTTTAAACACAATATCTTCAAAGTTTTTAAATGGTTTTAACTCAAAAGCTTCCATAGCAACCGACTCAGTTTTTTCAAAAACATTACCAAATATAGACAAAAAATCAGACTTGTTAAGATCGTTAATGTTATCTATTGTTCTCATATAACTTTTAAAAATTTAAGTTTGAAATTAAATGATACTATAATTTTATGACAAAGCTCACAACTCATGTTTTAGATGTGTATTCTGGTAAACCTGGCAAAGGTATCATAGTTGATTTGTTTTATATTAATAATTCAGAACGAAAAAAATTAACGTCAATAAAACTCAATGATGATGGTAGAGCTAATTCACCATTAGCAGAGGGAGATGTTTTCATTAAGGGTAAATATGAATTAATTTTTCATATTGGTGACTATTTTAAAAATATATCTTCAGCTAGCGATGTACCATTCTTGGATGATGTTGTTATAAGATTTGGTATTTCAGATCCCTCACAACATTATCATGTTCCTTTACTTGTTTCACCTTGGAGTTATTCTACTTATAGAGGTAGTTAAGTGATATCGAGTTCTGTTAAATTTCTATTAAATGATAAGCTTATAGTAATCAAAAATCCTGATCCAAATCAAACGTTACTTAATTATATTAGAACTGAATTAAAAAAGACCGGAACTAAAGAGGGATGTTCAGAAGGTGGTTGTGGTGCATGTACAATTGTTTTAGGTGAATTAGTCAATAATAAAATTGAATATAAAGCAATTAATTCTTGTATTTCGTTTGTCCCAACACTGAATGGTAAACAACTTATAATTGTGGAAGATTTAGTTTCTAAAAATGGACAACTTCATCCGGTGCAAGACGCAATGGTGAAATTTCATGGATCTCAATGTGGTTTCTGCACACCAGGATTTGTCATGTCGTTATTTTCAATGTTTAAAAATAACAAAAATCTTAATAATGAATTAATATCAGATTCTATATCCGGTAATTTATGTCGTTGTACTGGTTACAGACCTATAATTGATGCTGCAAAAAGTTTAAATAAAATAAATAAAAATGATCAATTTTCTAAAAATAAAAATAAAATTATTCAGCAATTAAAAAAAATTAAAACAAAAAATATTTATATTAAAAAAGATGATAAGATTTATTTTTCACCAAAAAATATTAAAGATTTAAAAGGTATAATTAAAAAACATACTAATTTTAGTTTTCTTGCTGGAGGTACCGACTTATCTTTAAAAGTTACAAAAGAGAGAAAAGAAATTCCATTTATAATTGATTTAAAAGAAATTAATGAATTAGATTTTATCAAAGTAAGTAAAAATTATTTAGAAGTTGGTTCCGCTACACCTTTAATAAAATTTGAAAAAGAAATTAAAAAACATTATCCAGATTTTTATTCGGTTCTTAAGAGATATGGTTCTGTTCAAATTCGAAATGTGGGAACCATAGGTGGCAATATTGCAACCGCATCTCCAATAGGAGATACATTACCAATTTTACTCTCATTAAATGCAGAGGTTTTAATTGAAAGTTTTAATAAAAGAAAAATATTACCTTTAAATAATTTTTTTCTTGGTTACAGAAAAACTAAATTAAAAAACAATGAGTTTATACACTCAATTAAAATACCATTATTTAAGAAAAATATTTTTAAGGCATTTAAGATCTCAAAAAGATTTGATGATGATATTTCATCTGTTTGTGGATCTTTTAATTTTGAGATTAATAATAATAAAATTAAAGAGGTTTATATTGCATATGGAGGTATGGCTGCTGTACCAAAAAGAGCTAAAGCATGTGAAAAAATTCTTAAAAATAAACCACTTACGATCAATACTTTTGATCAAGCAAAAAAATATTTAGAAAAAGATTTAAGTCCTATTGGAGACATGAGAGCTAGCAAAGAATACAGATTAGAGATAGCAAAAAATTTATTAATGAAATGTTTTGTAGAAATAAATTTAAATAAGTTATCAAGAGTAAACTAAATGAGCAAAGAGAACTATATTGAGGAAATAAGACCACATGACAGCGCCTATAAGCATGTAAGTGGATATGCAGAGTATACTGATGATATTAATGAACCAAAAAATACAATTTATGGCGCTATTGGTTTAAGCAAAAAAGCCCATGCAATAATCAAAAATATAGACTTAACCGAGGTAAAAAAAAGTGAAGGAGTAATATCAATAGTTACTCAAAGAGATATCCCTGGTAGGAATGATGTGGGTCCAGTTTTTGATGGTGATCCAATTTTTCCAGAAAAAAAAGTTGAGTTTTTTGGTCAGCCATTATTTGCTGTAGCTGCTACAACTACAGAGCTTGCTAGAAAGGCAGTATTAAAAGCCAAAATTACCTATAAAGATTTAAAACCTGTTATTACAATTAAAGAAGCTCTAAATAAAAGGCAATTTTTATTTAAACCTAGAAAAATTAAAAAAGGTAACCCTTCAAAAAAAATAAAAAATTCAAAAAATAATTTAAAAGGAAATTTTACAACTGGAAGCCAAGAGCACTTTTATTTAGAGGGCCAGACAGCTTTTGTTGTTCCTAAAGAGGATGATAATTTTTTAGTTTATAGTTCAACACAACATCCATCAGAAACTCAACAATTAATTGCAAAAATGTTTAATCAAAAAAGTAACTCAATAAATGTTGAAGTTAGAAGAATAGGAGGTGGTTTTGGAGGAAAGGAAACAAATTTCATGACAGCATGCATTTGTGCATTGTTGGCAAGAAAATCAGGTCAACCAGTTAAATTAAGATTGGATAGAGATGATGATATAATTTTAACTGGTAAGAGACATGAATTTTTATCTGAATATGAAGTTGGTTTTAATGATCAAGGTATCATTGAAGGGCTAAAATTAAATTTATCTTCTAATTGTGGAATGTCACCCGATTTATCAGCAGCAATAAACGAGAGAGCTTTGCTTCATGTGGACAATGCATATTATATTTCAGATATCGAGGTAACAAATAATTTATGTAAAACAAATATTCCAACCTCAACTGCATTTAGAGGCTTTGGTGGTAATCAAGGGATGATGGCTATAGAAAATATTATAGATAATATAGCAAGGTACTTAAAAAAAGATCCTATAGAGGTTAGAAAGAAAAATTTTTATCAAAAAGATAAAAAGAATGTAACTCATTATGGAATGACGGTTGAAGATAATGTCATTAATGAAATATTTAAAAATTTAGAAAGTAAATCTAATTATAAGAAAAGATATTCGGATATAAGAAAATTTAATGAAAAAAATAAGTTTAAAAAGAAAGGTATAGCTATTACACCTTTAAAATTTGGTATTTCATTTACTACAATTCACTTAAATCAAGCTGGAGCTTTAGTTCATATTTATACAGATGGAAGTGTTCATTTGAATCATGGAGGCATTGAAATGGGTCAGGGAACTCATACAAAGATTGCTCAATTAGTGGCAAACTCTCTAGGATTACCATATAATTTAGTTCATATCTCATCAACAAATACAGCCAAGGTTCCAAATACTTCAGCTAGCGCAGCTTCTTCAACTACAGACCTTAATGGAGCAGCAGCTCTAAATGCAGTAGCAAAAATTAAATTGAATTTAGAAAAATTTATTAAGAAAAAATATAAGATCTACAATCAAGAGGCAGTTTATAAAGACCAATACATAATATTTGGAAACAGACAATTTGAATTTAAAAGCATAATTCAAGAGGCATATTTAAACAGAATTTCTCTTTCATCATCAGGCTTCTATTCAACACCAAAAATTAATTTTGATAAAAAAAAATTTAGAGGAAGACCTTTTTATTACTTTTGTTACGGAGCAGCTGTTTCGGAAGTAACTGTAGATACATTGACTGGTGAAAACATGCTGGAAAGAGTGGATATCTTACATGATGCTGGGAAACCAATAAATCCAGCACTAGAACTGGGCCAGATAGAGGGCGGTTTTGTACAAGGACAAGGTTGGCTTACAATTGAGGAATTGAAGTGGAAATCAGATGGCCAGATTACAACTTTTTCTCCATCGACTTACAAAATACCTGCAGTAAGTGATATTCCAAAAAAATTTAATGTAGAAATTTTTAAAGAAGGATTAAATAAAGAAAAAGTTGTTAATAAAGCAAAAACAACTGGTGAACCCCCTTTGATGCTAGCCATGAGTGTTTTTTATGCAATAAAAGATGCAGTTGCTTCAATTGGAAATTATCAGTTTGCACCAGAACTAAATGCACCAGCAACCCCTGAAAGAATTTTAATGAGCATTAACAAAATTAAAAATAAAATAAAAAATTAAAATGGAAGATAAAAAAAAATTTATGGCAAAAGCTATTGAACTTTCAATAAATAGTGCAAATACAATTGGCGGTCCCTTTGGAAGTGTTATAGTTAAGGATGATAAGATTATTGCAGAGGGTTCAAATAAAGTTACTTCTTCAAATGATCCAACTGCTCATGGAGAAATAGTAGCAATTAGGGAAGCCTGTAAAAATTTAAATACTTTTGATCTCTCTGGATGCGAGATTTATACATCTTGTGAACCTTGTCCGATGTGTCTCTCAGCAATTTATTGGTCAAGATTAGATAAAATATATTATGCAAATACTAGAGAAGATGCAAAAAATATAGATTTCGATGACTCCTTTATTTATACAGAAATCCCAAAAAAAATTGATGATAGGAAAATTAAAATGGTTCAAATGCTCAGAGATGAAGCTTTAAAAGCATTTGAAATTTGGGATAAAAAAGTAGATAAAATAAAATATTAATGGAATTTTTACCTTATACAATAAAATGGTTAGAAGTTATTCTTAGATGGGGCCATGTATTATTTGCAATATTATGGGTAGGTAATAGTTTTTTATTTAATTACTTAGATAATAATTTAAATAAAAATATAACAAGTGATGATATCGATGGTGAAGGATATCTGATGCATTCAGGTTTTTTTTACAAACTTTCAAGGTTAAAAACATCTCCACCCCAGGATTACTTAAATAGATTGGTAATCTTTAAGTGGCAAAGTTACTTAACTTTTGTAACTGGAATGTTGCTATTAGTTGTAATTTACTATTATAACGCTGGAGTATTGATGGTTGATAAGCGTGTTCTGTTAATGCCTCCAAGTTATGCTATTATTATTTCGCTTTTATCATTGATTGTAGCTTGGTTTATTTATGATCTTTTATGTAAATCAAAATTAATTGAAAATAATATTTTATTTATATCCTTAGGAATAATTTTGTTAGCAGTTGTTTCATTTGGACTTACAAAACTATTTGGACCGAAATTTGCAATTTTAAGTGTTGGATTAATCATTGGTACTAATATGTTTGGTAATGTTTTTACAGTAATTATACCCAATCAAATGAACATAATAAGTAGTAGTGAAAGAGGTGAAAAATTTGATATGAGTCTGTCTCTAGCAGCTAAACAGAGATCAATTCATAATAATTATTCCACTTTTTTAGTTTTGTTTATAATGCTTTCAGGGCATTCGAGCTTTTTAGTTTATCATCAATATAATTGGTTAATATTGTGTGCGATTGCTGTTATTTCTGGTGTAGCAAGACATTATTTTAATTTAAGAGGGAGAAACATTCATAGGTTGTATATTTTAATATACTCAATAATAGCACTTATCGTTCTTGCAGTTTTAGTTTTATTATTTAAATAAATAGATATAAAAAATTATGTCTGAAAAAATGATTGTCAGCTGGGACGAGTACAATAAAACTGTTGAGAAGCTTGCAATCCAAATTGATGAGAGCGGATATAAACCAACCATACTAATTGGCATCATGCGTGGAGCAGCGCCGATGATAGATGTTTTAAGTAGAATTTTTAAATTAAAATGTGCGTATCTTGCCGTTGAATCTTACAGTGGTAAGGGAGTAGAGGATGAGCAAGGTGATATTGTGTTTTCAAGAGAAATGAGTTCGATAGCACCTAATATGGGTGGAAAAATACTTTTATGTGATGATTTATCTGACACAGGAATTACTTTTAACAAAAGTATAGATTGGTTAAAAAAATACGAACCCATTAAGGATAAAATAGAAGACATTAAAACTGCAACATTATTTAAAAAAAAGAAATCAACATTTGAGCCAGACTTCTGTGCAAATAGACTTCCTGATAATCCTTGGATAGTACAACCCTTCGAAGTTTATGAAGAATTAAGGATTGAACAAATCAAAAAAAAACATCAGATATAAAAAAGGCCAGTTAAAAAACCGGCCTTTTAAATTTTTTAAATTGAAAACTGATTACTTAGGTATATCTCCTTCAACACCTTTAACATAAGTCATCATTCCTGCAAGCATTCCATCATCTGCAGTTTTTCCTTCAGCAACCATCAAGTTACCTTTCTGGTCATAAATTGGTCCTGTGAAAGAATGAACTTTTCCAGATGCTAAATCTGCCTGAAGTTTTTTAACTTTTGATCTCAGGTCAGCTGGCATTTGTGAATCTAAATCTGATATCACAACCATACCATCTCCAATACCATGCCAAGTATCTTTTTGACTCCATGTACCATTTGCAACTGCTTTAACTCTGTCTACGTAATATGGTCCCCAATTGTTCTCAACTGAAGTTAATACAGCTTTAGGAGCAAACTTGTCCATATCACTTGCTTGTCCAAAAGCATATACTCCAGCTTTTTCAGCCATTTGAACAATAGCAGTACTATCTGTATGTTGAGCAATTACATCAGCACCTTGATCGATTAAAGCTTTTGCTGCCTCTGCTTCTTTACCCGGATCATACCAAGTGAAAGCCCAAACAATTTTAGTTTTAATATTTGGGTTAACTTTTTGAGCTGCTAAAGTAAATGAATTGATACCTCTGATAACTTCAGGAATTGGAAAAGATGCAACATAACCAATAATATTTGATTTTGTCATAGTTCCAGCAATTGTTCCTAAGATAGTTCTACCTTCATAGAATCTAGCTGCGTATGTTGAAACATTTGGATGTTCTCTTTTGTATCCAGTAGCATGTTCAAATTTTACATTTGGAAACTCTTTTGCAACTTTGTTAGTTGGATTCATATATCCAAAACTAGTTGTAAAGATAACATCATGACCAGAGTTAGCTAATTGTCTAAGAACCCTCTCAGCATCGGCACTTTCTGGAACACCTTCTACGTAAGTTGTTTTAAATCCGGCAGCTTCAACAGCTTTTCTACCTACATCATGCTGATATGTCCATCCATGGTCACCAGTTGGACCAATATAAACAAATGCTGCCTTAACATCTTTGGCAACTGCAGCTACAGTTAATGTAAATAATAAAACTAAAGAAGAGACGAAAGATCGAATTAAAAATTTATGCATAAATTTATTTCCCCTTTTGATTTTTTAGTTATTTAAATTTAGATTAAATTATCTTAAAAAAAATAATTATTTTAGAATTAATTGTCTTTATGAAAAGATTTCCCCAGAGAACTAGGAGTACTTAGCCTAATTTTTCTACTATCACGAGAAATTACAACTAAAACTATTATTGTAACGATGTAAGGTAGAGCTGTTAAAAATTGCACAGGAATTCTTACTCCAATTGCTTGCATATGAAATTGAATAATTGTTAACCCGCCAAAAATCATAGCACCAATCAAAATTTTAATAGGATTCCAGGTTGAGAAAACTACCAGAGCCAATGCGATCCAACCTCTTCCACCTGTCATATTTTCAATCCACTGAGGAGTATAAATCATGGATAAATAAGCACCAGCAAGTCCACTCATTGCGCCTCCATAAAGTATACAAGCGTAACGAACTAGCCTAACATTTATTCCTTGATTAGATGCAGACTCAGGTGAGTCTCCTACAGCTCTTACAATTAATCCAATTTTCGTTTTTTTTAAAAAATAGCTAGTTATGAAGGGAAGGGCAAAAGCAAAATAAAAAACAATTGAATGTCCAAATAATATTGGACCTAAAAGTGGTATTGTATCTTTTAAACCCTCAAACAAAACAGGAAACTCTTTTCCAGGAATACCTACAAAATTTTTTCCTATCATCGCAGAAATACCAATTCCAAATATGGTAAGCGCCAAACCAGTAGCAACATGATTTGTGATCAATGTTTGCGTCAGGAATGCAAAAATAGTTGAAATTAAAACTCCAGCTAACATTGCACCAAAAATTGCAATAATTAAACTTCCTGTAACAGTCATTAATGCGAAACCTGAAATAGCACCAATAATCATCATTCCTTCAACACCAAGGTTTAAAACTCCAGACCTTTCTGTAATCAGTTCTCCACAAGACGCTAGGATTAAAGGAACAGCGGAGGCCATGATTGATGCAATTATCAGTCCAATAAAATTTATATCGATGATCATTTTTTTAAACCTATAAATTTAATTTTGAAAAAAAGTAAATAATCTGATGCAAGAAGAAAAAATAAAATCATTCCTTGAAAAACCTGACCAGTATATTTAGGTATTTGCATAAATATTTGAGCTGTCTCAGCACCCAGATAAGTTATTGCAACAACTAGAGATGCAAAGATAATACCGACAGGATGTAAACGACCCAAAAACGCTACAATTATAGCAGTAAAACCATAATCTGGAGAAATTTCTCTATGAAGCTGTCCAATAGGTCCAGTTATTTCTCCAACTCCAGCTAAACCTGCGCAAGCACCACTTATTAGAAAAACAAGGATGATCATTTTTTTACCTTTGTATCCGGCATATTTTGCTGTCTTTAAACTAAAACCCGAAACTTTCATTTGGAACCCTAAATACGTTTTATAAAAAATAAACCAACTGATAACCACTGCAGCTAAAGCTAAAAATATTCCCGCGTGAATTCTCAGTCCTTCAAATAACAACGGAAGTTTAGCAGAGTCACTGAACTGTCTAGTTTCAGGAAAATTAAACCCCTCTGGATTACTCCAAGGGCCAACAACAAGATAGTCTAAAATTAATTTTGAGACATATACCAACATAAGACTTACTAATATTTCATTTGTATTAAAGTAAGTTTTTAAGATTGCGGGTATTGATGCATACAGCATACCACCGATTGCACCAGCTAAAATTACTGTTGGAAGAATGTAAAATCCTTCTTGCTCATAAAACAATAATGCAACTCCTCCAGAAACTATCGCCCCGAAAGTTAATTGTCCTTCGGCTCCAATATTCCAGTTATTACTTTTAAAACAAAAAGATAAACCGATTGCTATTAAACAAAGAGGTGTAGCTTTTAATAGTAATTCGCTGAAACCATATTTATCTGCAATTGGAACTATGAAAAAAAATTTAAGAGCTTCAAATGGTTTAAAACCTAAAATAAAAAAAATCAAACCTCCCGCTACTAATGTTAGAATAATAGCTAATACGGGTGTAAAGAAAAAAATAGCTCTTGATGGTTGATCTCTTTTTACGATTTTAATCAATTTGCTCCTCCCATTAGTATCCCAAGTTTTTCAGAGGTAACTTCTTCAGAATTCATAATTTTTGACAACTTTCCTTTATGAATTACTGAAATTTTATCACTTAATTTTAATAACTCATCAGTGTCTGTAGATATTAATATAATTGATTTATTTTGTTCATTGATTTTAATCAATGTTTCGTGGATATAATTTATTGCTCCAACATCTAGACCCCAAGTTGGATTAAAACAAATTAATAAATCTGGAGATGTTATTAATTCTCTTCCAATAATTAATTTTTGAAGATTACCTCCGGACAAAAATTGGCTTTTTAATTCAATGTTGTCCGTATTTACATTAAAATCTGAAATTATTTTTTTGGAATGTTCTTTAATTTTGTTTTCGTTTATTAATCCATTATTAAAAAAATTTGATGATTTAAAATTGTTTAGAGCTACATTTTCAAAAATTTTCATTTGTGGAATTGCAGCCTGCTCAAGCCTATCCTCTGGAGAAAAGGCCATCAAATATTCTCTTCTTTCTTGAGGACTTAAATCTCCTATGTAATTATTGTTAAATTCAATAGAGTTCTTTTCCGAAATAATTTCACCACTTAATACTTGAAATAATTCACTTTGTCCGTTTCCTGATATACCAGCAATTCCTAAACACTCCCCTCGATTAACAGAAAAATTAATATCCGTTAAATTTGTTTCAAAAGGATCTTCACTTGTAAAATTAAGATTCGTTATTTTAATTAATTGATCTGATGAAGTTTTTGCTTTTTTTTTCTTAATTGTTTTTAGGTTCTGACCCACCATTTTGTTAGCAAGTGACTCAATATTTTCGTTCTTTATTTCACTTACAGAAACCAACTTTCCTCTTCTCATTACAGCAACTTCATCACAAAGCTGCATAACTTCCTTTAGTTTATGTGTAATGTAAATAATTAAAATTCCTTCATCTGAAAATTTTTTCAACGATAAGAATAATTCACTCGTTTCTTGTTCTGTTAATACAGATGTTGGTTCATCCATAATTAAAACTTTTGGACTCCTTATTAGGCATCTTATTATTTCCACTTTCTGTTTTTGACCTGCTGATAGATTTAGAACAGGAATATCAAGATCAATTGAAAAATTATATTTTTTCATAATTGCATCAATTTTTTCTCTTACACTTTCCCTTTGTTCATCTGAGTCTATTATTAAGTTTTCAAATACGGACAAAGTTTCAAAAAGATTAAAATGCTGGAATACCATTCCGATATCATTTTTTTTTGCATCTAATGGTGAATTAAGCTTTAGATAATTTTCATTTAAATAAATTTTACCTTCGTCAGGAATGATGACTCCTGATAGAATTTTAACTAGTGTAGATTTTCCAGCACCATTTTCTCCAAGAAGAGCATAAATTTTACCACTATTAAATTCGAGTGAAATATTGTCGTTTGCAACACACCCAGGATATATTTTAGTTACATTTGAAATTTTAAGGTTTGTATTCATTAATTAATTTAATGGTATAGAATTTCCATCCTTATTTTCCTGATATTGATTTGATAATTTTTGATATTTTTTTTTAATTTCATCTAATTGATTTAAAATATTTTCATTTTTTGAAGAAGGTATATTTTCAATAAGTAAATCTATATTCTGACTTTTCCAATATGAATTTTCTTTATTATATTCTCCATCATTAATTTTAAATACTTCTTTGAGTATATTTAAATCATGTGGAATATTAAATTCATCATTTGTGGCAGTATACGGAAACAAATAATAAAAATTATCAAATCCAGAAAATGTGATTGCACTTAAACACATACTGCAAGGCTCATGTGAACTTAAGAACATGCAGTCTTTTTCTTTTGGTCTTTTACTTGCATCTAATTCATAAAATTTTTTAAGAGTATGCATCTCACCATGCCACATTGGATTTTCTATTTCATTGTTTGTTTCTGCAACTACAAGAGATAAATCATCTTTTTTAATTATTGCGGCACCAAATATTTTACTACCTTTGGCAACACCTTGTTCAGTTAAGGGTAAAACTTCTTTTAAAAATATATTTAGTATCTTTTCTAGGGCTTTTTCATTCATATGCTTGGACCATCAAATAAAGAACACAATTGTTACTATAATTAAACTATAAAGTAATAAGAAATAAATTATTTATACAACTTAAAAGTTAATAATTTGTGAAACAAAAAGTGTTAATTTAAACTTATGTCAAAATTAAAATCAGCAATAAGTCTTGTAATTATATTAATTTTTTTTTCAGGGTGTCAAACTGTTAAAGATAAAACAGATGCTATTGTTGAAAAGGAAAACGAAAAATTAAGTAAATTTCTTGGAAAATCAGCTAGTGAACTTCAGATGGAGCTTGGAAAACCAGACGAGGACTTTAAAAATGCTAAAGGCAATTTTGAGTTTGTTTATAATAGTAAAAAATACCTTGTTCCATGTGAACGTAGGTTTGAAATAAATTCAGAAAATATAGTTGTGGGTTTTGTTTCAAACGGTTGCTTTTAAAATTTATTAATTAAAATAAATCTGCTCATTATAGGTTTTTTTCACTATCTAAAGTGGAGTTCTTCTAAACTAATCAGTTTTTTTATATTAATTCATAGCCAATAATGTAACGTCTATTTAGTTAACGACGGAGGTTATATGGCTTCAAGAAAAACAAAAGCGGGCTCTACAAACAGTCCGGATAAAAAACTTCCATTAAATAAATCCATACCTTTAGGAATTCAGCACGTACTAGCAATGTTTGCTGGTAATATAACAGTTCCTATTATTGTGGCTGGAGTTTTTGGTCAAACGCCTGAACAAAAAATATTTTTGATTCAAATGGCTTTGTTTGTTGCAGGAGTTGCAACAATTATCCAAACAGTTGGATACAAAGAAATTGGTGCAAGACTTCCTATTGTTCAAGGAACAAGTTTTGCGTTTATACCAATTATGCTACCATTTAAAGCAGCAGGATTAGGTGCTGTATTTACAGCAGCGTTCATTGGAGGAATTTTTCAAATTTTTATTGGAAAAGTTTTAAAACCAATAAGACATCTATTTCCACCATTAGTCACTGGTATAGTTGTACTAATGATTGGATTTAGTTTGCTTAAAGTTGGTTTTATGTATGCTGGTGGAGGTGGATGGTTAATGAATAATAAACCTGAAATCTTTGCAAATGCAAATCATTTAACAGTTGCTTTCACAGTGTTTATAGTTGCTATCTTTTTTAATCTTAGAGGTAAAGGGATGGCTTCTGCAGGATCAATCTTAATTGGAATAGTAGCCGGCTTCATAGTTGCAGCTGCACTTGGAATGGTTAACTACGGAAAAATTGCTTCCGCATCATGGTTTGCATTTCCAATGCCACTTCAATATGGAATTGATTTTGTACCCGGTGCAATAATTCTAATGTTGTTTATGTCAGTTGTTACAACAATTGAAACAATTGGAGATATAAGTGCTACGACAATGGGTGGTGCTAAACGAGAGGCAACAGATAAAGAAATATCAGGTGGAATTATGGCAGATGGTGTTGGTACTGCATTTGGTGCAATATTTAATGCGATGCCAAATACATCTTATTCGCAAAATGCTGGACTAGTTGCGTTTACAGGAGTTGTAAGTAGACACGTTGGGACCATAGCTGGAATAGTTTTAGTTCTTATGGGATTATTTCCAAAATTAGGTGGAATAATTGCAGCGATGCCAGAGTCTGTGATAGGTGGAGCAGCAATTATTATGTTTGGTATGATTGTAGCTGCTGGTATTAAATTGATTTCAAGGGCAGAAATGGATCAAAGAAATTTATTAATCTTAGCTCTTTCTTTGTCTTTTGGAATTGGAATGTCATTGTTACCAGACTTTGTGAAAAATATTCCAGATTTTGGAATAAGTTTAAAACTACTGTTAACAACTGGACTTATACCCGCTGGATTACTAGCATTTGTTTTAAATGCTATAATGGCAAAGAAATAATTAATTTAAACTTGTGGGGAGAAATCCCCACAAGCAAGGTTTAAGATTTATTTAATTTCAATAAGCTTCTTTTTTTTATGTTCTGGAATTATTCTTTCACAAGATATTGTTAAAAGACCATCTTTAAGTTCAGCACCATTAACTTTTACATCATCAGCAATAGTGAATGATCTTGCAAATTGTCTTTGAGAAATACCTTTATGAATAATTTCTCCATTAACATCACTGTCCTCAGACTTATTAACTTGTTTTGTTCTTACTGTTAATAAATTGTCCTCGAACTCAACCTCAACGTCTTTTTTGCTAAAGCCAGCCAATGCCACTTCAATTGCATAGTTGTCTTTACCTGTCTTTCGGATGTTGTATGGTGGATAATTTGACTGCATCGTCAAATTCCCATTTCCCAACATATTTTCAAATTGGTCAAACATGTCATCAAAACCAATTGAAAAAGGTCTAAGTGAGTTAAATATAGATAGATCCTTACTTGTCATAATATCCTCCTTTGTTAAGCAAGTTTATTTATGTAAGCCCCATTAGGCGACTAACTATGTTTATATGGGAATTAATTTTTTTTTTTCAAGATTTAAAATGTACTAAATTTTTTTAGAAATCTTTAATGCAAATGCATAGTCAATAGCAATTTCTTCTATTGCCCCATCTCTTCCAGATTTTCCACCATGACCAGCATTCATTTCGGTTTTTAAAAGAAGTAAATTATTATCTGTTTTATAGTCTCTAAGTTTTGCTGTGAACTTTGCAGGTTCATCAAATAAAACTCTATTATCACTTAAACTTGTTGTAATTAAAATATGTGGATAATCCATTTTTTTAATATTGTTATAGGGCGCATATGAAAAAATATAATCAAAATGTTCTTTATTCTCTTTTGCATTTCCAAATTCGTCAAATTCTCCCACAGTTAAAGGTAAAGAATGATCAAGATTTGTTGTTAAAGAATCCACAAAAGGAACAGCCATTATAATTCCTAAAAATAATTCAGGAGATTGATTGACTACAGCTCCCATTAATAATCCTCCAGCTGATCCACCCATTCCAATAATATTTCCTTTTGACGTATAATTCTTTTCGATCAAGTATTTTGCTGCGTGAATATAATCTTCAAAAGTATTCTTTTTGTTTATTAATTTTCCCTCTTTCCACCACTTCATACCTTTTTCCATACCACCTCTAATGTGAGCTGTAGCCCAAATTATATCTCTATTGATAAGACTTAACCTTGTAGAAGAAAAACTTGGGGACATAGAATTTCCATAAGACCCATATCCATACAATAAAACATTTGCAGACCCATCAATTTTTGTTTTTTTATGTCTAGTAATTGTTAATGGAACCATTCTTCCGTCATGAGATTTAAACTCAACTCTTTCAACAATATAGTCATCTTTATTATGACCAGATGGGATCTCTTGTTCTTTAACAAGTTCTTTAGATTTTGTTGCTAAATTATATTTAAATACTCTAGAAGGAGTTTTAGGTGATGAGTATCCTAAATGAACTTCATCAGTATTTCTATCTTTTTGAGTTAAGCTTACTCCTGGAACATAAACAGATTCATCAGAAAAAATTAATTCTTCTTCTATATTTGTAGAAATATTTTTGACAAATAATTTATCTAGTGCATCTGATGTTTCACCACGAATAATCCAATTTTTAAGGAATGTTAATCCGCCAATTAAAACTTCATCTTTTGCTGAAATATATGCTTTCCAATTTTGATTTTCTAAATTGTCACAAATATCAATTTTAAAGTCTTCAGCATTTTTATTTGTATGATTATAAAATTTACCATCCCATGAATTAACAGAATACAGAACACCTCTTTCCCTTTTAATAATAAGTTTTGGAGATGGATTTAATTCATCTGATTTAAAATAATATTGCTCTGAAGTATTATGGTCAGAAGTATTTATAAAAAAATATTTTTCATCTGAGCTTTTTCCAATTCCTACTGTAAAAGCCTCACTTTTCTCCTCAAATATTAATTCATCTTTGCCCTCAAAATCACCTATTCTGTGCCTGTATATTGTTCTTGCTCTATGATTTTCATCAAGTTTAGAATAAAAAATATATTTATCATCCAAACTAAATGTTATTCCCCCTGATGTTTCTATTATTTCTTTTGAAATAATTTTGTTTGTTTTTATATCTCTTAAATAAATTGTGTAATACTCAGAACCTTTGAGATCTAAAGAGTATCCTAGATATTTATCATTATTACTTACTTCTAAATCTCCAACTCCAAAATATTCAGTTTTGAGTTTTTCTTTTTCTTTATCTCCATTCCATATTTCTTCTATATTTTCTGAACCAATTTTTTTTCTAAGTTTTATTGAATAATTTCCTTTTGTTGTAGTTTTTGTCCAATACTCATAAGTATGATCTTTATAGGGTAAAGATTCATCATCTAATTTAATTCTTGCTTTAATCTCATCAAATAATTTTTTTTGGATATCTTTTGTATCTTTTAAATGATGCTCTGAGTAAGCATTTTCATCTTCTAAATATTTTTTCACTTCAGGATCTAACTTACTTTTATCTCTGAGAACTTCCAAAATATTATCTTGATGAATCCAGCTGTAATTGTCTTCCCAATCAATATTGTGACAAGTTTTTATCTCTAGTTTTTTTTTAAGTTGTGGTACTTTCATCTAATAAAGAAATATATGAATATTATTATTTATCTACTTGTAATTTTAGTCATCTTATATTTTTTATTAAGATGGTGGTCAAATATTTCTCCAAAAAAAATGTCAAAAGGAGTGAGGCTGATAACAATTTTATTGTTGGCTTTGTTAGCAGTTTTATTTGCTATTGGTGGAAAATTTTTACTCACATTACCATTAACTCTTGCAAGTCTTGCTTTAGTTAAACTTAAAGGTTTGTCATTGATACAATTGCTTTCTCTTTATAGACTTATTCAAACTTTGAGGAGTTCTGGAAGATTTTCTTTTAATCAATATCAAAATAATAATTCTTCATCATTATCGATATCTGAGGCATACAAGATATTAAATTTAGATATTAATAAAAAACCAACCAAAGAAATTGTTAATAAAGCTTATCAGAAAATTCAAAAAAAAATTCACCCAGATATTTCTCCAGAGACCTCAAGATTGTCAGCTATAGTCAATGAAGCTAAAGAAATAGTTCTTAAAGATATTTCTTAATTAATTATTGATAATAGTTTTTCATAAATCTTATCTGGATTTATTTTATCTTTACCGTGAGTGTTGTGAGAAACAGTAGTTTCTCCATCAGGAATTATTGGATGCATATTTGTATTATAAGAACCATAAATTAATGGTGTATCTGCCATTAATGTAATTGTTTTAATTCCTAATGCTGATGATAAATGCGAGAAACTTGTATCATTGCAAATTGCAACATTACAATTTTTTATAATAGGTAATGTTTCTTTTATACTGAGGTTATCTAAAGCAACACACTTTTCTCTAAATTTTGTATTTAATATTTCCATTAAGATTTTTTGCTCATCTTCATTTTTACCTGTAGCTAAAAAAAACCTGCATTTTTTAAAATTTTCTAATCTTTCCATTACGTTTAAAAAAGTTTTTGATGGTATTCTTTTTGTTGGGCCTGAGCCACCTATACCCAACAAAACATTAAGTTCATCATTTATATTAAATTTTACTGCTGATTTTTGAACCAGATCATTATCAATTTGAATTTCTGGATTATCACTAGTTTCAATATCTAAATATTTTTTTATTAATATTTTAGCAGATTCTGTAATATGTTGATTTTGTTTTTCAAATAAAGGGTATTGAAATATTTGTTTAATACCTGCATATCTAGAAATTAAGTTATACCTTAAAGATGAATTAAAAATAAAAACTTTATCGAAATTATATTTTTTAAGATCACTAGCTAATTTAAAAAATCCTTTAAAACCATCATGTTTTTTATTTACTTTATTATCTCTTTCTAAGTGAATTATTTCATCAATATAACTTGTTTGATTTAAAAACTCGTTAGCTTTTGAATTTTCTTTCACCAACAAACTAACGGGCACTCCAAATTTATTTGAAATAGCTTTAATATAGGGTAAGAAAATTACTGTATCACCTATACCCATCCTGTTTTGAATAGCTAATATTTTCATAGTTAATTTATAAACTTTACTAATTAATATTTTTATATAAATTTTTACTATGAGTAAAATTAAAGGCATTTATGCGGCTTCAATGTCGATCTTAAATGATGATTTGACGCTTGATATTAAAAAAACCATTCAGCACGCAGAAATGGTTATAGACAATGGTTGTCACGGAGCAGCTATATTTGGAAGTACAGGGCAAGCTCAACTTATACCTGTCTCTGAAAAAATTAATTTGTTAAATCATCTGACTTCAAGCAAATACAAAGAAAAGTATATTATTGGTACTGGTTTAAATTCTTTGGGTGAAACAATTAATTTAATGAGGGTTTCTAAATCTTTAGGTTTCAATAGATTCTTAATTATGCCACCTGCTTACTATAAATATGGGGACAAAGATGTAATAGAATTTTATAGCAAAATAGTAGAGGCAATTTCTGATTGTGAAATAGTACTATATAATTTTGAAAAACTCTGTGGTTATAAGTTTAGTATTGAATGTATTGAAGAGTTAGTAAAAAAATACCCAAAAAATATTATTGGAGTAAAAGATAGTTCTTACAATCTTTTTGAAAACTTAAAAATTGACAATTTTTCAGTTTTACCTGGATCAGAATCTAAATTATTTAAAGGACTTCAGCTAGGCTGTTCAGGAATTATAACAGCTACATGTAATGCTACTTCTTTACTGGCAAGAAAAGTTTATGATGATTTTAATGATGGACATGACCAGACAGTAAACCAAAATCTTTGTGAGGTAAGAGCTGAATTTGAAAAATATAATTTGATTTCAGGTTTACACACATATTTTAGTAAAAAAGAAATATATTATAAAAATCTTTTACCACCACTAAGCATTTTAAATTCTAAAGATGAAACAGATTTAATCAATAATTTGGAAAAGTTAAATTTTTCATTAAAAAATACCAAGGCGGCATAAATGCAATTAGCTAGATTTTTAAATAATGTTTTTAAAAAAGACGGATTTATATTAGTTGACGCTAATTCAAAAAGTTACATTATTGGAAATCCAAAAAGTGAAAACCCTATAAAAGTTAAAATTTTAAATAAAAATCTTCATTATAAGTTACTATTTCATCCAGATTTATATTTTGGCGAAGCATACACAGATGGCGAAATAACTATTGAAAATGGAACATTAACTGATTTCTTGGATCTTTCTTTGATGAACTTTGGAAGAGGAGACTTAAATTTTTTTAGTTATTTGCTTAATAGATTAAGAGGTTCTTATAGATATTTAACTAATTTTAATTTTATAAAAAAATCTAAGATGAATGTCTCTCATCACTATGATATTTCAGATGATCTTTATGACTTGTTTTTAGATCCTAAAAGACAATATTCATGTGCATATTTTAAAAATGAAACAGATACATTGGAAACTGCTCAAAATAATAAAATTCAACACATAATAAAAAAGCTTAACATCAAACCAAATCAAAAAGTTTTAGATATTGGATGTGGATGGGGTTCTCTAGCAATAGATATTGCAAAAAGTGCAAACTGCGAAGTAACAGGCATTACACTTTCAGAAAATCAATTTAATTACTGCAAGAAAAGAGCAAAAGAACTTAATTTAGAAAATCAATTAAACTTTAAGTTAATGGATTATAGAGAACTCAATGAAAAATTTGATAGAATAGTCAGTGTTGGAATGTTTGAACATGTAGGAAGAAAATTTTATAAAAAATTTTTTTCACAAGTTGAAAAACTTTTAAAAGATGATGGGGTATCATTAATTCATACTATAGGATCAGTTAATCCACCAAGAGATCCACATCCTTGGATCACTAAGTATATTTTTCCAGGAGGTTATACTCCTAGTTTAAGTGAAGTAACAACACCGATTGAAAAAGCAGGCTTAATCGTTGCAGATATTGAGGTTTTAAGACTTCATTACTCACATACACTAAGACATTGGAAAGAAAATTGCATTCGAAATAAAGATAAAATAATTCAAATGTTCGATGAAAGATTTTTTAGGATGTGGGAATTTTATCTCGCTGGTTGTGAGATGGCATTTAAATGGGGTGATCAAGTTGTATATCAATTTCAATTAACAAAGAATTATTCTTCTACACCTGTTACAAGAGACTATATTTATCAATAAATAATTGGTAGAAATTAACTCTCTTAAAATGAAAAAAAAGAAAAAAAAAATAAAAAAAAGTATTTCTAAAAATCAAAGAAAAACCAAAAAAAGAGTTAATAAAATATCTAAAAAGACAAATAAATTTAAGATTAAAAATAAATCTGTAAAAAAAATTAATAATCGAAGAAAACAAAAAAATAAAAATCAAAAAAAATCAAAAAAAACAAAACAATCAAAAAAAATTTTAAAAAAAACTAAATCTACTGTACAAAAGAAACCAGATTTTCTTTTAAAAGTAGTTAACTTTCAAAATTCTTTAAAACCTGAATTTAAGTTTAGATTAAATTTTGGTTTTGAAAAATATATCCAAGCATTTTTTGATAAAATAGCAGACACAATTTCACAGTATAAAATTCTAAAAAAAGATGAAGCAAGAAGGTTAAAATTAGAAAAACAAGAAAAAGAACGATCAGAAAAGATTGAAGCTGCAAAAGAAAAGCAAAAAGAGGCTGAATTAAAAGTTAAATTAAAAGAACAAGCCTTAAAAGATGAAATTAGATTAGAAAAACAAAGAACAAAAGAAATAAAATTGTTCTTAAGAAGAGAACAAGCTCTTTTAAGAATTGAACAAGCAGAAAAACAAAAGCAATTTTTACAACAATTAAAATTAGATAAGCAAATTGAAAAGTTTAGAGTTAGAGAGGTTAAAGAATTAGAGAAATTGGAAAAAATTTCTTTAAAAGAAAAGAGAGAGGATTATGCTGGCTTACAACAAAGAATAGAAAAATTAAAAGAAAAATATCGAATTATTAGAGATCAAAAGATTAGAGAAAGAGTAGAGGCTTTAGGAGTTAAAATTCAAGGAGATGAAGATAGAGAAACACTTTTACAAAAAGAAAAAGAATATACTTTAGCTAGACAAAAAATTGAGTTTGCTCTCGAAAGTTTTTACAGAAGTGCTAGTAGCTTAGTATTTCAATTAAACAAAAGACACATAACAAGACATATGTCCATCTTTAGATGTATAGACAGAAGATTTGAAACAGGAGAAATATTTGTTAAATGGGATGAAGCCTCAGATGATGAATGGCTTTTGTTAATTTATATAAAAAATAACTCACCAGATGAAGGAATAGTTATTGAAGACAAAACCAATCCGGAAAAAAATATTTCTCATGAGTTTAAAAATAATGAAATATTTAAGGCCTCAGATACCATGGTTGATGCTCTTACGCAGTTAATCGCAAGAAAAAGAGCCAAAAATATCAATTAAATTATACTGGATAATTAAGTATCATTAAGAATGTTACTTTCTTCAATACTAATGATTATTTTGTATCTAGGATTAAAATATGTTCTTGCATGGATAAGGTATTTTAACAGTCTCGACTCTAGATTAGGCCAATCTACCTGGCGATGGAGTTATGATTATCCCGTAGTTGGTGAAAGAGACATTTCAGATCTAGATGATAAAACTTTTGTTAGACTGAGGAGAAAAAGAAATAGAGTTATAACTCTTATGTATTCAATTTTATTAATTATGTTTTTATTATCTATGTCTTTACTTAGTGAATTTTTAATATTTTTTTTAACTTAGTTTTTTAAGTTGTTTTTTATTTTTTAAATATAAAAAAAAGGCAATTATTTCATACCCATATTTAAAGATTGTGAAAATTATCGGTAGTTTGAAAAATTTATATAAAAATTTATATTTTGGAATTTTTTTCCAAACATAAAGAAATGCCTCTGCACCTTGAATAATTTTACCATTTTCCTTAACATGTAATCTTCTTAATAATTCTTTATCATTTCTAGATGTTTCTTTTTCAGCATCTGAGTTATTTGTTATATCTATCCAGTCAATATCTTTGATATTTTCTTTTTTATATAAGTTAATTTCTGATCTACAGATTTTACAAGAGTTATTAAAAAATACTTTCATTTAACAATAATTAACTTTTAATAATTTATTGTACATGCGTAAAATGATCAGTTGAAAATTATCAACAAACCACTATTTAAGATGAATGAATAATTTCTTTAACAAATCTGATTTAACAAGACAAGATGCAGATAAAATAGTGTCTGAAACACTAAATAATTGTGATGATGGTGAGCTTTATTTAGAGGAGTCCAAATCAGAGTCAATTTTGTTAGATGACAATAAAATAAAAAGCTCAAACTATAGTTCTGATTTAGGATTTGGTTTCAGAGCTATTTCAGATGAGGTTGTTGCCTATTCTTATTCAAATGAAATATCAAAAGATTCACTAAAAAATTCTTCAGAAAACCTTAAATCGACTCTTAAATCAATTAAAGGCACATATAATCATGAAATTCCAAAATCTAATAAAAAATTTTATGAAGATATTAATCCAATTGAACAAAAAACTTTAGACTCGAAATTAGAAGTTTTAAATAAAGTAAATGATTTTTTAAGAAAAAAAGATGGATCAGTAAAACAAGTGACTGCTAGTTTTGCTGGAGAGCAAAAATCAATTGAAATTATTCGATCAGGTGGAGAAGCGCTCACCGATGTACGTCCATTAATTAGATTTAATGTCTCTGTAATGTTGGAAAAAAATGGAAGAAAAGAAACGGGAGTATATGGAATTGGTGGCAGACAATCTTATGATGATTATTTAAAAAATGATAATTGGAAAAATGTTTGTGAAGAGGCTTTTAGAATTGCATCAGTAAATTTAGAAAGCAAACCAGCACCTGCAGGTGAGATGAAAGTAGTCTTAGGACCTGGTTGGCCTGCCATATTAATTCATGAAGCAATTGGTCATGGTCTAGAAGGAGATTTTAATAGAAAAAAAACATCAGCCTTTCACGATCTTATGGGAGAAAAAGTTGCAAGTGAGGGAGTAACAATTGTTGATGATGGTACCATAGATAATAGAAGAGGTAGTTTAACTATTGATGATGAGGGAACGCCAACTGAGCGAACAGTTTTAATTGAAAATGGTATTCTTAAAAATTTTATGCAAGACAGGCACAATGCAAGATTAATGAATACAAGATCTACTGGATCTGGAAGAAGAGAAAATTATAGACATATTGTTTTGCCAAGAATGAGAAATACAATGATGTTAAGTGGCAATCAAACTCAAGATGAGATGATCAAATCTGTTGATAAAGGAATTTTTGCAGTCAGTTTTGGAGGTGGCCAGGTAGATATTACATCTGGAAAATTTGTATTTAATTGTACTGAGGCTTACGAAATAAATAATGGTAAAATTGGATCTCCAATTAAAGGCGCAACACTTATTGGTGATGGACCATCAATACTTAAAGAAGTATCGATGGTAGGAAATGATATGATGTTAGATCCAGGCATAGGAACTTGTGGAAAAGCAGGACAAGGAGTTCCTGTGGGAGTTGCTCAACCTTCAATTTTGATCGATAAAATGACAGTTGGTGGAACAAAACTTTAAAGTATTATGGTTAAGGATCAAGAATTTCTAAAATCGAAAGCTTCATATTGTTTAGATTTAGCAAAAAAAATGGGTGCAACTGATGCAAGTGTTACAGTTGGTCACTCAATTTCAGAAACAGTTAATTTTAGAAATAAATCCCTAGAAGCCTCAGATAGATCAGATGGATTGGCATTAAGTATAGAAACTTATTTGGGTAAAAGAAGGTCATCAATTTCATCATCAAATTTACTAGATGAAAATATAAAAACTTTAATTGAAAAGTGCTTAGAAACTACAAAAATTACACCAGAGGATGAATTTAATTCTTTGCCTGATAAAAATTTATTAGCCAAACACATTAGTAGCCTTAATTTGTACGATGAAACAAGATTCGAAAACGATAAAAAAATAAAATATTTAAAAGATTTAGAGGAGTCTGCTTCAACAGATAGTCAAATTATAAATACAGAATCTAGTTTCACTGAAAATAAATCAAATTTTATATTAGCTAATAGTGACGGTTTTTGTGACGGTTATAAAACTTCTTCTTTTGCGGCTTCTTGTGTAACAGTTGCAAAAGATGAAAATAGCATGGAAAGAGACTACGAATTTTCTAGCAAACGTCATTTGTCTGATATTAAGCAAGCAATAGATCTTGGAAATAAAGCTGCCAAGCAAACTATTAGAAAATTGAGCCCTAAAAAAATTGGAAGTGAGAAGATTAGCATAATTTTTGATAAAAGAATTTCAAAGGGGATGTTAAGTGCTTTTGCAAGTGCAATATCTGCCTCTGCAATTGCAAGAGGTACTTCATTTTTAAAGGATAAAATTGATCAACAGGTTTTTGCTAATTCGATAAATATAATTGATAAACCAGATATAATTAAAGGAATGGGTTCTCAAAATTTTGATTCAGAAGGTGTAAATTCAAATACATTACAACTTATAGAGAATGGAATACTTAAAAATTATCTTGTGGACACTTACAATGGAAAAAAATTAAATTTAAAATCAAATGGAAGAAGTGGTGGAACTACCAATTTATATTTTGAAAAAGGAAATATAAGCTATGAGGATCTTATGAAAAAAAATTCAAGAAGTCTTTATATTACTGAAACTATTGGCCACGGATCTAATCTTGTAACAGGAGATTATTCAGTTGGGGCTACTGGTTTTTTAGTTGAAGATGGAGAATTTAAATATCCTGTTAATGAAATAACAATTGCTGGCAATTTTAAGGATATGTTCAAAAATATAATTTTAGCTAATGATTTAGAATTTGAATATTCAGTCAATTCACCAACTATGATGATAGAAGGTATGACTGTTGCAGGAAAATGAGTAGTTATTGTGTAATCGGCTCTGGAATTTCTGGAGCAACAATAGCTAATTTATTAAGTAAAAAAAATTCTGTACATATTTATGACAAAGCTCGAGGTCCAGGTGGTAGATCTTCTTTTAAAAGATTAAATAAGTCAAAAGGATTTGACCATGGTGCACAATATATTTCTCCTAAATCAATTCAATTTAAAAAATTTGTTGAAAAATTATGTAAAAAAAAAATTTTAAAAAAATGGGGTGGCAAACATGTTTTTTTACATAAGTTAAAAAAAGAAAATAAAAATCATGTTAAAATAATTGGCTGCAAAGGCAACAATGATATTAGCAAACATCTAATAAAGAATCTAAAATGTAATTTTCAAAGTGAGTTAGAGCAGATTAAATATATTAAAAATAAATGGAAATTAGATTTTAAGAACAACCAAACAAAATATTATGATAAATTAATATTAACTTGTCCATTCCCACAATTAAAAAAATTATCAAAAAAATTTATAAAAGATCCGTTCATCAAACAAAAAATTAAAATGGATGCAAATATTACAGTCATGATCGAAATTGAAAAAACAAATCAAAACATATCAAGTTATTTATTTGATGACAAAATTTTAGGATGGGCAGCTAAAGAAAACAGTAAAAAAAGATTTAAAAGTAATAATGATTTATGGACATTACAAAGCACAAACCTATGGGCAAATAAAAAAATAAATAAAAATAGAGAAAATAAAGAAAAAAATTCAAAGATTTTGATTGATCGATTTTTTAAAGTTACTGGAATTAAAAAAACAAAAATATTAACTTCATTAAATCATGGTTGGAAATATTCTTCAAATTCTAAATCCTTAAAAGTTAAAAGTTATTGGAATAATAAATTAAATTTAGGAGTGTGTGCAGATTGGTTTGTAGGTCCTAGAGTAGAGGCTGGATGGATAAGTGCAAACGATCTTTTTAAAAAAATAAATAAATAATTTTATTCAAGATTTTTTAAGCGATATTCCCAATTTCCCATTCTCTCATATGTAATTTTAACAATCACTGAAGTTTTTTTATCAAGCCAAATGTTGAAATTTAATTTTTTATCTTCTGGAAGAGACATATCTTTAGATGTAAGTTTGAAATGATCTGTTTCGTATTGTTTGCCATTAATTGAAATATTTTCCTTATCAATAAAAGTAACTATTTGTTCTTTTATACTTCCAGAAATAGGGCTTATTTGGCTTTCTGCTTGTAAAATTTTATGACTCCACCAATTTCCAATAATATTTTTAATAGAAGCTTCACCTGAGTATGAAGATCCTTTAATATCAAATATTTTATTATTTTTATCTAGTTTTAAGTTAACAAATTTTTCTTTTTTATTTTGAAGTGTCTTTGATTGAAAAGATATTAAATTATCTTTTAAATAGATTTCTTCTCCATATCCCTCTACTTTAAATATTGTTGCAGATAGTAATTTTACCTCAAATTTATATTGATTTTTTACTATCGTTTTTTCACCATCTCTTTTAAAATAATAATTATTATATCCAATTACTTCATCATTTCTCAAGATCTCCATTTCTATTTTGTCAAATTTGTTATAATGACCTATATGAGCTAGAGAAATTGATGAGAAAAATACAACAAGTAAAATAACTACAAACTTTTTCATTTGCTGGTTACAATATTAGAATTTTTCATTAATAGATATAGCTTATTACAATTATGTTTTTAAAAATAAAAAAAATTCCAAAAGTAAAATGGAGTTCAGAGAAACCATTTAATTTTAAACCAAAATTTTCTACATTTTTCTTCTTATGTTTTGGTTTGTCTTTATTTGGATTAGGTGAAGGATTGTTAATTGTTTCATTTACAGGAGCCTCTCCTTGGAGTGTTTTAGCCCAAGGTATTTCTTTAAATGTTAATTTAAGTATTGGAACTATCACTTTATTAATAAGTATTGCTGTTTTAATTTTATGGATTCCTCTTGGGCAAAAACCAGGGATGGGCACAATATTTAATGCTTTGATAATTGCAATTATGATTGATCTTTGTATTAAATATGTTCCAACACCATCAAATTATATTCATCAATTATTGTTAGCTGTAATTTCTGTAATCATGGTTGGAATAGGTGGGGGTATTTACTTGGTATCAAACTTAGGAGCAGGTCCTAGAGATGGATTGATGATAGGATTACAAAGATTAACTAATTTTCCTATAGCTGTTGTAAGAGGAACATTAGAAATTTCAGTTGTTAGTATTGGGTGGTATTTAGGAGGAACAGTTGGGGTTGGAACTTTATTATTTGCATTTGGCATAGGTCCATGCGTTGCTTTTGGACTTTATTTAGTTGACAAAACTTTTGATTAGGCTGCAGCTATAGCTTTTTCGCTTTTTTTTCTTTCGTGTGGATCAAGAATTGCTTTTCTTAATCTACATGAGTCTGGAGTTATCTCTAAAGCTTCATCTGTATTAAGCATACTTAATTGCTCAGCAATAGACATTGTTCTAACAGGTGTGAGTACAACATTCTCATCTGTACCCTGAGTCCTCATATTTGTAAGTTTCTTACCCTTCATTACATTGATTATCATATCACCTGGTTTAGGTGAAAGACCAACTATCATCCCAGGATAAACTGCATCATTATGAGTAACAAACATTTCTCCTCTTGCTTGTAGGTTAAAGATTGCGAATGCAACAGCTTTTCCCTGTTCCATCGATATTAATGCTCCATTTCTTCGACCTTCCATTTCTCCTTCAAAAGGACCATAACTATGGAATATTCTATTAATAACTCCATTTCCTTTAGTAAGTGTAAGAAATCTGCTTGTGTATCCCATTAACCCTCTTGTTGGTGCATGAAAAATTAATCTTTTTTTATTAGTTCCAGTATCTTTTAACTCTATTAGTTTACCTTTTCTTCTATTCATCGAGTCTATTACTTTAGATGAATGTTCTTCATCAAGGTCCATTGTGATTTCTTCAATTGGCTCAAGTCTGTTTCCACTTTCATCAGTTTTATATAAAACTTTTGGAGGACTAACTGTCATTTCAAAACCTTCTCTTCTCATTTGAGTTAAAAGAATTTCTAACATCAACTCACCTCTACCACTAACAACAAAAGAGTCTTTTCCTTCATTTTCAGAGAATGTAATTCCAACATTATTTTGAGCTTCTTGAACTAATCTATCTCTTATTTGCGTGCTGGTTAGTTTTTTACCTTCAGTTCCAGCTAAAGGTGAAGTATTTACAGTAATTGTAATTGACATTGTAGGAGGATCTATAGGAGTAGCAGGGATAGGTTCATTGACTTCTAGGTCACATATAGTATCAGCAACGTTTGCTTTTTCTAGCCCAGCAACAACTACAATATCTCCAGCCTCACCAACATCTATTGGAACTTTTTTAGTTCCTTCATATCTAAAAATTTTTGTTAATTTTCCTTCATCAATTTTTTCACCATTCAAATTGATTGCTTTTATAGATTGGTTAGCTTTCGCAGTTCCCTGTGCAATTCTTCCAACTAAACTTCTTCCTAAAAAACTATCTGCATAAAGTAGTGTAGACAACATCGCAAAAGGTTTAGTTTTATCAAGTTCAGCAGGTTTTACATGATCAACAATTAAATCTAATAAAGGATTTAAATTTTCTCTTGGACCATCAACTTCATGATCTGCCCAACCTGATCTTCCACTTGCATACAGAACTGGAAAATCTAATTGTTCTTCATTTGCATCTAAGCTAACAAATAAATCAAATGTTTCATCTAAAACTTCATTAGCTCTTTGATCGGCTTTATCTAATTTATTTATTACAACAATTGGTTTTAATCCTTGTTTCAGTGCTTTTGATAATACAAATTTTGTTTGAGGCATAACACCTTCTGCAGAGTCAATTAATAGTAATGCTCCATCTGCCATACTTAAAACTCTTTCAACTTCAGCTGCAAAATCTCTATGGCCTGGAGTATCGATTATATTTATTCTTGAATTGTTCCAATTAATTGAAGCAGGTTTTGCTAAAATTGTAATTCCTCTTTCTTTTTCGAGCTCGCCCGAGTCCATTAATCTTTCATCAACAACTTCATTCTCTCTAAATGAACCGCTTTGTTTCATTAAATTATCAATTAGAGTAGTTTTGCCATGATCAACATGGGCTATGATTGTGATGTTTCTGATATTATTGTTCATAAATTCTGGCTCTTATACATATTTAAAAGGATATTAAAACTCAAAAAAACTCATAACTGGCTTGAATAATTTTCAAAATTGGTGATTAGCTTGTCTTTTTTTGCTTATTTTTTTTTAGTTTTCTTTTTTCTTTAAAGCTCAATTTAGGTTTTTTTTTAACACTAGAGTCTTTAAATGATTTACCACTATATCTTTTTGACATAATTAATTATCACACAAAAAAAAGGCCATCTTGAGATGGCCTTCTAAATTTTATTTTAGAAAATAGGGGATTACATTCACACACATATTACGCCAATACTCACTTATTTAATAAGTTCATTGAAAACTTCATTGAGAAAATCCTCTAATTTAAAAGCGAGTTAAAAGATGACTTCATTGAGGGAAGTGGGATAAAATTATAATATGATTTTTTATCTTTTTGGAATTTTGATCTATATCGTGCCTGGATTGTGGGTTAATTATACATTAAATAAACACGATGATGTTCTTCCTAATATGCCCTTTACTGCAAAAGAATTTGGTTTGAACCTGTTACAAGAACAAGATTTAGAAAATGTTAAAATTGAAGATACTAAAATTGGAGATCATTATGATCCAAACTCAAAAACTGTAAGAGTTAAACCAGATAGACTAGATAAAAAAAGCATTACAAGTATCACGGTCATGTGCCATGAAATAGGTCATGCAATTCAAGATAAGGAAAATTATCCACCTCTTATAAGAAGGCAAAAAATTATTACAAAAACAGCATGGTTAAATAAAATATCAAGTTTACTGCTATATGCTGGTATCCCTGCAATCTTAGCGACTGGAGCACTACCCTTTATAAGAGTTTGTGTATTAATAATTTTTGCATCAATATTAATTACAATGATTTCACATCTAATAACTTTAGATGTTGAATTAGATGCTAGTTTTAAAAGAGCAATGCCAATATTAGAGAAGAAAATTCCAGTTGAATATCATTCATCGTGTAAATCTATTTTAAGAGTATGCGCTTTTACATATGTAATAGGTTCTTTAACAAGTATATTAAATCTAAGAAATTTTTGGTTTTTACTCAGGGCAGTTATACTTAGAAGATGACTTCATTGAAAGGTGGGTTTAAAATTTGAAATGGAAAAAAATCATTTAGAAATATCAGATAGGGCGGATTATTTATTTAAATCAAAAAAAAAGGAAAATGCTTTCATAGATATTGAGTTATCTTTCTTCGAATTAAATGATTATTGTTTTCATCTAATACAGTCAACAAATAAAAAATACAAAGATATTGATAAGATTTACAGTCCTGAAGGACAAGCAAAATTGGAGGAGGAGTTCTTAAATGACCCAAATTTTTCTTTTGAGGATATTAATGAAGATGATGAAAATTCAAATCCAACCTCACAATGGTTTGGTCCAGAAGATATTGTATCTATATGGAAAGATAATTTATATTTTATAACACCAGCAACAGTATTAATTTTATTATATTTTTATACTGAAAAACATCTTAAAGAGTTATGTAAAATTTATGACAAAGAATTTGATGGAAAAAAAAAATTTAGACTTCAATCATCTTTCAAAGAGAGTAAAATAGAAGGTAGTTTTAAATATCTAAGAGACAAATGTAATATAAGTTTTTTTCCAGATGATAAAATAAAAAATACCTTAAAACACATTAATACAATAAGGAATAATTTCGCTCACGGTGACTGGGATGAAATTAAAAATAATATAGAAAAAATTAGTGTAAAAGAATGTTTCAAAATTTCTTCCTCTATTTTTTCAAAGATTGAGGATCAAATATAAAAAAACCCCCGAAACTTTCATTTCGAGGGTTCTAATTTTGTTTAGTGTATGTTTTTAGAGTGTTCTCTAAATGGAAACGTATTACATTCCCATTCCACCCATTCCACCCATGCCGCCCATACCACCAGGCATACCACCAGGCATTCCGCCAGCAGCATCTTTTTCTTCTGGTTTGTCAGCGATCATTGCTTCTGTAGTTACTAATAATCCAGCAATTGAAGCAGCGTCTTGTAAAGCAGTTCTCACAACTTTAACTGGGTCTATGATACCTTTTGCAAACATATCACAATATTCTTCGTTTTGAGCATCGTAACCGTTAGTTTTTTTCTTCTGCTCTAATAATTTACCAACAACCACTGAACCATCTACACCAGCATTTTTAGTAATTTGTCTAATTGGAGCTTCTAATGCTTTTCTGACTAGATCAACACCTGCTTTTTGGTCATCACCTTTTGCTTTAACTTTATCAAGCTCTTGAGCAGCATAAAGAAGAGCACATCCACCACCTGTTACAATACCTTCTTCAACGGCAGCTCTAGTAGCGTTTAAAGCGTCTTCAACTCTGTCTTTTCTTTCTTTAACTTCAACTTCGGTTGCACCACCAACTTTGATAACTGCAACTCCACCAGCTAACTTAGCAAGTCTCTCTTGAAGTTTTTCTCTGTCATAATCAGAAGTAGTTTCTTCAACCTGTTGTTTGATAGAAGCACATCTAGCTTCGATATCAGATTTTTTCCCACTTCCATTAACGATAGTGCTGTTATCTTTATCAACTTTGATTTTCTTACAAGATCCAAGATCATCAAGCTTAACATTTTCAAGTTTGATACCTAGGTCTTCAGATATAACCTGACCTCCTGTTAAAATAGCAATATCTTCAAGCATAGCTTTTCTTCTATCACCAAATCCTGGAGCTTTAACAGCTACAACTTTCAAACCACCTCTAAGTTTGTTTACTACTAAAGTTGCTAAAGCTTCGCCTTCAACATCTTCAGAAATAATCATTAATGGTCTACCAGCTTGAACAACAGCCTCTAAAAGAGGAACCATTGGTTGTAAATTAGTTAATTTCTTTTCATGTAATAAAATAAAAGGATTTTCTAATTCTGTAGTCATTTTATCACTGTTAGTAATAAAATACGGTGATAGATATCCTCTATCAAACTGCATACCTTCAACTACATCTAATTCTGTTTCAATACCTTTATTTTCTTCAACAGTAATTACCCCTTCGTTTCCAACTTTTTGCATAGCTTTTGCAATCATAGTTCCGATTTCTTTATCACCATTTGCTGATATTGTGCCGACTTGAGCAATTTCATCACTGTCTTTTACTTTTTTTGCAGATGCAACAAGACTATCTTTTACTGTATCTACAGCAGCATCAATTCCTCTTTTTACATCCATTGGATTCATGCCAGCTGTAACATACTTCACACCTTCTTTAACAATAGCTTGCGCAAGTATAGTTGCAGTCGTGGTTCCATCACCAGCTTCATCGTTTGTTTTGCTAGCAACTTCTTTAACCATTTGTGCACCCATATTTTCAAACTTATCTTCAAGGTCTATTTCTTTAGCTACAGATACACCATCTTTTGTAATTCTAGGTGCTCCATAAGATTTATCCATTACAACATTTCTTCCTTTTGGTCCTAAAGTTACTTTAACAGTATCAGCTAAGATATTTACGCCTCTAATCATTGCTGCTCTTGCTTCAGCATCAAATTTAACAACTTTTGCCATTATTTTTCTCCTTTAAATTAAATTACTTACCTGAAATACCCATAATGTCAGACTCCTTCATTATGCTGTATTCTTTGCCATTAATTTTGACTTCAGTTCCTGACCATTTGCCAAATAAAACTTTATCACCAACTTTAACATCCATTGGAATTATTTTTCCGTCTTCAGTTTTTGCACCACCACCTACAGCAACAACTTTGCCTTCTTGAGGTTTTTCTTGAGCTGTGTCAGGAATAATTATTCCTCCAGCAGTTTTTTCACTGCCATCTAATACTTCTATTAAAACTCTGTCATGTAACGGTTTAAATTTCATAAATTCTCCTTAATAAATCGTTATAAATATGTGCCTCATATAGATATTTCACAGCCTATTTCAAGATCAGAAAACCTTTAGGATATTAATATTGCTAGTAAATTCGGGATTTTATGGTTTATACCTTAAAATATGACCAAAAATTTAGATTTAAATGGCCTACAATCAATTGCTGATAATTATGATCTTTTTTATATAGACTTATGGGGCGTTGTTCATAATGGGGTTAATCTTCATGAAAAGGCAATAGCTGTTTTAAATCAACTTTTAAAAAAAAAGAAAATGTTAGTACTTTTAACAAATGCTCCAAGACCAAATAAAACTGTTCAATATTTTTTAGAAAAGATGGGTATGGATAAAGTACTCAGAGATCAAGTATTTACTTCGGGAGAAGCAGCTTTAAATTATTTGAAAAAATCTTGCTTATCAAAAAAGTTTTACCACATAGGTCCACCTAAAGATTTTGATTTATTCTATTTATTTGAGAAAAATAAGTGTGAAGATATCAGTGATAGTGAATATTTATTGTGTACAGGGTTGTTTGATAATCATGATAAGGATTTAAAATTTTATAAAGATTTACTTGAAAAACATATTACCAAAAAAATGATTTGCACAAATCCAGATTTAATTGTTGATCGTGGCGAAGTTAGAGAGTTGTGTGCAGGTTCTGTTGCAATGGTTTTTGAAAAAATGGGTGGGGAAGTAGTGTATTTTGGAAAACCACACCCAGAGGTTTATAATCAGTCAACTGACAATAAAAATAAAAAAATATTAGCAATTGGTGATAATTTAAATACTGATATCAAGGGTGCAAATCTTTTAAATTATGATTCTTTATTAATTAGTAACGGAATACATAGAAATGAAATTAAAAATAAAGGTATCCAAGATGTTTCAAAAGAGTATGAGGCGGTAGTTAATTTTATTCAATCAGATTTAAAATGGTAAAACATTATACAAATTTTAATATTAAAAAATTACACAGAGGATCAATTATTTTAATAGGTAATTTTGATGGTTTACATTTGGGACATCAAAAATTATTTCAATTAGCACATTCATATAAGAAAAAATATAATTTAAAGATTGGTGTTGTAAATTTTGATCCTATGCCAAAAATGTTTTTTAATAAAAAATTAAAAAATTTTAGGCTTTCTAATGTTAATCAAAAAATTAAATTACTTAGTAACCTAAAAGTAGATTTTGTTATTACAAAAAAATTTGATAAAAAATTTTCAAAAACTAAAGCAATAAATTTTATATCTCAAATTTTAAATAAAAAACTAAGTTCCAAATTTATTTTTGTTAGTAATAATTTTAGATTTGGAAATAAAAGAGAAGGAAATGTTAATTTACTAAAAAGATACGAGCAATTATTTAATTACAAAGTTGTTAAACCTGAGCCATTAATTAAAAGTAGAAAAATCATATCGTCATCTTTAATAAGAAATCTTTTAGAAAAGGGTTTGTTGGACAAAGCCAATAATCTTTTAAAAAGAAACTGGGCGATACAAGGAGTGGTTAAAAAGGGAAGACAAGTAGGAAAAAAAATTGGTTTTCCAACCTGTAACATAGACATCGGTGATTATGTTTTGGCAAAACCAGGAGTTTACGCCGTCAAGGTTTTGAGAAAAAATAGCAATAAATATCTTAAGGGAATTGCTAATCTTGGATACAGACCAACATTTAATCAAAAAAAATTATTATTAGAAGTTCATTTATTTAATTTTTCTGGAAATCTTTATAATAAACTTTTATCAGTAGAGTTTTTAAAGTTTATAAGAAAAGAAAAAAAATTTAATAATGTTAATCAATTAAGAGCTCAAATTAAAAAAGATTTAAATATTGCAAAAAAGGCTAAATGACTAAAGCACAAATAAATCTACCAAAAACAGCTTTTTCCATGAAAGCTAATTTACCAACGAGAGAGCCTGAAATTTTAGATTATTGGCAAAACATTAATCTTTATGAGGAAATTAGAAAATCAAGTAAAGGTAAAGAAAAATTTATTCTCCATGATGGTCCGCCATATGCAAATGGCAATATTCATATGGGCACTGCTCTTAATAAAATTCTTAAAGATATAATTGTAAAATTTCATCAAATGGATGGAAAAGACTCTATTTATGTTCCAGGCTGGGATTGTCATGGCTTACCAATCGAATGGAAAATTGAAGAACAGTATAAAAAAAATAAAAAAAACAAAAATGAAGTTCCAATAGTTGAATTTAGAAAAGAATGCAGAACGTTTGCCGAAAAGTGGATTGAAGTTCATAAAAGTCAATTTAAAAGATTAGGTGTTGTAGGGGACTGGGAAAATTATTATTCTACAATGAGTTTTGATGCAGAAGCTCAAATAGTAAGGGAGTTAGGTAAATTTTTAAAAGAAGGAAGTTTATATAAAGGTTTTAAACCTGTGTTATGGTCAACAGTTGAGAAGACTGCACTTGCAGATGCTGAGGTAGAATATCAAGATCATAAATCAGATACAATTTATACTTCGTTTAAAGTTAAATCATCTAATTTAAAAGATTTAGTTGGATGTGAAATAGTTATCTGGACAACAACTCCATGGACAATACCAGCCAATAAAGCTTTAGCATATAACGAATCTCTTGATTATATAATATTAGAAATTAATGATGAAGGTGATTTTAAAAATAGAAAAATTGTTATTGCAGAAGCTCTACTTGAATCAGTGGTTAAAGAGTGTGAATTAAAAGAATATAAAAAAATTCTTACGTTTAAAGGAAAAGAATTTAAAAATACTATTTGTAGTCACCCTTTTTTAAATCTGGATTATGATCATGATATTCCAATGCTAGAGGCTAGATTTGTAACTACTGAGCAAGGAACTGGAATAGTTCACTGCGCACCTAGTCACGGACCTGATGATTTTAATCTTTGTTTGAATAACGGTATTAAAGCGATAGAAACAGTTGATGGGGATGGAAAATACACAAGTAATGTCAAATTATTTGAGGGAATTCATATATTTAAAGCAAATCCTATTGTAATTGAAAAACTAAAAGAGCAAAAAAATTTATTATTTAATGGTGAGTTAGTTCACTCTTATCCTCATTCCTGGAGATCCAAAGCTCCACTTGTTCATAGAGCTACACCTCAATGGTTTATTTCAATGGAAAGTCATAAACTAAGAGATAAAGCTTTAAAAGCCATTGATGAAACAACTTTCTATCCAGGCAAAGGTAAAGAAAGATTAAAATCAATGATAGAAACAAGACCTGATTGGTGCGTTTCAAGACAAAGAGTTTGGGGGGTGCCTCTTCCAATTTTTGTAAATAAAAAAACAAAAGAAATTTTAGTTGATGATGAGGTTATCGAAAATATTTCATCAATTTATGAAAAAGAAGGTTCTGACTGTTGGTTTTCAGATGATCCTCAAAGATTTTTAGGAGAAAAATATAAGGCAAATGAATATGAAAAACTGAGTGATATCGTTGAGGTTTGGTTTGATAGTGGTTCAACACATTCATTTGTATTAGAAAAAAGAGATGATTTAAAATGGCCAGCATCAATGTATTTAGAGGGATCTGACCAACATAGAGGTTGGTTTCATTCTTCTTTACTAGAATCTTGTGGCACTAGAGGAAGAGCTCCATTTGAGTCCATTTTATCTCACGGTTTTGTAGTTGATGGCAAAGGTTTAAAAATGTCCAAGTCATTGGGAAATGTAATCCTGCCTGAGGATATTTTAAAAAAATATGGTGCTGATATTTTAAGAATTTGGGTGGCATCATCAAATTATGCAGAAGATTTGAGAATAGATTATTCAATTTTAGATCAACATGCCGACTCTTACAGAAAAATTAGAAATACATTTAGATATTTGCTTGGAAATATAAATGATAATTTTGAAATAATTAATTTAGAAGATACTGATTTAAGCGAATTACCAGAGCTAGAGCAATTTATTCTGCATAAAATTTTTGTGTTAAATGATAAATTTCAAAAATACTTTAAAAATTATGATTTTCATAATTTATATAAAGAGCTTTTAAATTTTTGTACTGTTGATTTGTCTGCTTTTTATTTTGATATTAGAAAAGACAATCTTTATTGCGAGGACAAAGATTCAATTAAAAGAAAATCAACAGTAAAAGTTCTTAACATCATTCTAAATTCTTTACTCAAGTGGTTTGCTCCAATTTTATCATTTACAACAGAGGAAATTTACAAACTGTTATTTAATGATAAAAAAAGTATTCATCTAGAAAAATTTTTAGAAATTCCTAAAAAATTCCAGAACGAAAAATTAAATGATAAATGGACTGAATTGATAAAAATTAGAGATATTTGCAATATTAGCATAGAAGAAAAAAGAGCTAACAAAAAAATTGGATCTAGTTTAGAGGCAGATTTAAAAATAAATATAAATCAAAAATTAGAAAAGATAACCAATAACATTGATTTTTCAGAACTTTGCATTACTTCAAAAGCTGAGATAGTTTATAAAGATGGTATTGAGACAAGCGCAATCACTAGTAAAGCTAAAGGCTCAAAATGTTCAACCTGTTGGAAAATAAAAGAGTCAGCTTGCGATAGAAATAATTGTGCAATGAAATTAGAATGATTATAAAAAATTTAGAAAAAAATTTTTTAACCAATTTGTTTTTAGTTTTTTTGATTTTTTTATTTGATAGGCTTTCTAAAATATATGTAATTTTTATAGATAATAAATTTTCTGGATCAGAAATATTTTCATCAAAATTTTTAAATATTATTCTTATCTGGAATGAAGGAATTGCATTTGGTCTATTATCTTTCAATGAAAAAATCTTTTATAATTTATTAACTTTTATAATTTTAATTATTATCTTAATAATTTTTTTTATGGTCATAAAGAGTTATGGACTTAAAAAATACTCTCTTTTAATGATATTAGGAGGTGCACTAGGAAATGTTTATGATCGTATATTTTATGGAGCTGTTCCAGATTTTATAGATTTTCATATAGGAAATTTTCATTGGTTCATATTTAATGTGGCTGATATATTCATTACTTTAGGCGTTATTTTTATGATAATAATTGAAATTACTGGTAATAATAAAAACAAAAAATATGAAATACTTTAAATTATTAATTTTTTTTCAATTAATTTTATTTCTTTATTCATGCTCAACAGTCAAAGAAGGATTTACAAATCAAAAAAAGTCAAGCAGCGATGAATTTCTAGTTGAAAAAAAATCACCACTTGTAATGCCTCCAGACTATAATGATTTGCCAGTGCCTGATCAGAATAAGGAAACAGCGGAAACTAATGAAAATAAAATAAAAGATCTTGTAATAAAAAACGAGAATGAAAATGATCAAAATAATAATTCTGTAGACGGCAATTTAGACATAGAACAGTCAATATTAAAAAAAATTAAGAATTAATGCTAACCTCAGGTATTAGCTTTGTTAATTTTAATAAAAAAAATAAATCTTTAAGATTAGGAAGAAATTTACAATCAATTATTAATGATAAAAATGAGATACTTAATTCATTAAGTAATAATTATAGAGATAGTTATAAAAAAAATTTTGTTAATAAATATAAAGTTTTCTCAAATTATAGAGTAATAGGAATGGGAGGTTCAATACTTGGAACTCGAACAATTTATGAATTTTTAAAGCATAAAATAAAAAAAAATTTTTCATTTATTGATAATCTTCAGAATACTTTGTCTCAAAGTAAAAAAAAAACTGTAAATATAATTGTATCAAAATCAGGAAATACAATTGAGACAATTGCAAATTCAAATATAATTTTAAAGAAAAATAATAAAAATATTTTTGTCACTGAAAACAAAAAAAATTATCTTTATCGATTAGCAGAAAATCTTAAAGGAGAAGTCGTTCATCATAATAATTATATTGGTGGAAGGTATTCAGTTTTATCTGAAGTAGGTATGCTGCCAGCCGAATTGATGGGTTTAAAATCTAAAAATTTTAGACAATTCAATTCTTTAATGAAAAATAAAAAATTTTTAAATTCACTTATAAACAATGTTGGTTCAATTCTTTATTATATAAAAAAACAAAAATTTAACTCTATAATTATTAATTATGATGAAAAATCTGAAAGTTTATTTAAATGGTATCAACAACTAGTTGCAGAGAGTTTAGGTAAGAAAAAAAAAGGGCTTTTACCAATAGTATCAAATATGCCCAAAGACAATCATAGTGTAATGCAACTTTATTTAGATGGTTTTCAAAATAATTTTTATACATTTTTTTATGTTGATGAAAAAAAATCAAAAAAATTAAATAATAAAATTATATTACCATCACACAAATTTTTAAAAAATAAATCAATATCAAAAATTATTTATTCTCAAAAAAAAGCTAGTGAAAATATTTTTTTGAAAAAAAATATACCATTTAGAAGTTTTGAAATTAAAAAAAGGGATGAAAAAACTTTAGGGGAATTGTTTTCCTTTTTTATTTTAGAAACAATTTTACTTGGCAAGGCACTAAAATTAAACCCTTATGATCAACCAGCTGTTGAATTGATTAAGAAAGAAACAAAAAAAATTCTAACTTGAATTAGATAAAAAAATTATCTTTGAAATACCATATTTTTTTTCTTCTATGATTTTGAAGTTTTTTGGAAAAATATCTTCTTCCTTATTATGTCTATGAAGAATAATAATGGAGTTTTTTTTAAGTATTTTTAAATCATTAATCTTTTCAAATATTATATTTATATTTTTATCTTTGTATGGTGGATCTAAAAAAATAATATCAAATTTATTTTCAAAGTTATTAAAAATATCATCTTTATAAATATCTTTTTTTATTATTTTATAATTATTGATAGACATTAAACTGGATAGATTTTTTTCTAAAATTGGTAAAACTCCTATATAATTTTCTATAAAAAAAACTTCTTTTACTCCTCTTGATAAGCATTCTAAACCAAAAGATCCAACTCCAGAAAATAAATCTAAGATAGTAGAATTATTAAAATCAATTTTAAATTTATTTGAGTGGGTAATGACATTAAAAATAGACTCTTTTGTCAGATCTTTTAGAGGTCGTGTCTGTTTATCTTTTGGCTCTAAAAATTTTTTTCCTTTAAAAGAGCCAGATATTATTCTCATTATTCAATAACCTTATAACCTATATCTTTCCTAAAAAAACCACCATTCCAGTTCAATTTTGTTAAATTTTCTTCAACATTTTTTTTAGCTATTTTGAAATCATTTGAAAGACTAACAAAGTTTAAAACTCTTCCTCCAACAGCTAATATTTTTTCATTTTCTTTTATAGTGCCAGCATGAAATATAAAGTTATCAAAGTTAAGTTTGATATTGTTTAAGTTATTAATTTCAATATTTTTTTTAAATGTATCTGGATAACCGTTTGAGCACAAAACAACACATAAACTTTTTTTATTATTCCATTCGATATTAATTTCTTTAAGCTCTTTTTTGCAACAGGCTAAAAATATATCAATAAGATCTGTTTTTAACCTAGGAAGTATAGTTTGACACTCAGGATCACCCATTCTTACGTTGTACTCAATTAAATAAGGTTCATTTTCTACAATCATTAATCCTGTATATAAAAAACCTTTATATTCAGATCCCATTTCTGACAAACCTTTTAGAGTAGGATTAATAATTTTATTTATTATTTTTTTCTCTAGTTTATCATTAATTAATCTTGAAGGAGAGTAGGCACCCATGCCCCCAGTATTCTTTCCTTTATCGCCTTCCAAAACTCTTTTATGATCTTGTGCAGTTTCAAATGTTTTAAATGAGACACCATCATGAATAGTAAAAAAACTCATTTCCTCCCCTCTTAGAAACTCTTCAATTAAAATATTTTTAGCTTTTCCAAACTTTCCATTAAAAATTTCATCTATTGCTGTCTCTGCTTCTTCTTTACTATTACAAATATAAACTCCTTTTCCAGAAGCTAAATTATCTGCTTTAACTACTATTGGAAAATTAGAATTATTAATAAAATTTTTTGCTTTACTACTATCTTCAAAAATTCCAAACTTAGCTGTTGGAATTTTATATTTCTTACAAAGTTCTTTAGTAAAAATTTTTGATCCTTCAAGTTGAGAGGAAAATTTATTTGGTCCAAAGACTTTTATTTGAAATTTTTCTAAATAATCTACCAAACCATCAACTAACGGTTTCTCTGGACCTACAATTATTAATTCAATTTTATTTTCAAAAATAAAGTTTTTTAAATTTTCAAATTTCTCAAGATCAATTTTAACGTTTTCTGCAATTTGCTGAGTTCCAGCATTTCCTGGAAAACAAAATATTTTACTGATTTTATTGGAATTCTTTAAACTTTGGCATATCGCATGTTCTCTTCCACCGCTTCCTATTATTCCAACTTTCATATAAAACTGTATAAACTAAAAATGACAAAAAAATTAGCTAAAATAAAATATTTACCAAATAATTTTCAAATTATCGAACATGGTGATTATGTTGAATGTGCTGTCTCTGGAAAGAGAATCGATCTAGAAAATTTAACTTATTGGAATGTAGAATTACAAGAACCATATTTCTCATATAAGGAAGCGGATAAAAGAAGAGCAGACACAAACAAAAAATAAACCTATTTCCATCTATTGTGCGACCATATCCAATTCTCTGGTTTGCTTAAAATAAACTTTTCAAGAATTTGATTTAAATTGTCCGTTATTTGTTGTTGGCTTGTATCTTGAGGAAAGGAAAGAGGTTGATTTATAGTAATTTTAAATTTTAAGCCATCAATCCTTTCAATGTAAACAGGGACTATTGGTATATTGAATTTTTTAACTAACTGAGCTGGTATAGTGGTGGTAAGGGCTTTTTCATTAAATAAAGGTGACAAGATACCTTCAGATACTCTCTGATCAATCATTAGAGCAGTAGAATAATTTTTTTTTTTTAATTTAATCAATTTTTTTAATCCAGCTAATCCTTTTTTAATTTGATTTTTACAAATATATCTTTTTCTAATATTTTCCATTATCCCATTTAAAAAAATATTATTTAAAGGGCGATATATAGCAGACAAGTTTATACCAGATTTTTCTATAAACATTGCCATAAGTTCAAAATTACTCAAATGACCAGAAATAAAAATTACTTGTTTATTATTTTCTTTAATATCATTTAAAATTTCTTGCCCCTCAATTTGGACATTAGAAGCTAATTTCCCATATCTAAAATCTTTTAGAAAAATATATTCTGCAAAAATTCTACCGTAATTATTCCACATCGAGTTTTCAATATTTTTTAAATTATTTTGATCAATTTCAGGCAAAGCTCTTTTGATATTATTATAAATTACTTTTTTCGATCTAAAAAAAGGACCGATTATTTCAAATATTTTTCCGCTTATCTTAGAAGATAGTTTAGGACCAATTATTTTAAAAAGAAGGAAGAAAAAAATTGAAAATAAAAATTCAAAAAAATATTTAATATATTTCATAATTAACTAATAGATTTTATTAATTTTTCCTCGTCGATTATATTTAATTCTGATTTTATAAATTTTATTTTTGTATCACTGTTTCCATTTAATCTTAAAAAATCCTTTTCGGTAGTAATTATTTTGCAATTTAAAAATTCTGCCTCTGAAAAAATTTTATTTAAATCTTTTTCACTGTATTGATAATGGTCAGAAAATTCAAAATCCTTCTTTATTTTGAACCCATATCCTTTAAGCATTGCTATAAAGGTTGAATGATTTCCAATTCCAGAAAATACTAAATAATCATCTTCTTTTTTAAATTCATTCAAATTTGTAATTTCATATTTTCCTAAATGAATGTTTATTTTTGAGTTAATTTTTAGTATTTGTGCTTTTATTTCATCTAAATTTTCTAAATTACCATTTAAAAATACATTATCATAATTTTTTAAATTATTTATATCTTCCCTTAATGGTCCCGCAGGAATAGTCATTCCATTTCCAATCCAGTTAATATTATTAAAACATATGAAACTTAGATCATATGTAATTGATTTATCTTGAATTCCATCATCAAGTATTGCCACTTCATAATTTTCATTAATGGCATTTTGTATCGCTTCTTTTCTAGTCGATGATAAAAACAGTTTACCGTTATTTTCTAAAAGTTTTTGCTCATCTGACTGATTTTTATAAAATTTTTTTATAAAACAAGATTTAATTTTTCTTTTTTCTAAAATTTGGTTTATTTTAATACATAATGAAGTTTTACCGGTCCCACCAATATAAAAATTTCCTATACAAATAGTTTTGATATTCATCTTTGAATTATCTGGTTTTTTTTTAAAATGGATAAAAATTTTTATTATTAATGATATTGGAAGTAATAAATATGCAAAAAAATTTGGTGTTTTTTGATCCCAAAAGTTAGGTTTTTTTAAATTCATTATTAATTAGATTATCTAATTCATTTATAGTTTTATTTAAGATTTTTTGTCCAATTTTTTTAATTTTTTTACCTGAATTTTTATTTTTCTTAAAAACAATTGCTGATGCAAGCTGTAATGGTGTATTTATTTTCTTCGATATATTTAATAATTTTAAATGTTTATATACATCTTTAAAATTATCTGTGTTAGGTCCATGTAGTATTTTTGATCCTAATCTTGCAGCCTCCAGAGGGTTTTGTCCCCCTCTCTTAATTATAGATCCCCCTAGGAAGACTGTGGAACTAATTTTATGAAACTGTTTAGTCTCACCGTATGTGTCTACAATATAAATATCAATATTTTTTAAAGTTTGAATTTTTGAGCTATGACAAGCTACGTTTAAATTAATTTTTTTCATTTCTAATGCTATTTCATTTGCTCTATGCACATGTCGAGGGATAATTATAGTAATTAGGTTTTTATTTTTCTTTTTAAGCTCTTTGTGAGCATTTGCACAAAAAATTTCTTCATTTTTATGAGTGCTAGACGCTACCCAAATTTTATTTTTGCTTAGTTCAGATTTTAATTTTTTATTTTTTATTGTAAAATTCTCTTCTGGATTTTCAGCAAACTTAAGATTTCCTATTCGATTTATTTTTTTAGTTTTAATTTTTTTTAAAAAATATTTGGTTTCAAGGTTTTGTGGGTAGGCAACTGTTATCATACCAAAAATTAATTTTGAAAAAAAACTAATTTTTGACCAACGATTAAAAGTTTTTTTTGTAATTCTTGCATTCAATAAAATTAAAGGAATTTTTTTATCTTTTAAGTTTTTAAACATGTAAGGCCATATTTCTGACTCTATAAAAATTGCTAAACTTGGTTTCCAATGATTTAAAAAATTATTTGTTAACAAAAAATGATCAACAGGATAAAATTGATGAATAGTTTTTTTGAATTTAAATTTTTTGATAATTTTAGACGAACTAAGTGTACTGGATGTGATCAATATTTGATTAATTGTTTTATTTTTTTCATAGTATTTAATCAATGGTATAATACTCATTATTTCACCAACGCTTGCACCGTGAAACCAAATTAATTTTCCTTTCCCTTTTTTTTCTGAAGAGATACTGAATTTTTCTAGAAATCGCTTTGAGTCTTCCTTATTTTTTAAAATTCTATAAATTATTATTACTGGTGATATTAATAATAAAGCGCTGACTATTATTTGATATAAAAAAAACATATTTATTTTTGTATCTGTTTTTCATAAAAGCTTTTATATAATTCTGAATTATTTAATAGATTTTCGTGCCTACCACTATCAATCACTTTCCCAGAATCTATAACATAAATATTGTCAGAGCTTAAAATTGTAGATAATCGATGTGCAATAACAATAGTTGTTTTGTTTCTAGTTAAAGTTTTTAAAGCGTTTTGTATTTTTGTTTCTGTTTCTGAATCTAATGAGGATGTTGCTTCGTCTAATAAAATAATTGAACTTTTTTTAATCATAGCTCTAGCAATTGAAAGTCTCTGTTTTTCTCCACCAGATAATCTGAC
>CACPOD010000004.1 GCA_902635515.1 uncultured Pelagibacteraceae bacterium
TATTTCAATCTAAATTAAATAGTTTTGATCTCTTTTATAAGATGATTAAAACAAATAAAAAAAATCTTTTTCAAAATTTTAATACTCATGAAAAAATATTTTACGAAAAAGAAAAAATTATTAAAAAACTTAAAATTAATTCTTAAATTATTGATTTAAAGCTTTGATAAGATATTTATTTTCCAAATCGCAGTCTTTGTACCCCCTTTTGACAATGTTCAAATATCTTTCTGTTGGGTATCTAAATTTTGTTTTTTTAGTCATTGTATAAGTCATTACTTTTTTTCCATAATAATAAAAGTAATATTTTTTATATAGAATTGGAAAATCTTCATATACATCTAGTTTTTTTTCATCACTTTTTGAAATTTCAAATAAAGCTCCTGGCACAATAGAATTTTTTTTTGGCTCAATGTCTGCAGCTCTATATTTGCTTCTAAAAGTTAATCTAAAATTTTTTAAATTTATTTTTTTTAAAAAAATACTATCTTTACATCTACGTTTCATTTGAAAGTGATTAAGATTACTACCATAAGCAAAATATAACATTACCGATCTACCAACTCAATTTTTTTCTCATTAACAAATTTTAAAATTTGAGAATTACAATTATCAATTTTATTTTGATCTTCAGACCTAATTACTATTGAGACACCTAATTTACCGGCATGAAAGAATGGATAACTTCCTATTTCAACATCTTTATTATCGTTCTGAATTTTTGTTAAAGAGTTAGCTATTTCACTTTCAACAGTTCTTAAACTGATTGTAAGACTTTTAATAGGTTCGCCCCCCACTATGCTATTAGTTAACCCACCTAACATTGATTTCAAAATAGATGGTACACCTGGCAAAGAAAATACATTTTTAACATTAAAACCTGGTGCGCCACTTGTTGGATTTAAAATTAATTTTGCATTCTCTGGCATCCATGCCATTTTTTGTCTACCTTCATTAAATTCACCAGGTTGATAATAAGCTTCTAGAATTTTAAAAGCCTCTTTATGGACTTCATATTTAATTCCGAATGCTTTTGAAACTGATTGTGCAGTAATATCGTCATGAGTAGGTCCAATACCACCTGTTGTAAAAACATAGTCATAAGTAGATCTAAGTAAATTTAAAGTATCAACAATAGTCTCTTCAATATCAGGTATTACTCTAACTTCTGCAACATTAACACCAATTGAATTTAGCCAAATTGCTAAAGTTGAGGTATTGGTATCTTGCGTTCTCCCAGATAAAATCTCATTACCTATAATTAAAATTGATGCATTAACTTTTACTTTTTTATCCATATGAAATATATAATTTAGTAATGGAATTTACCAAGTCTTTAGTAAAAGGCAAACTAATCAAACGTTATAAAAGGTTTTTTACTGACGTTAAACTCAGTAAAGAAATTGTCACAGCTCATTGTCCTAACACGGGATCAATGAAAGGTTTACTAGATGAGGGTAATGAAGTTTATTTACTTCCTAATAACGATCCAAAACGAAAGCTTAAATATGGATTAGAGATTATTAAATCTAGAAAAAATTTAGTTGGGGTAAATACTCACTTGGCAAATAGAATAGTTGAGCATGGTCTCAAAAATAATCTAATAAATGAACTGAAGAATAATGACATTATAAAGCCTGAGGTTTTTTTTAATAAAGAAACAAGATTTGACTTTTTATTAGAAAAAAAGACACAAAAAACCTTTGTAGAGGTAAAAAATGTTACATTATTTAGAAATAAGGATACTGCTGAATTTCCAGATGCGCCAACAGCAAGGGGAACTAAGCATTTATTAACCCTTATTGATGCCATAAAAAAAAGCTATAAAACATACTTAATATTTTTAGTTCAAATACAAAATATGAAATTTTTTAAAATAGCTAAAGATATAGACGAAGAATATTATAAGAGCTATTTAATTGCTAAAAAAGCTGGTGTAAATTTTTTAGCTTATAGATGTGATATAAGTTCAAAAAAAATTTTTATAGATAAAAAATTAAAAATTATAGATGACTGATTATAAAGAAAAATTTGAAAAAATGAAAGTTGCAGGAAACTTAGCTGCAAGAACCTTAGATATGTTAACTGAGAATATTAAAGAAGGTGTATCTACTAATCATATCGATAAACTCGGATATGAATTTATTAGAGACAATGGTGGCTACTCAGCTCCTCTGTATTATAGAGGATTTACAAAATCTTTATGCACATCTTTAAACCATGTTATATGTCATGGAATACCCTCAGATAGAATTTTACAAGAAGGTGATGCTGTAAATGTTGATGTCACAGCAATTGTTGACGAACATTATGGTGATACAAGCAGAATGTTTTGTATTGGAAAAACACCGGTAAAGTTAAACAATCTTATAGATGCTACTTATGAATCTATGATGAGAGCAATTAGAATTTTAAAACCTGGGATTAAATTAGGAGATATTGGTTACGAAATTCAATCCTTTGTAGAAGAAAAAGGTTTTTCAGTTGTACGAGATTTTTGTGGTCACGGCATAAGCACTACATTTCATGAGCCACCGAATATTTTACACTACGGTAAAAAAAATACAGGGATGGAATTAAGACCAGGCATGACATTTACAATAGAACCAATGATAAATGCGGGCAAATATGAGGTTAAAATGTTGAATGACGGTTGGACAGCTGTTACAAAAGATAAATCTTTGTCTGCACAATTTGAACATACGTTAGGAATTACTGAAAATGGTTATGAAATCTTTACAGAATCTGCTAAAGATTATTCTAAGCCTCCATACTTATAATTAATGATTAAAAGATACTCGCGAAAAGAATTAACCGATATTTGGTCAGAAGAAAATAAATATAAAATCTGGTTAGATGTTGAGGTTGCTGCTGCAGAAGCAATGGAAAAACTTGGTCAAATTCCAAGAGGTGTTGCTTTAATAGTTAAAAAAAAAGCTAGAATTAATGTAAAGAGAATTCACAAAATAGAATCTGAGGTAAAACATGACGTAATAGCATTTCTTACCTCTGTAACTGAAAAAGCTGGAATTAAAGCACGTTACCTACATCAAGGAATGACATCATCAGATGTTTTAGATACTAGTTTTAATATTCAATTAGTTCAATCAGGTAAAATCATTTTAAAAGATATAGATCAAATTTTAAAAGTTTTAAAAAAACAAGCCAAAAAATATAAATTTACGCCGTGTATGGGAAGAAGCCATGGTATCCATGCTGAACCAATTACTTTTGGATTAAAATTAGCTTCGTTTTATGAGGAGTTTAAAAGAAACAGAAATAGATTGAAAAATGCAATCGATGAAGTATCAACCTGTGCAATATCTGGCGCTGTTGGAACATTTGCTAACATTAATCCTAATGTTGAAAAACATGTTGCCAAGAAATTAGGTCTAAAAGTTGAACCAATATCCACACAAGTAATTCCAAGAGATAGACATGCTTTTTATTTTTCCGTTTTGGGAATTATTGCAGGATCTATAGAAAGAGTAGCCATTGAAATAAGACATCTTCAAAGAACAGAAGTTTATGAGCTACAAGAATATTTCTCTAAAAATCAAAAAGGATCATCAGCAATGCCGCACAAAAAAAATCCAATCTTAAGTGAAAATTTAACAGGCTTAGCTAGGATGGTTAGAAGTGCTGTAATACCAGCACTTGAAAATATAGCGCTTTGGCATGAGAGAGACATTTCTCATTCAAGCGTTGAAAGAAATATAGGACCAGATGCCAATATAACAACTGATTTTGCATTGGTTAGGCTTACAAATATTTTAGATAACATGATTGTTTATCCTAAAAAAATGCTTGAAAACTTAAATTTAACAAAAGGTTTGATTTTTTCTCAAGAAGTTATGCTGGAATTAACTAAAACGGGATTAAGCAGAGAAAAATCTTATAGATTGGTTCAAACTTATGCAAAAAAATGTTTTGCAGAAAATTTAAACTTAATTGACGTTATTTCATCTGACAAATTTATGAAAAGTAAAATTTCGCCAAAAAAACTAAAATCTATATTTAATTATTCTAAACACTTTAAAAATGTAAATTTTATCTTTAGAAGAGTTTTTAAATAATGAAAAAAGGTAAAAAATTATACGAAGGAAAAGCTAAAATCATTTATGCAACAAATGATAAAAACATAGTTATCCAATATTTTAAAGATGATGCAACTGCATTCAATAATCAAAAGAAAACTACAATTGAGGGTAAAGGTGTTCTAAACAATAGAATATCAGAACATATACTCTCTAACCTTTCTCAAATAGGAATCAAAAATCATTTAGTTAAAAGGTTAAACATGCGTGAGCAAATTATAAAGCTTGTAGAAATAATTCCGATCGAATTCATTGTGAGAAATGTTGCAACGGGTTCAATTACTAAAAGATTAGGTATTGAAGACGGTACTGTTTTAAAAGAACCTTTGATTGAATACTGCTTAAAGGATGACAAGCTTGGAGATCCATTAATATCTGAAGAACATATTTTAGCATTTGATTGGGCATCAAAAACTGAAATAGATAAAGTTAAAAAAATGATTTTAAGAATTAATGATTTTATGATTGGGATGTTTAGGGGTGTTGGAATTAAACTTATCGATTTTAAATTAGAATTTGGAAGAGTTAAAATTGATGGAAAAAACGAAGTTATTTTAGCAGACGAAATTAGTCCAGATACGTGCAGATTATGGGACAGTATTACAGAAAAAAAGTTAGACAAAGATCGATTTAGAAAAGATCTGGGTGATTTAATTCCAGCCTATACTGAGGTTGCTAAAAGATTGGGTATACTTCATGAACAATCTAATGTTTCAGCTGTAAATGTGACTAAATTATCTTCAGTTAAAAGAAAGAAAAAATGAAAATTTCTGTAATCATCACTTTAAAAAAGGATGTACTTGATCCACAAGGTAAAGTTATTCATCAAACGCTAGATGGAATGGGTTTTGATGATGTTAATGAAGTTAGACAAGGAAAATATTTTGAAATAGACACTAAAGAAACTGATAAAGACAAAGCAAAAGCAAAAGTTGAAGAAATGTGTAAAAAACTTTTGGCAAATCTTGTAATTGAAAATTATAAAATTATTGATCCAAAGTAATTAATGAAATCATCAGTTATTACTTTTCCTGGTTCAAATTGCGACAGAGACATTGATGTTGCTCTAAAAAAATTTGGGTTCAAAAATAAAATGGTCTGGCATACAGATGCTGAATTGCCAAAAAGTGATTTAGTTGTATTACCAGGTGGGTTTTCATATGGGGACTACTTAAGATGTGGAAGTATGGCATCTAAATCTAAAATAATGCATTCTGTAATTAATTTTGCAAATTCAGGAGGTATGGTTATGGGTATCTGTAATGGGTTTCAAATATTAGTAGAAACTGGTTTGGTTCCAGGTGTTTTGCTTAGAAACAAATATTTAGAATTTATTTGTAAAAATGTTTTCGTAAAAATTAACGATAAAAAAAATAAATATTTTAAAAATGTTGATAATGAAGTTTTAGAATTTCATATAGCTCATAATGAAGGAAATTATTTTTGTACTAATGATCAATTGAAAGAAATTGAGGACAATAATCAAATTGCAATTAACTATTGTGATGAAAATGGAAAAATAGAAGATCAGTTTAATCCCAATGGATCAATAAAAAATATTGCCGGTATATTTAATAAAGAAAAAAATGTTCTGGGAATGATGCCCCACCCTGAAAGAATGATTGATGCATCTTTATCTGGTGACGATGGATCATTATTTTTTAAAAACTTAATAAACAACTTAAAATGATTGTAAACGAAAAAGTAGCAGTTGATCATGGTTTAAAGAAAGATGAATACGCTAAAATTTGTGAACTATTAAAAAGAACCCCTAATATCACTGAACTAGGGATTTTTTCTGCAATGTGGAACGAGCATTGTTCTTATAAGTCATCAAGATTACATTTAAAGAAGCTACCTACTAAAGGAAAGAAAGTTATTCAAGGTCCTGGAGAAAATGCTGGTGTAATTGATATTGAGGATAATGATGCAATAGTTTTTAAAATAGAAAGTCACAATCATCCGTCATTTATTGAGCCTTATCAAGGTGCTGCTACCGGAGTTGGAGGAATAATGCGTGATGTATTTACAATGGGTGCAAGACCAATAGCTAACTTGAACTCTATACATTTTGGATCACCACAACATAAAAAAACAAAAAATTTATTAAGAGGTGTTGTTCATGGCATAGGTGGTTATGGAAACTGTATGGGTGTTCCTACAATTGCTGGGCAAACAAGTTTCGATAGCTCATATAATGGGAATATTTTGGTAAACGCTATGACATTAGGATTAGTTAAAAAAGATAAGATTTTTTATTCTAAAGCTGCAGGTTTAGATAAACCAGTTATTTATGTTGGATCTAAAACAGGAAGAGATGGAATACATGGTGCAAGTATGGCTTCAGCTAGTTTTGATGAAAAAATCGAAGAAAAGAAACCTACAGTTCAAGTTGGAGATCCGTTTACTGAAAAGCTTTTGCTTGAAGCTTGTTTAGAGCTTATGGCAGGAGATTCTATTATAGCCATTCAAGACATGGGTGCTGCCGGATTAACTTCTTCAAGTATTGAAATGGCCTCAAAAGGAAACTTGGGTATAGAAATTAATCTAAACAAAGTGCCGTGTAGAGAATCCAAGATGACACCTTACGAAATTATGCTCTCTGAGAGCCAAGAAAGAATGTTGATTGTTTTAGAAAACGGTAAAGAAGATCAGGCAAAAAAAATATTTGATAAATGGAACTTAGATTTTGCGGTAATTGGAAAAACTACTAATTCAAAAAGAATAGAACTTTATTTTGATGAAGAAAAAGTTGCAGACATTCCAGTTAATACCTTGGTTGAAAACTCTCCTATGTATGATCGAAAATGGAAAAAAGCAAAACTTCCTAAAAAAAATAAAATTAAAAAAGAAGACATTAAACATTTAAAAATTATTGATGTATTAAAGAAAGTTTTAGCTAATCCAAACGTATGTAGCAAAGAATGGATTTGGCAACAATATGATCATACAGTTATGGGAGATACAATACAAAAACCTGGTGGAGATTCTGGTGTTGTAAGAGTTCATGGAACGGATAAAGCTGTGGCTGCTTCTGTAGACTCCTCTGCAGTTTATTGTTGGGCGCATCCTCTAACTGGTGGAAAGCAAGTAGTTTGTGAAAGTTTTAGAAATCTTATATCCGTAGGTGCAAAACCAATTGCTATTACTAATTGTTTAAATTTTGGTAGTCCAGAAAATGAAGAAAACATGGGTGAGTTTGTTGAATGTGTTCAAGGTATTGGTGAAGCGAGTGAATATTTAAAATTTCCAGTAGTTTCTGGAAATGTATCTTTCTACAACCAAACAAAAGAGGAAGGTATAAAACCCACGCCTGCAATTGGTGGAGTTGGGTTAATCAAGAATTATAAAAATATGATCACTATGGAATTTAAAGAAATTGATAATTTGGTTTTAGTAATTGGAAAAACTGAAGGGCATATTGATCAAAGTTTATTTGCAAGAACTATTTTAGATGAAAAAAATGGACCCCCACCTGAAGTAAATTTATTTAATGAAAAAAATAATGGAGAAACTTTACTCAAATTAATTGATAATAATTTAATCAAAAGCGCTCATGACGTTTCTTTAGGAGGTATAATTACTGCGGTAGCAAAAATGTGTATTAAAGGAAAAAAAGGAATAAATATTAAAAAACCCAAATATCTAATTAATGAAATAGAATACTTTTTTGCCGAAGATCAAGGTAGATATATTATAGAAATAAACAAAAAAGATTTTAAAAAAGTAGCTGATATATTGAATAAAAATGCAGTTCATTTTGATGAACTTGGTACAATTACTGAAAATGAACTATATATTAACGATAAGACAAAAGTTACAATTGACGAATTATCAACTTCAAATAAAAGTTGGTTAAATAACTATATGAGTAAATAATGGCAATGGATTTAAAAGAAATTGAGAATTTTATAAAGGAGGCAATGCCTGATGCAATTGTTGAAATACAAGATTTGGCAGGTGATGGAAATCATTATTCAGCTACTGTTACCTCGTCTCAATTTTCTGGAAAAAGTAAAATTGAGCAACATAAAATGGTTTACAACTCACTAAAAGGTAGAATGGGTAATGAACTGCATGCATTAGCAATTAAAACAAAGGAGAGTTAAATGGATCAACAAACAAATGATTTAATAAAAAATGAAATTGAAAACAACGAAGTATGTTTGTTTATGAAAGGCACACCTGATGCTCCACAATGTGGGTTTTCAATGGCTACTTCGAATATTTTAAAAGTCCTAGAAGTAAATTTTAAAGGAGTAAATGTTTTAGAAAATCAAAATTTAAGAGAAGGTATTAAAGTTTTTAGTGATTGGCCAACTATCCCACAACTTTATGTTAAAAAAGAATTTATAGGTGGATGTGACATTGTAAAAGAAATGTATGAAAGTGGTGAATTGGTAAAACTTTTTGAAAGTAAAAATATAAATTTTAAGGCTAAAAGGTAATTATCTAGAATAATATTCAATTACTAGATTAGGTTCCATAACTATAGGATATGGGACTTCTTCAAACTTTGGAACTCTAACAAACTTTAATTTTTTATTTTTTTCGTCCATCTGAATATATTCTGGAGTTTCTCTTTCTTTATTTGCAAGAGCAATATCGATTATTGCAAGTTGTTTAGATTTATCTCTAATCTCAATAGAATCCTCTTCTTTAACCATGTAACTACCAATATTAACTTTTTTGCCATTCACCCTGACGTGACCATGATTAATTAATTGTCTAGCTGAAAAAATTGTTGTTGCAAATTTTGCTCTGTATATCACAGCATCTAATCTTCTTTCAAGAAGGCCAATTAAATTTTCACCAGTATCACCTTTAAGCATTACTGCTTTTTTGTAAATATTTCTGAATTGTCTCTCGTTAATGTTACCATAATAAGCTTTTAATTTTTGTTTAGCCTGAAGCTGTATTCCATAGTCAGATGGCTTTGATGTTTTTGTTTGACCATGTTGTCCTGGTCCATATGCTCTTTTATTAAAAGGGCTTTTGGGTCTTCCCCAAAGGTTAACTTTTAACCTTCTATCTACTTTATGTTTAGAGTTTAATCTTTTTGTCATTTAATAGTGGGCTTTATAAACTTACTCATCATTTTGTCAATGAACGTTTTTTAACTAAACTGGCAAATACTCCTGATAAAATACGTGTTTCTTTAGCTGATAGTTCCATCCTATAAAAAATATTCCTTAAGTTTTCAAGCATAATTGGTTTCTTCTCTTTTGATTTGAAGAAATTAATCTCTTCAAGTTTCTTTATACAAAGATTTGCCATAGCAACTATCTCTTTTTTAGATGCTGATTTAACTTTATTTGATTTCTTAAAAGAAGATACTTTTGAATTAATTATGCTTGATACATATTGTGCAATTATTATTAAGCTATGAGACAGATTTAAAGATTTAAACTCAGTATTAGTTGGAATTTGAAGAGTATAATTTGCATAGCTTATTTCATAGTTTGACAAACCAGACGCTTCTGAGCCAAATAAAAAAGCTATTTTCTTTTTATAATTTATTTTTTTTAAATCTTCTAATTGGATATGTTTAATATTTTTATTTCTAAATCTTGCTGATGTTGCAATTACAATATCAATATTTTTTAAAGGTTTTTCTAAATTTTCAAAATTTTTAGCTTTATTAATTATATTTTTTGCTCCTACTGAGGTTGCTAAAATTTTATCATTTGGAAATATTGGTTTGGGATCAATAACAATAAGTTTATTAAAATTAAAATTTTTCATTCCTCTTGCACATGCTCCTATATTTTCTGAAAGTTGAGGTTTGTGTAAAATGAAAGAAATATTATTAACAGACATTAATCTATGCCATGATTTCTGTTGTAATTAGACATAGCTGATGGTTTTATATCATTTAAATATTTAGGATCTACTGTCCAAATAGAAACTTTTAAAGGATAACATTTTGCTACATCGGATGAGTGTTCAGATCCGCAATCACCACCTGGACAGGCAGAAAGTGCGCCTAACAAATCTGTTTCAGCAAAAAATTCTAAATAATCACCAGGTCTTACAGGACTTGCTTTCATAAAGTATTGTTTAGTATCATTGGTAAATCCAGTCAACATAAATACATTTAATACATCATGAACTATTTTTTCTGCATGATCTAATTGAACATTTTTTTCTTTAACCAAAGCTCTTGTTAAGTTTGAATGACAGCAATAATGATAATCTTTACCGCTCAAAAGTTTTGATGTATACGGATCACATCTAGTACCAATTACATCATGAACTGATCCTCCGTCTTTATCATAATCATACCAATCTAAAGTATCCCAAGTTATTGTTGCTAAAGATCTAAGAAAGGGAAAACTACTAAACATTTTATCTCCAACAGAAAGATGAGTTCCATAGAGTGCTCTTGTTTTTCCCGAGTAGAATTTTTCCTCTAAATTATTTAAATTAAATAAATTTAAATCACCTACTTGAGGTCCCTCTACACTTTCGATTCTAAAATACTCTCCAAATTTTACTTCGAACGTTTTTGCATCTCTTGGAGGTATTATAACTTCCTCTTTTTTAACCAAGTGTTCTCGAGCGGAATGTAAAATACTTAAATTTTTTTCTTCAATGTTAGTATTTGGGTAACAAACTATTGGTTTGGCTCCTATTCTATCTTTTAGATCAGATGGTTTTCCTGAAAATTTTTTAATTTTCATTCCAAACTTCCAGGAGCTTTATCCTTAAATAACTTATAATCCAGACTGTCTACTAAAGCTTTGAAAGATGCATCAATGATATTTGGTGATACTCCAATAGTAAACCAATTGACACCCTTCGAATCTGTGCTTTCAATACTAACTCTTGTTACAGCTTCAGTACCAGTGTTTAAAATTCTAACTTTATAATCAACAAGTCTTAAATCTTTTAAATATTCTGAATATTTAGCAAGCTTGTTAACATTCTTTCTAATTGCATTATCTAGAGCATTAACAGGTCCATTTCCTTGTCCTTCACACAAAATTTTGTCTCCATCTACTTCTAAATGAGCTTTTGCGTATGAAACTATTTCTCCTGCATTATCTTTCTTTACCGAAACATCGTATTCATTAATAGAAATATATCTTGGTATCTCCCCCATTAATCTTCGAGCTAACAGCTCAAAAGATGCGTCAGCACCATCATAACTATAACCAATAAATTCTCGATCTTTAACTTCATCTAAAAGTTTTTTAATTTTTGGATCGCTTTTCTCTACTTTAATTCCTATTGAGTTCAATCTTGACATTATATTAGATTGTCCTGATTGATCCGAAACTACAATATTTCTAGAGTTTCCAACTTCTTCTGGATTTATGTGCTCATAGGTTTTAGGATCCTTTTGAACTGCTGATACATGCATTCCACCCTTGTGAGAAAAAGCAGAAGCTCCTACATAAGGTAAATGTTTATTGGGTTTTCTATTTAATATTTCATCTAATAGTCTCGAGCATTGAGTTAAGTTTTTTAAATTTTCTCTTTTAATACTAAGTTCAAACTTATCTGAAAAATCTTTCTTTAAAAAAAAAGAGGGAATTAATGACATTAAATTAGCATTTCCACATCTTTCCCCCAAACCATTGATTGTACCCTGGACTTGCCTAACACCTGCTTGAACTGCTGCAAGACTGTTAGCCACAGCATTTTCGGTATCATTATGAGCATGTATTCCCAAATTCTTTCCTGGAATTTGCTTGCTTACTTTAGATACAATTTCTGTTATCTCGTGTGGAAGTGTACCACCGTTAGTATCACATAATACAATCCATCTAGCACCATTATCAAAAGCAGCTTTTAAACATGACATTGCATATTCTGGATTAGCTTTATATCCATCAAAAAAATGTTCAGCGTCAAACATGAACTCTTTTCCAGATTTAACGATGTGTTTTGTACTTTCACTTATATTCATTAAATTCTGCTCATTACTTATTCCTAATGCGATATCCACTTGAAAATCCCATGATTTTCCAAACAAGCAAACAGAAGTACTTTTTGAATTAATTAATGATGAGAGCATAGGGTCATTTTCTGCGCTGTGTTCAGATTTTTTAGTCATTCCAAATGCAGTTAATTTCGTTGATTTAAAATTATGATCTTTATTGAAAAACTCAGTATCAGTTGGATTTGCTCCTGGCCATCCTCCCTCAACATAATCCACACCTAATTTATCTAATGCTGATGAGATTTTTTCCTTATCATCAATTGAAAAATCTACACCTTGTGTTTGTGCTCCATCACGCAGTGTTGTGTCAAATATATAAAGTTGTTCCTTGCTCATTTAAATTTCCAAGTCGTTTTACCATCTTTATCTTCTATTAAAACACCTTTATCTAACAGCTCTTTTCTAATTTTATCAGCTTCTTCGTAATTTTTGTTCTCTCTATACTTATTTCTTTCGTGAATTTTTTGTAAAATTTCTTTTTCAGAAATTAATGCTTTGTTAATTTTAAATTTAAGCCAATTTTCTTTACTTTCATTTAATAGTCCTACAAATCGACAAGCAGAAACAAATAAAGATTTATCTTCATCGTTACCTTTTTGAGCTTTTTCATATAATTGATGTAAATTAGCAATATATCCAGGGGTGTTTAAATCATCGTAAAGTGGCTGAAGAATTTCATCAGAAACTTCAGAATTGTTTTTAATATCTAAATATGAATTGTACCATTTATTTATCGTATTTTGACAATCGTCCAGAAGTTTATCATTCCAATCTAATGGTTGTTTATAATGCGCACTTAGTAAAGCAAATCGCAAAACTTGACCGCTTATCTTATTTCTAAAATCTTTTATTTTTAAAATGTTTCCCTGAGACTTAGCCATCTTTTCATTAGACATTGTGATGAATGCATTATGCATCCAAAATTTTGCAAATATTTTTGTATCATTTGCACATCTTGATTGAGCTATTTCATTTTCATGATGAGGAAATAACAAATCTATACCACCTCCATGAATATCAAACTCATCTCCTAAAAATTTCTTTGACATTGCCGAGCACTCTAGATGCCATCCTGGCCTTCCTTTTCCCCATGGAGATTCCCATGAAGGTTCGTCATCCTCTGAAGGTTTCCATAAAACAAAATCTTCTGAATTTTTTTTATTTTCACTGATTTCTACTCTCGATCCAGCAATTAGTTCATCTAGTTTTTTGTTTGATAGCTGACCATAATCATTGAATTTTTTAACCTCAAAATAAACGTGCTGATTATTTTCATAAGCAAATCCTTTTTTTATTAATTCAGAAATCATTTCAACCATCAAATCTATATTTTCTGTTGCTTTAGGTTGATGTGTTGGTTCTTCACAATTTAAGTAATTGCAATCTTCACTAAAACTTTTAGTTACTTTGCTTGTTAATTCTGAAATTGAAATGTTATTTTCTTTTGAAGATTTAATAATTTTATCATCTACATCTGTAATATTTCGCACATAAGTAACTTTAGGATAATTCTTTTTAAAAATTTTAAATAGAATATCGAATACAACTATTGGTCTTGCGTTCCCAATATGGGGATCGTCATAAACAGTTGGACCACACACATACATTCTAATGTTACTTTTATCTAGTGGAACAAACTTCTCTTTTTTATTTGTTAGATTATTTGTTAAAAAAATATCTTTACTCATTATTTTAGGAATATACTTAAAAAATAGATTTGTGAATCTATTTGATTAATTTGGAATTTTGCATACAGGAATTGGCTCCATTTTATGCAAATTTTGTTTTCTAATAGTTTCGTATTTAGCTCGATTAGCTGAATCAGGATTATCCATAGCTTCTTCTAATTCTTCATATTTTAGTCCAAGTTGACCTTCATCAGTTCTTCCATCGTCCCATAAACCATCCGTAGGGGGCGCATCAATAATTTCTTTTAAAATTCCAAGCTCTTTTCCAAGCTCCCAAACTTCAGTTTTATTACAATCTGCTATTGGCGATATATCTACCCCACCATCTCCGTATTTTGTGTAAAACCCAACACCAAAATCTTCAACTTTATTTCCAGTTCCAACTACTATTCCTTTGTTTGCTGCAGCAACTTGATAAAGCGTTGTCATTCTCAATCTAGCTCTAGAATTCGCCATTCCATGTTCATTATTAAAATTTGATAAACTGGAACTAAAAGCCAAAAATAACTCATCTAAATTGATAGTATGTGCCTCAACATTTTTAAAATTTTTAACTAACCACTCTTGATGTTTCAAACTTAAATCGTGTTGATGAGATTTTTGTTTAATTGGCATAGATAATACGATCGTTTTAATTCCTGTCATTGCACTTAAAGTGCTTGACACTGAAGAGTCTACCCCTCCAGAAATTCCTATAACCAATGACTCTGCCTTGCTTGGCATATTATTTACATAATTTTTAATCCAGTTTGATATAAATTTTACTTTATCTGAAGGATGCATACTATGTTATTATAAATTAATTATTATTTTACAATGTCTAAGATGCCGCTCTGTTTGCATTTTTAGAATATGAGCTATTCTTTTTAATCTCATCTGAAATCAAGAAGGCCAATTCTAAAGCTTGATTTGCATTTAATCTTGGGTCACAGTGCGTGTGATATCTTGATGATAAGTCTTTTTCTGATATCTTTTGTGCTCCACCAATACACTCTGTTACATTTTGACCAGTTAATTCTATATGTAAACCACCAGCGTAACTTCCTTCGCTTTGGTGACATGCAAAAACATTTTTAACCTCTTTTAAAACACTGTTAAATGGTCTTGTTTTAAATCCTGTCGCAGCTTTTACTGTATTTCCATGACAAGGATCACACGACCAAATTACATTTAAACCTTCTTTTTTTATTGCCCTAATTAATTTTGGTAAAAATTTAGCAACATTATCTGCACCAAATCTTGATATTAGTGTGATTTTACCTTTTTCATTTTTAGGGTTTATTCTATTACAAAGATCAATTAAATCATCAGTCTTCAAGGTAGGTCCACATTTAATACCTATTGGATTTTCTATACCTCTACAAAACTCAACATGTCCTCCATCTAATTGTCTAGTTCTGTCTCCTATCCAAACAAAATGAGCAGATGTATCATGATTTTCACCAGTAGTAGAGTCAACTCTAGTCATTGTTTCTTCAAATGGAAGTAATAAAGCTTCATGTGAAGTCCAAAAATTTACTGTTTTTAATCTTCTATTAAATTCTGATGTTATTCCGCATGCATCCATAAATGATAATGCATTAGCAATATTATCTTCTAACTCTTTAAATCTTTTTAATTCAGGTGAATTTTTGATGAAACCTAAATTCCAGTTATGGACATTCTTAAGATCTGCAAAACCTCCATGACAAAATGCTCTGATTAGGTTTAAAGTTGCAGCTGATTGTGAGTATGCCTTGAATAGTCTTTTAGGATCTGGAACTCTAGCTTTTTCAGTAAATTCCATAGCATTTATGTTGTCACCTAAATAACTTGGAAGCTCTACCCCATCTTTTATTTCTGTTGGTGCACTTCTAGGTTTTGAAAATTGACCAGCTATTCTTCCAACTTTTACTACTGGTAATGAAGCTGAGTAAGTTAAAACTAATGACATTTGCAGCATTAGTTTAAATGTATCTCTAATATTATCTGGATTAAATTCTGCAAAACTTTCAGCACAATCTCCACCTTGAAGTAAAAAGGCTTTTCCATCCACAACATCTGCTAACTGAGTTTTAAGATGTCTTGTTTCTCCAGCAAATACTAAAGGGGGGAATGTTCCTATCTTATCCAAAACTTTATCCAGTTCTTTTTTATCTGGATATTCTGGAATGTGTTTTACAGGATATTTTCTCCAACTATTTTTTTTCCAACTTTTCATATTCAACCTAAGGGTGTTTTAGCAGAGTTTAAACTTTATTCAACAGTGACAGATTTAGCCAAATTTCGAGGCTTATCAATATCATAACCTTTTTTAAGAGCAGAGTAATACGCAAGTTTTTGAAGTGGAATAGTTAAAAGGAACGGAAGCAAGTCATCATTTGTATTCTCAACCTCAATAGTTTCCCAAATATTTTCCGATACAACTTCATCTTTACTTTTATTTGTTATCAATAATACCTTAGCTCCTCTTGCAATGACTTCCTGCATGTTTGAGATTGTTTTTTTATAATAATTATCTCTTGGAGCCAAAATTACTACTGGCATGCCCTCTTCTATTAAAGCTAAAGGTCCATGCTTCATTTCTCCTGCTGGATATCCTTCAGCATGAACATATGAAAGTTCTTTAAGCTTTAATGCACCTTCTAAAGCTATTGGGTAGGAATAACCTCTTCCTAAAAACATCGATCCTTTTGCTTCATTAAATGTTGAGGATATTGCCTGGATATCATTATCATGTAATAAGGTTTTTTCTATTAACTTTGGTAAATCTTTTAAGTCTTTAATTTTTTCTTGATATTCTTTTTTCTTAATTTCGTTTCTCAATGACCCAAGTTTTAAAGCCAAAATATACAATACTAGTATTTGACCTAGAAATGCTTTTGTTGATGCAACTCCAATTTCAGGACCACAATGAATTGGTAAAACAAAATTAGAATCTCTTGCTATTGAGCTTTCGATTACATTAACAACAGCACATGTTTTCATGTTGTTTTTATTACAAAGGTCTAGGGCCGCATATGTATCTGCTGTTTCCCCAGATTGTGAAACGAAGACATATAAAGTATCTTTTTTAAATCTATTTTTTCTATATCTAAATTCTGACGCTATATCTATGCTTACATCTAAATTTGTAAGTTCTTCAAACCAATATTTTGCCATTAAGCAAGAGTGATACGCTGTTCCACATCCTATTAAGGTGATTGAATTAATCTCTTCTATTTTCCATGGAAAATTAAAAATATTTATCTCTTTATTTACATTATCTACATATTCTTTTATTCCTGTTTTAATTGTAGATGGTTGTTCTTCAATTTCTTTTGCCATGAAATGCTTGAAATCGCCTTTGTCATAACTTGCTTCATCTGATGATAATTCTAATATTTTTTTATTAACTTTTTTTCCTTCTTCATTAAAAAAAAGAACCTGATCCTTTTTTACAACACAAAATTCACCATCATCAAGATAAGTAATCTTATTCGTCATAGATTTTAAAGCATAAGAGTCTGATCCTAGATAATTTTCATTTGGACCATAGCCAACTGCTAGTGGTGATCCTCTCCTAGCTCCAACTATTAAGTCTGGTATATCTTTAAAAACAATTCCAAGAGCAAAGCTGCCATGAAGTTGTTTTAAAGTTTTTGTGATGGCTTCTTCTAATTCTGAAGTCTTTAAATGTTCTGTTATTAAATGAACGATTACTTCTGTATCTGTCTGTGATTTAAATTTGTGACCTTTGTTAATTAAATATTTTTTTAATATCGTAGAGTTTTCGATAATTCCATTGTGAACTACTGATACGTTATGAGAAGAATGAGGATGAGCATTTAAACTATTTGGAATTCCATGAGTTGCCCATCTTACATGACCTATACCAATATTCCCTCTTAAGTTTTTTAAATCAAAATTATTCTCTAAATTATCTACTCTACCCTCCGATTTAACTTCATTTATTTCACCATCTGAAAGTGTAGCTATACCCGCTGAGTCATATCCTCTATATTCTAATTTTTTTAATGAATTAATTATATTTGCAGAAACAGGTTTGTTGCTAGATATTCCAATAATTCCACACATAAATTATTTTTTCTTTCTTTTGTAATTCTTAACTTCTAATTGTGGCGATCTTGTTAATGCTAAAGATTTTTTTTTAACGTTCTTTGTAATTACTGACCCAGCTCCAACAATACTATCCTCATTTATAGTAATTGGAGCAACTAAAGAAGAGTTTGAGCCTATAAATACTTTGTCTTTAATTTTTGTCTTGTTTTTATTTACTCCATCATAATTACAAGTAATTGTGCCTGCTCCTATATTTACTGATTTTCCAATTTGAGCATCTCCAACATAAGACAAATGATTTACTTTAGATTTATTTCCTAAAGTACTTTTTTTAATCTCTACAAAATTACCTACTTTAGATCCTTCTTTTAAAATTGTATTAGGTCTTATTCTGGCATATGGACCAATCTCAACTTTATTTTCAATTTTGCAAGATTCTAAATGTGAAAAAGATTTTATAATTACATTATTCCCAATTTTTACCTTAGAGCCAATAACAACATAAGGTTCTATGGTCACATTATTTCCAATCTTGGTATCTTTTGAAAAAAAAATAGTTTCAGGACCAATCATCTTTACTCCTGACTTTATAAATTTTTCTCTAAGTTTTTTTTGATTTAAAACTTCCATTTAGAAATGATTTACATTAAGTATATATATTGATTAATTCACAATTTATTTCTTTAAAATACTTTTATAATGAAACAAAAATTTACAGTATTATTTGATTTAGATGGAACGTTAGTTGATACAGCTCCAGATCTGATGAGAGCACACAACCATGTTATGCAAAAATTTGGTTACCCAACCAAATCAACTGAAGAAATTAGAAATCTCGTGGGTAAAGGTGCTAGCGCAATGATAGGAAGATCTATATGGGGCCAAGCAAAAAAAGAATTTGGTAAAGTAAATGATGAAAAAGTTAAAAAAGAAATGGTCACTGAGTTTGTCGATTTTTATGGAAAAAATATAATAAATGAAAGTACGCTTATTAATGGTGTAAAAGAATTTTTAAATTGGTGCAAAAATCAAAAAATATCCATGGCTGTTTGTACAAACAAGCAAGAGCATCTATCAAATGATCTTTTAAAAAAAATTGGCATCTATGATTATTTTGAATATGTTGCTGGTTCAGATACTTTCGATTATTGTAAACCAGATCCAAGACATCTTACCTCAGTGGTTGAAATACTAGACGGAGATATAAAAAAATCGATAATGATAGGCGATAGTGAAACTGATGCAAATGCTGCAAAGGCAGCTGAAATACCAATTATTTTATTAGAGGACGGATATACTGAAAAAAATAAAGACGAAATTTATCACAATCACTTAATAAAAGACTTTATAGGTATTGAGAAAATAATATCTGAATATCTTTAATATTGATTAATTTATTTTAACTATTAAAACAAATTCACAAATTAGGAGTTATTTTGTTATTACATACAGTCAAAGTATATCCGTCAAAAATTAATCTTCCAAAGAAGAAGCAGCTAGCATGGAAGATAGCTGAGATAGCAAGTGATAATGCTAAATTAAATAATGATGCTATTGACATGGTTATCAATAGAATAATTGATAACGCTTCAGTTGCTATTGCTTCATTAAATAGAAAGCCAGTAATCTCATCTAGAGAGATGGCATTAAAGCATTCTAGAAAAAATGGCGCTACCATATTCGGTGTAAACTCAAAACTAAAATTTGATTGCGAATGGGCAGCTTGGTCTAATGGAACTGCAGTTAGAGAATTAGATTTCCATGACACTTTTTTAGCTGCAGATTATAGTCATCCTGGTGATAACATACCTCCGCTTATAAGTGTTGCACAACAAAATAGAAAAAGTGGATTGGATTTACTAAGAGGAATAATTACTGCATACGAAGTTCAAGTAAATTTAGTTAAAGGAATTTGTTTACATAAACATAAAGTTGATCACATTGCTCATTTAGGACCTAGTGTGGCTGCTGGACTAGGTACAATGTTAAAATTAAATACCGAAACTATTTATCAAGCTGTTCAACAGGCACTACATACAACAATTTCAACAAGACAATCAAGAAAAGGAGAAATTTCAAGTTGGAAAGCTTATGCTCCAGCACACGCTGGCAAGCTTGCTATCGAAGCTGTTGATAGAGCTATGCGGGGTGAAGGAGCTCCAAGTCCAATTTATGAAGGTGAAGACAGTGTAATCGCAAGAATACTAGATGGTAAAAAAGCTAACTACAAAATCCCATTACCAAAAAAAGGTGAAAGTAAAAAAGCTATTTTAGAGACATATACAAAAGAATATTCTGCAGAATATCAATCACAAGCATTAATAGATCTAGCCAAAAAGCTAAAAACAAAAATTTCAAATTTAAATCAAATTAAAAAAATTGATATATTCACAAGCCACCATACACATTATGTTATTGGTACAGGCGCTAATGACCCTCAAAAAATGGATCCTAATGCAAGCAGAGAGACATTAGATCATTCTATAATGTACATCTTTGCTGTAGCACTTGAAGATGGAGATTGGCATCATGTCAAATCTTATACAAAAGCTAGAGCTAATAGAAAAAGTACAATTAAAATTTGGAGATCAATAAAAACATATGAAGACAAAAAATGGACAAATAAATATCATGATCCGAACCCGAAGAACAAAGCATTTGGAGCTAAAGTAATTGTGACGCTTAATAATGGAACAAAAATAACAGAGGAATTAGATAGAGCAGACGCACATCCATATGGTGCTAGACCATTTAAGAGAGAAAATTATATAAATAAATTTTTAACTTTAACCGATGGTATTTTAGATAGAAATGAGAGTGATCGTTTTTTAAAAACAGTACAAAATTTAAAAAATTTAAAACCTGGTCAACTTGATAAATTAAATATTGAAGTTAGAAAGAACAAATTAAAACAAAATAATAAAAAAGGAATTTTTTAATGCACTTTGTGGAAAAAGATCCAAGTCAAAAAAGATTAGATTTTGACCAAAAATTAAAATTAAATAAAATATTAAGAGTTCCTGGTGCATATAATCCGTTAACAGCAAAATTAATTGAAGAAATTGGTTATGATGCAGTTTATGTATCTGGTGGAGTAATGGCTAATGATCTTGGTTTTCCAGATATTGGCTTAACTACACTACAAGATGTTAGTACAAGATCTTATCTGATTTCAAGAGTAACTAATCTTCCTACAATAGTTGATATAGATACAGGATTTAAATCATGCAAAGAATCCATAGAAACCTTTGAGGAATTTGGAATAACAGGAGTTCATTTAGAGGATCAAATTGAAAGAAAAAGATGTGGGCATCTTGATAATAAAGAACTAATTTCAACTGATGCCATGGTTAAAAAAATTAAAGAATGTGTTGCAGCAAAAAAAGATCAAAACTTTAAAATTATAGCTCGTTCAGACGCCAAAAGTGTTGAAGGTATCGATAAAATGATTGAAAGATGCAAAGCTTACATTGACGCTGGTGCTGAAATAATATTTCCTGAAGCTCTTCAAGATGAGAAAGATTTTGAAAAAGTTCGTAAAGAATTAACTGGATATTTATTAGCTAATATGACTGAGTTTGGTAAGTCTAAATTGTTTAACTACAAAGAATTAGAAAATTTTGGATATAATATTGTGATTTATCCAGTTACCACACAAAGATTGGCTATGAAAAATGTAGAAGATGGATTAAGAGACATTTATGCAAATGGACACCAAAACAATATAATTGATAAAATGCAAACTAGAAAAAGACTTTATGAATTAGTTGATTATGAAAAATACAAATCATTAGATGAAAAAATTTATAATTTTAGTACGGAAGGACATGAATAATGAGTGATGATATCAAGAAGGGATTACTAGGCATTGTTGTTGATGAAACAGAGGTTTCAAAAGTAATGCCTGAGATTAACTCGCTTACTTATAGGGGGTATGCTGCTCAAGATTTATGTGAGTATTGTAGATTTGAGGAGGTTGCATATTTAATTTTAAATAAAGATTTACCAAATACTCTTGAACTTAGAAAATTTGAGAAAGAAGAAAGAAATCATAGGGAGTTAACTAAAAATTTATATGAGATTATTAGGCATATGCCAAAAAAATCTCACCCGATGGATGTAGCTAGGACTGCTGTAAGCGTAATGGGATTGGAAGATAAAGAGACTACAGATTCTTCACCTGAAGCAAATATGAGAAAAGCCCTAAGAATTTTTGCAAAAACCCCTACAGCACTTGCTGCTTTTTACCGAATTAGGAAAGGAAAAAAAATTATTAAACCAAAAAAAACTTTAACTTTTGCTGAAAACTTTTTCTATATGTGTTTTGGAAAAGTACCTCAAAAAGAAATTGTTAAGGCTTTTGATGTATCTCTAATTCTTTATGCTGAGCATAGTTTTAATGTTTCTACATTTACAGCAAGAACAATCACTAGCAGTTTGTCTGATATACATGGAGCAATAACAGGTGCAATCGCCAGTTTAAAAGGCCCTCTTCACGGTGGAGCTAATGAGGAAGTTATGCATATGATGAACAAAATTAAAAAGCCTGAAAATGCCTTAAAATGGATTAACAATGCCTTGAAAAATAAAGAGGTGGTGATGGGATTTGGGCATAGGGTTTATAAATCAGGTGATTCTAGAGTTCCAACCATGAGGAAATATTTTGCAAAAGTTGCAAAAATTAAGAAAGATAAAAAATTCGAGAAGATTTACGATATTGTTGAAAAGGTAATGATAAAAGAAAAAAACATATATCCTAATGTAGACTATCCTACAGGACCTACTTATCATTTAATGGGATTTGAAACTGATTTTTTTACTCCAATATTTGTAATTTCAAGAATTACTGGTTGGTCTGCTCATATAATGGAGCAACATGCTGCTAATAAACTTATTAGACCTTTAGCTAGTTACAAAGGCAGCAAGCATCGAAAAGTGATGCAGTTAAATCAAAGATAAATTTAAAATTAACTAAAAGCTTCTGCCCAAGTACCCTGGGTTGATGCTTTAGAATATTCAGTCGCTCTACCTTCGAAGAAATTCATATGCTCAACTGCATTTAGCATTGTATCCAACCAAGTTAGTGGATTTTTTTGAACATCATAAATTGGCTCTAATCCTAATTGAATAAGTCGTCTATTCGCAATAAACCTAATGTAATGTTTAACTTCTTGGGCAGTTAAACCTTCCATCGGACCCATTTCAAAAGCTAAATCAATAAACGCATCTTCGTGCTCAACAATTATTCTACAAGCTTCATAAAGCTCTTTTTTAAGTTTAGGTGTCCAGATTTCAGGATTTTCTTTTATAAATTCTTTAAAAATTCTGATCATAGAATTGCAATGAAGTGTTTCATCTCTTACAGACCAAGTAACTATCTGCCCCATTCCTTTCATTTTATTGTGTCTTGGAAAATTCAATAAAATTGCAAAACTTGCAAACAACTGTAATCCTTCTGTGAACGCACTAAACACTGCAACTGTTTTTGCAATATCCTCTTTAGAATTTACATTGAAGCCCTGCATGTAATCGTACTTATCTTTCATCTCTTTGTATTTCATGAAAGCCGAATATTCTGACTCAGGCATACCAATAGTATCTAAAAGATGAGAATAAGCAGCTACATGAACTGTTTCCATTGCAGCAAATGCTGTCATCATCATTAATACTTCTGTTGGTTTAAATACAGTTGTGTAATGTCTCAAATAACAATTATTAACCTCTACATCCGCTTGAGTAAAAAATCTAAAAATTTGTGTTAATAGATTTTTTTCTTGTTGAGACAAGTTTTTTTGCCAGTCTCTAACATCATCTCCCAAAGGTACCTCTTCTGGTAACCAATGAATTCTTTGTTGAGTTAACCATGCATCATAACACCATGGATATCTAAAAGGTTTGTACACAGGGTTTTCTGCTAATAGACCCATCTTTTTTGGTTGAATAATTTCTTTATTAATTTTTTCTGCTACTGACATGATAAACACTCCTCGTATTCTGGCTGCTCGTTAGATTGTTGATTTTTAGATTTATAAACATTTGCTGTAATATCAGTTGATTTAGCATCATTGATATTTTCAGCTCTCTGAATTGATTTTGATCTACAGTAATAAAGGCTTTTTAAGCCTTTCTTCCATGCATCAAAATGAATTTTGTGTAATTCTTTTTTATGAACATCTGCTGGTAAAAATAAATTTACTGATTGAGCTTGTGAAATATAAGGAGTTCTGTCTCCACTAAGTTCAATTATCCAATTTTGATTAAGCTCAAATGCTGTTTTAAATACATCTTTTTCTAGATCAGTTAAAAAATCTAGATGGCTAACAGACCCCTGATTAGTAGTAATAGTAGACCAAGTTTCATCATCATTTTTACCATGATTTTGTAGTATTTCTTCTAGATATCTATTTCTGACATTAAAAGAACCTGACAGAGTTTTATGAGTATAGCTATTCGCTGCAATAGGCTCTACTCCTGGAGATGCTCCACCACAAATAATTGAAATTGATGCTGTTGGGGCGATTGCTGTCTTATTAGAAAATCTTTCTTTGTAACCATACTCAGCTGCATCTGGACAAGCACCTCTCTCTTCAGCTAAATCTTTAGATGCCTGGTTTACTTTTTCATCAATATTTTTAAATATTTTTTTATTCCATGATTTTGCCATTACTGACTCAAGTGGAATTCTATTTTTTTGTAAGAAAGAGTGAAAACCCATTACACCCAAACCAACACTTCTTTCTCTTTCTGCTGAATATTTTGCATCTTTAAACTGCTCAGGAGCTTTGTTAATAAAATCAGATAAAACGTTATCCAAAAATCTCATAACATCATTAATCATGTCTGGATCATCTTTCCATTCATCATATTTTTCTAAATTTAAAGAAGATAGACAACATACTGCGGTTCTGTCTCTTCCATCTTTATCAATTCCTGTTGGTAAGGTTATTTCACTACACAAATTTGAAGTTTTAACTGTAAGGTTTGCTAACTTGTGGTGCTGTGGAATTTGTCTATTAACAGTATCAATATAAATAATATATGGCTCTCCTGTTTCTATTCTTGCAGTTAATAATCTAATCCATAAATTTCTTGCTGAGATAGTTTGTTGTATGGATCCATCAGCGGGACTTTTTAAAGCCCATTGTTCATCCGTTTCTACAGCTCTCATAAATGCATCTGAAACTAAAACACCATGATGAAGATTTAATGCTTTTCTATTTGGATCACCACCCGTTGGTCTTCTCATTTCAATAAACTCTTCTATCTCAGGATGATCAATTGGAAGATAACATGCTGCAGAACCTCTTCTTAATGATCCTTGACTGATAGCCATTGTTAAAGAGTCCATAACTTTTATAAAAGGAATTATTCCAGAAGTTTTTCCAACTCTTCCTATTTTTTCACCAATAGATCTTAAGTTACCCCAGTAACTTCCAATTCCTCCACCCTTCGCTGCCAACCAAACATTCTCACTCCATAAATCAAGAATACCTCCTAAGCTATCAGATGCTTCATTTAAAAAACATGAAATAGGTAATCCTCTTTTTGTACCACCATTTGATAAAACTGGTGTTGCTGGCATAAACCAAAGATTACTTATATAATTATAAATTCTTTGCGCGTGCAAATTATCATCTGCATATGTACTTGCTACTCTTGCAAATAAATCTTGATAAGATTCGTTTAAACCCAAGTATCTGTCTTTTAAAGTTGCTTTACCAAAGTCTGTAAGATTTGCATCTTTAGAACGATCAATTTTAATTATAATGCCTTTGTCATTTTGAAATAATTCAGTTTCATTATTTAATGAGAAAAGATCAGGTTTATTTATTTTAGAAACTTCCTTAACTTCTGGGCTATATTCAGAGACAGCTTTTTTGAGGGCTTGAGAAAGAATCTTATTCATAAATTTTAATTATATTTTGTTATTAGTACGAAAACAACTATATGTTGTAGGCGTCTATCGTAAATATACTATATAAACTTTTGTACAATAGAACATTTATAGAACGCGACAATATGATAATCAATAAAAAAATAAATTTTTTTGCACGAAATTAACATAATAAACAGTAAGTAAATAACCAATGAGCCAAAATATAAAAATAGATCCCTATGGTTTTAGAGAATATGACGCCCGATGGTTGTATGAGAAAGATATAAATCAATCCGGAATAGAGAATCTTGGAAAAGGGCTTGGAACACAGATAAAAATACATACCAAAAAAGATAATCCAAGAATCATAGTAGGTCATGATTACCGTTCCTATAGTGAAGAAATAAAAACTGCTCTCAAAAAAGGATTAATGTCTACGGGATGCAGCATAGAGGATATTGGTCTTTCATTGTCTCCCATGGTTTATTTTGCACAGTTCAATTTAGATGCAGATGCGGTCGCTATGGTTACAGCAAGTCATAATGAAAATGGTTGGACTGGTGTAAAAATGGGCATCAAAAAAGGACTAACTCATGCACCAGAGGAAATGAAAGAATTAAAAGAAATTACCTTAAATAAAAAATTTACAAAAGGTGAAGGTAACGAGAAACAAATAAAAAATTTTGATAAAATTTATAAAGAAGATCTAATTAGTAAAAATAAAATTAAGAAAAAAATAAAAGCTGTGGTGGCTTGTGGAAATGGAACAGCGGGTGTTTTTGCTCCAGATATTTTAAGAGGTATTGGTTGTGAAGTAATTGAGTTAGATTGTGTTCTAGATTGGAATTTTCCTAAATACAATCCAAATCCAGAGGATCTGGAAATGCTTCACGAAATAGCAAAAGTAGTTAAAGAAAACAATGCCGATATAGGTTTTGGATTTGACGGTGATGGAGATAGGGTTGGTGTTATTGACGATAAAGGTAATGAAATATTTTCAGATAAAATTGGTCTTCTAATTGCTAGAAATTTATCAGGTAAACATAAAAATTCAAAATTTATAGTAGATGTAAAATCAACGGGTTTATTTTTAAAAGATAAAATCTTATCAGAAAACAATTGTGAAACAATTTATTGGAAAACAGGTCATTCTCATATTAAAAGAAAGGTGAACACTGAAAAAGCATTAGCAGGCTTTGAAAAAAGTGGTCATTTTTTCTTTAATCAACCATTAGGTTTTGGGTATGATGATGGTATCAATTCAGCAATTCAAGTTTGCCACTTATTAGATAATCAAAATAAAAAAATGAGTGAAATTATTAGAGAGTTACCTAGCACATTTCAAACACCAACGATGGCACCTTTTTGCAAAGATGAAGAAAAATATATTGTTGTTGAAGAACTAGTTAAACAAATTAAAAATTTAAAAGAAAACAAAACTGAAATAGATGGCCAAGTTATTAATGATATTTTAACTGTTAATGGAGTTAGGTTTTCATTTGAAGATGGTTCTTGGGGACTTATAAGAGCATCTTCAAACAAACCATCTTTAGTTATTGTTACTGAAAGCCCAACATCAGATGAAAGAAAGAAAACAATCTTTGATTTTATTGACGATTTGTTACAAAAAACAGGTAAGGTCGGTGAATATGATCAGAAAATTTAATTCTTTAAATTATCTTAATCGTTTTTATTTTCTAAGTTTTCGTTATCAGTTTTAGTTTCTAAATTATCGCCATCCTGATTATTTTCTTGTTCAGGAGTTTCGTCGCTATAAAACTTTCTAACCAATTCCTCCTCTTTAAGTCGTTGTTCTTCATCAAATTTTTTCTCCCATTCTTTCATTCGCCTATTTTCCTCATCTTCTCTCTCTTTTTGGGCAATTTCAGCTAATCTAATTCTCTCGTTTTCTTCATCAATTCTTTTTTGTCTTTCTTCCTCTATTTTCAATTCTCTTTCTCTTTGACGTCTTTCATTTTCTTTATTTATTCTCTCACGTTCAGCTTCTTTAAGTTCTTTTTCTTTATTTCTTAATTCCTCTTCCTTCGCTCTTTGCTCAGCCTCTTCTTTTAAAATTTGTCTTTGAATTTCTTGCTGTCTTTCAGTTTCTAGATCTCTTAATCTTTCCTCCATTTCTTTAAGTTTTTTTTGCTCATATTTTAGCTTCCTAGCTGCCTCTCTTAATCTTTGCTCTTCCTCAAGTCTATTTTTCCTTTCAATTTCTTTTAATCTTATTTTTTCTTGTCTTTCTTTTTCTTTTTCATCTCTTCTCTTTTGAGCTTCAATTTCTTTATTTTTTAATTCTTCTTCTTTAATTTTAAATTTTTCTTCTCTAATTCTTTGTCTCTCTAACATTTTTAGCCTTAAATCTTCTTCTTTAAGCTTTCTGGCTTCCTCTCTAAGTTTTCTAGTTTCTTCATCTTTAATTTTTTTCTGTTCTATTTTAATTCTTTGAGCTTCTATTTTTTGTCTTTTTTCTTCATTCTTTTTTTCTTGCTTTTCATTTTCAATGATTAATTTTTTTTGAAAAAGGAGTTTCTTTCTTTCTTCTTTAAGCTCGTCTTGTTTAGCTTTTTTCGCTAATTTTTTTTCTAAAATTAATTCTCTTTTCTTCTCTTTCTCTAATTGTTTTTGTAATGCTAAATCTTTTTTAACCTTGTTTTTTTTTAAATCTTTTAAAAGCGAGGAAAACTTATTTTTAGTTTGATCTATTGGATCAAATAAATTCTTTTTAATTTTTTTATTAATGTCTTTTATTGAAACCATTCATAAAAGTATCAATTAGAATAATAACACTAAATATTATGTGTGGCTAAATTGAGTTTTTTTTTCAGACTAAATACAACTTAAGATTGTCTGATTTTAATTAGTTAATAAAAGACATTTTCAACTAATAAGTGTTCTTAAATATTTAAAGAATCACATAGTTTTGATTTGTGAGGTGATGGAGGGAGACTGAAATCACCTCTTTTTTTTTGATTGTTATAATTTTAAGTATTCGTAAAAAAATTTAATCGAAACCACTAAAAGAAAAATTCCAAAAAACTTACTAATTTTATTCTTATCAATACTGTGTACTGTTTTAGCTCCTATCCGAGCCATGAAAGTTGTGATTGGTATGAAAATTAGAAAGGCTGGTATGTTTATAAAACCAATACTTAGTGGAAGACTAGAATTTAAAAAACTTCCTGAAATTAAAAAGCCTATTGCTCCAAATAGAGCAATTAGAAAACCTATAGCTGCTGCACTTCCTATAGCTTTATTTATTGAATAACCAAAAAACTTAAGGATTGGTACATTCATTACAGCTCCTCCTATACCCATAGGAGCAGATATAAACCCTACAAGAAAACCAAGAATTACTTTCAAATGTAATTTCATTTTAATAATTATGTTTTGCTCCTTTTCTTTTATTAAAAGTAAATAAATTCCTAAAAATAAAATCATTACAGAAAAAAATAAAACTAAAGATTTAGTTTTTAAAGAAGCTGCAAAAGCAGTACCAACAATAACTCCTATTACGACATAAAGACCGTAATTCTTAACAATATCGAAATCAACAGCTTTAAATTTGTGATGTGTTAAAACTGAAACTGTAGAAGTTGGTATTATAATTGCAAAAGAAGTTCCAACAGCAAGGTGCATAACATATTGAGGATCGATTTTTAAAGAACCAAAAATAAAATATAAAAAAGGAACAGTAATTAAACCTCCACCAATACCAAATAATCCCGCAACAAAACCAACTGGTATTGCTGTTAAAGCCATTAATAAAATAATATAACTATATTCGTTTGTTAATATTGAATTAAGCAGACTGCCCTACTCTAGTATCTACATTGTTGTATTTAATTTTATCCATAATGTGATCAATTTTTTTCACATCAGCATCTCTTACACACATGTTTTCACTTAAATATCTTTTCCAATAACTTGCACCTGTCTGGCCATGAAATAAACCAAGAGTATGTCTCATGATTTGATTTAATCTTGTTCCCTTTTTTAATTCTTCTTTAACATAAGGAATGAGTTGTTCAATTACATCTTGTCTACTTGGAACATCGTCATTATTAAATATTTCTCTTTCAATATCTGCTAATAAATAAGGGGTATGATACGCAGCTCTTCCTATCATTACACCATCTGTTTTTTCTAAATGAGGTTTTATTTCATCTACTGAAGTTATTCCACCATTGATAATAGTCTCTTCATTTGGAAAATCTTTTTTTAATTTATAAACATATTCGTATTTTAAAGGAGGAATATTTAAATTTTGCTTAGGTGTAAATTTACCTAACATTGCTTTTCTTGCATGAATGATAAAAGTTTTAACCCCAGTAGCTTTTAGAGTAGAAATAAAACTATGTAAATTTTCATAATCTTCCACATTATCGTAACCAATTCTTGTTTTTATAGTTACTGGTAGTTTTGTAACTGATTGCATTTTACTTAAACAATCTGCAACTAAATTTGGCTCTTTCATTAAACAAGCGCCAAATCTATTTTTTTCAACTTTTTTACTAGGACAACCTAAGTTCAGATTAATTTCATCATAACCAAAATCTTCACCTACTTTAGTGGCTTCAGCTAAAAGTTTTGGAGAAGAACCTCCTAATTGAAGTGCTACAGGTTTCTCATTGATATTAAACTCCAATAACTTTTTTTTATCTCCTCTATTTATGGCTTCATCAACCACCATTTCAGTGTAAAGAAGAGTGTTTTTAGATATTAATCTTAGAAAAAATCGTTCATGACGATCTGTGCAATCCATCATAGGAGCAACTGATACTTTCCTATTCATGGTATAACTTTATATTATTTTTTTATGAGTTTGAAGCTTCAGTGTCATCTGAAGATACATCTGCTTCTTGATTTTCTGATTCTGAAACTTCATCTGAAGATACATCTGCTTCTTGATTTTCTGATTCTGAAACTTCATCTAAAGAAACTTCTCCTTGCTCATTCATCGTTTCTTCTCCTACTGAATTATCAACTTCTGCTGTAGCTGTTTCAGATAGCTCAGCCAAATCTTCTTTTGTTACTTGAATTTTTTCTGGAGTTTTTCTTGCTCTTTTAGATGGTAAAATTGGAGTACCACTTTTTGAAATTTCACCTTTGTAAAGATTTTCAAAATCATCACCTATTTCTTCATCATCCTCAGCAGTATCGTCAACTTGTTCGACATGTTTTCTAAGTTTGTAAACTGCGCTATCAGTTAAATCTGAAACTTTAATTTTTTCTTCGGCAATTTCTCTTAATGAAATAACTGTATTTTTATCGTTATCTCTATCAATTGTTGGTTCTATTCCTGCATTAAGTTGAGTAGCTCTTTCTTTAGCAACAAGTACTAATTCGTAAGGACTCTCTACTTTATCTATACAGTCTTCTACAGTAACTCTAGCCATGCGGAGTATCTACACAGTGAGTCTTTAAAAATCAAGGCCTATTTTTATAAATAATGAGGTTTTAACTTATTTTTAACTAAATAAAGAAGAATAATTGATCCAAAGATATAAGTTCCTGAAACAACGGCTATGTCTTCAATTGAAAAACCAATATCAATTAGAAAGCCAAATAGAGCCGTACCAAATGCTGTTGAAAACACCATCAATGCAGTTGTTAAGGCTTTTATGGACCCAATATATTTAACACCATAAATCTCGGCCCAAGTTGAGGAACCAAGCACGTTTGCCAAACCATTGGTGACACCTACCAAACCAAAAAATACAAAAGATGAAAGTGGTGAATTAAAGTAATAAAGAACTACAGTACCAAAAAGAAGTGGGATATTCATATAGATTAATAATTTTCTGCTAGAAAATTTATCAATTAAAAAACCAGATATAAAAAGAGTAATTACTGATAAAATTGAGTAAGCCATAAATGATTGTGCAATCACATAAGGTCCCCACTCTTTCGAAGAAGATATAAAAGATTGATAAACAAAAGATCCTGTTGCAATCCATGGCATTGCTAACATCGTCATACAAATAATGTAAAATCTATAATCTTTTAAAACTTCTATTCTTTTCCATTGTTTAATTTCTTTATTATTCTCTTCTATTTTAGATTCTTCTCTCGTATCAAGTTTAACATCTTTGACTAAAAGAAAAGTTGCAACAGGTAGAACAAGTATAACTAAAATAGAAATTGAAACCCAAATATCTCTCCATTCTATAAAAGTTAATAAAAAAACAATTAAAACTGGCATTATAAATTCAGCCAATGACAATCCTAACCAACCTGTACTTAAAGCCCTACCTCTATTTTTTTCAAAAAAACGAGATATGGTTGTTGTAGCTGTGTGACTTGATAATCCTTGTCCAGCTAAGCGCATTAAAAAAATTCCTACAAATAAAAAAATAACTGATGAAATTTTTGAAAATATAAAACAGGATACTGATAAAAAAAGTATTACATAAGATGCAAACTTTAATATATTTACATCATCAATTTTTTTTCCAATCCAAACTAAAACAATACTACTTAATAAAGTAGCTGATGCATAAATTGAGCCAAATTGTCCATGTGTAATTGATAAGGCGTCTCTTATACTAGAATTAAATAGGCCAAGAAAAAAACTCTGTCCAAAACTGGAAAAAAATGTAAAGATAAATCCAAATACAATTACTTTTAAACTTAAACTTTTAAACATAGAAAAAAATTATGACTTGTAATGTTGCTTTCATAGGTCTTGGGGTTATGGGCTACCCAATGGCTGGATATATATCAAAAGCCGGACACAATGTAACTGTTTTTAATAGAACTAAATCTAAAGCTGAAAAATGGATTGGTGAATATAAAGGTAAAATGGCTAATACACCTGCGGAGGCTGCAGATGGTGCTGATTTCATTTTTACATGTGTTGGTAATGATGATGATTTAAGAGAAGTAGCAACTGGAGAAAATGGATTATTTAACACAGCAAAAGCTGGGTCTATTTTTATTGATAACTCAACTGTATCTGCAGAAGTATCAAGAGAATTAAATAAAAAAGCAAATGATAAAGGGTTTAGTTTTTTGGATGCTCCTATTTCAGGAGGACAAGCTGGCGCTGAAGGTGGAATACTAACAGTAATGGTTGGTGGAGATGAAGAGGTGTTTAAAAAGGCTGAGCCTGTAATTGATTGTTATAGTAAAAAAGTAAAATTAATTGGTCCTTGTGGAAGTGGTCAATTAACAAAAATGATGAACCAAATGTGTATTGCTGGAACAGTGCAAGGTTTATCTGAAGCAATTAATTTTGGAATAAACGCAGGTTTAGATATGGATAAAGTTATGGAAACAATATCTAAAGGTGCAGCACAGTCTTGGCAAATGGAAAATAGATATCGAACTATGACCGATGATAAGTTTGATTATGGTTTTGCTATTGATTGGATGAGAAAAGATTTAAAAATTGCAATCGAGGAAGCAAAAAAAAATGGTTCACCTGTGCCTATAACTGAAATTATTGATGGTTATTATGCTGAGGTTCAAGAAATGGGTGGAAACCGTTGGGATAGCTCAGGTTTGATTGCTCGATTAAAAAAGAAAAAATAATAATATTTGTGACGGATATAGTTCCTTATTACGAGGACTTTACAGAGATCAAAAAGAAAATTTGGTCAATGCTAGACAATGCTGTTAAAGACAGAGGTTCTCCTTTTAGAATACCGGTATTCATTTGTGGTGATCAATCTGATCTAGATGGAAGAATTGTTGTTCTAAGAAAGTCTGATCAATCAAATAATCTTGTGCAATATCATAGCGATATTAGGTCGGATAAGATTGAAAAATTAAAAGCAAATAAAAATGGTGCAATGTTGTTTTATGACAAGGATGAAAAAATACAGGTAAGATTAAAAGTTGAATGCACGATTAATCACAATAATGATGTAACAAAAGAATCTTGGTCTAGAACCCAACATATTAGCAGAAAATGTTATTTGGTTGATAATGGTCCAGGAACTGAGTCAGATCTACCAACCTCTGGACTAAAACCAGAATTAGATAATTTTGATTATACTAAAGAACAAAGTGAAGAAGGTTACAAAAACTTTACTGTCATTCAGTGTAAGATTAAATCTATAGAATGGCTTTACTTAGCAGCTAAAGGCCATCGAAGAGCTAAGTTTAATTTAGAAAATAATAAAGATACCTGGCTAGTTCCATAGATGGTTACTGGATATATATTTACAGCATTTCTTATAATTTTAGGATTAGTTGTAATGAGATTTGGGAGTATTCATTTTAAAAAATTTAAAGAAGGTAAAACCAAAATTAAATCAAAGTTAAGTGGACAATTGTCTTTTTTAATTTTATTTGTAATAATAATTGGATTGATAGTTTATTCAGTCAACGATCTATTATTTAAGTAAATGAATTATTATTTCAAATTCCTTTAATAATTATATTTGTACCTTCGGAATTATCTAATCTTATTTGTTTTATTGGTTTGTATTCTTCAGAATTGTACCATTCTAATGCTTTTTCATATGTAGGAAATTTAAGAATAATAATTCTAGGAAATTTTGTTTCACCATCAAAAATTTTAAACTCACCAGCTCTTACTAAAAATTCTCCACCATATTTTTTTACGAGTGGTGTAACCTTTTCAACGTATACTTTGTAATTTTCAGGATTAGTTACTTTTAATTGAGCTATTACGTAGCCTGCTGGCATTTATTTCCTTTAAAAAATTGATTTCGAATATTTTTTCCAATTATCTTGGTAATGTTTTGTGTTTTCAAATACTGCTTTTTTTTCTTCCTCTGAAACTTCTCTAATAACTTTACCTGGTGAGCCAACAACTAAAGAGTTATCTGGTATGATTTTATTTTCAGTTATCAAAGCTTTAGCTCCAATAATACAATTCTTTCCAATATTAGCTTTATTTAAGATAACAGCTCCAATCCCAATTAAACAATTATCTCCGATGGTACATCCATGAAGCATAACTAAATGTCCAACAGTAACATTTTTTCCTACTTTTAAAGGACATCCAGGATCTGTGTGTAATACACTTCCATCTTGTACATTAGATCCTTCACCAATATGAATATTTTCAATATCTCCTCTAAGTACTGCATTAAACCAAATACTTGTATTTTTTTCTAAAGTAACATCTCCTATTATTGTAGCATTCGGAGCTACCCAATTTTCGCCAGAGTTTTTTGGTTTTTTATCTTTTAAATCATAAAACATAATCTATATATTTTACATTATGCCTATACAAACTCCAATATGTGATTTTGGTCAAAAAGCTATTCCATTTGAATTAAAATCTACTGATAATAAAATTCTTTCTTTAAATGATATCAAAGGTGAAAATGGAACTTTGATAATGTTCATTTGTAATCATTGTCCATATGTAAAAGCTATTACAAAAGAATTAGTTGAAGATTGTAGTGAATTAAACAAAATTGGTATCAACTCAGTTGCCATCTGCTCAAATGACTTTGTTAATTATCCAGACGACTCATTTGATAACATGATCAAATTTTCAAATGAAAATCATTTCAATTTTCCTTACTTACATGATGAAACTCAAGAAATTGCTAAAGCATATGATGCTGTATGTACTCCAGATTTCTTTGGCTACAATAAAAATCTAGAACTTCAATACAGAGGACGATTAAGAGAACTTAGAAAGTTTATTCCAGTTAAAGATGGAGAAAGTGATCTGCTAACAGCTATGAGACAAATAGCTGAAACTGGAAAAGGTCCTGAAGATCAAATACCCAGTGCGGGCTGTGGTATTAAATGGAAGTATGATTAATGTATCTAATTGTAACTAGATCATTCCCACCTGAGCTTGGTGGTATGCAAAATCTAATGTGGGGCCTTTCAAGAGAACTGTCTAAAAACTTTATGATAAAAGTTTTTGCAGATCATATAGAAGGTCATAAAGAATTTGATGAGCAAGCCTCTTTTTCGATCGAAAGAGTTGGAGGAATTAAATTGCTTAGAAAATATAGAAAAGCACAATTAATTAACGAATATATCAAAGAAAATAAAATTGATGGTATTATTGCTGATCATTGGAAAAGTTTAGAACTAATTAAAACTTTTAAGAAAAAATACTGTTTAATTCATAGTAAAGAAATCAACCATCCTAAAGGGTCTAGTCAAAATAAAAGAGTGGTTAGTATTTTAAATAATGTTGAAAAAGTTATAGCAAATTCTCAGTTTACAAAAAATCTAGCAATAGAACTTGGTGTTAGTGAAAATAAAGTAATTGTAATAAATCCAGGTGTGGATACTGCTGAAGAATTAAATAAAAAAACTTTAGATAAAGTTGAAAGTATACTTAAAGTTAAAAATCCAAGACTAATTACAGTTTCAAGATTTGATAAACGTAAAAATCATGAAAAAATAGTAATGGCTTTAAGGAATTTAAAACAAATTTATCCTGATATTGTTTACATTTGTGTTGGATATGGAGAAGAAGAAGAAAATATTAAAAAATTGGTAAAAGAACTAGATCTTGAAGCACATGTTATGTTTTTTAAAGATATTAGTAATGATTTAAAAAATGCTTTAGTTTCAAAATCAAATATTTTTGTGATGCCATCCATAATACATAAAAAATCAGTTGAAGGTTTTGGTATAGCTTACGTTGAAGCTGCACAATACGGTATTCCATCAATTGGTGGTAAAGATGGTGGTGCAGCAGATGCAATTGATCACGAAAAAACTGGTTTAATATGTGATGGAAATAGTCTTGATGATATTTATTCTTCAATTATTTCAATGTTAGAAAATAAAAAGTATTTAAACCTTGGGAAAAATGCAAAAGAATTTGTTAATAAATTTCAATGGTCAAAAATAATTGAAGAATACAAAAAGATACTAAATTGATTTCAAATAATAAATTAGCAATTTTTTTAATTATAATCTCAGTTTTTTGTGGAACATTGATGTTAACCTTTTTAAAATTAGCACAAGAAGAAGTTAATGTTTATGTTGCTGGATTTTTTAGATTTTTATTTGGTTTACTAATTATTTTTCCTTACATGCTAAAATCTAATTTTATAGTGTTTAAAACAAATCATCATAAAAAACATTTTCTTAGAGCGATTTTAAACTTGCCTTCAATGTTATTATATTTCTCAGCCTTAGTAATGATGCCAATTGAAAAAGCTACAGCTATATCTTTTGTGGTTCCTTTCATAGTAACAATATTGGCAGTTTTGTTTCTGGGAGAAAAAATTTACATATATAGAAGTTTTGCACTAGTTTTAGGATTTATTGGAATGTTAATAATTTTAAGACCAGGAATAATTGAAATCTCTCTTGGAGTTTATATGGCACTGGCATCGTCTTTTATGTGGTCAATAGTAATTATAATTACAAAAACTATCGCAAAAGATGATAGTTCGATTACGATTTTATCTTATGGATACACGTATATGACAATTTTTAGTTTCATTATTGCGTTGTTTTATTGGCAAACACCTAGTTTTCAAACTTTAATTTATTTATTTTTTGCTGGTTTGTTTGGTACATTGTTACATCTTTGCATAAATCACGCATACAAATTAGTAGATGTAAGTATGACACAACCATACTCGTTTCTAAGTTTAGTGTTTGCTTCTCTAATTGGCTATTATGTTTTTAGTGAAACACCTGATCTATTCACTTGGATTGGTGCTAGTGTTATATTTTTAGGTGTTTTAATTATGTCATATCGTGAAATGAAGCTTGATAAAGAAATTATTAGAAAACGTATAGATATTAAATCTTAATTTTTCCTCTTAAAGGTTTTGTAAATATGCCAAACTACAATTAAAATTGTAGTTGCTAAGATACATGCGGTTAATGTTCTGTCCCACAAAAATTCCCATGAACCATTACTTAATAATAAAGATCGTCTCAAGTTTTCTTCCATCAATCCACCAAGCACAAAAGCTAATATCAAAGGTGGCATTGGAAAATCATATAATCTTAAAAAAGTTGCAACTACAGCAATCCCAATCATTAAATAAATATCAAAATTATTAAATGACATTACGTAAATCCCAGTAACGGAGAAAAATAAAATAAGAGGAATTAAATAATTTTTAGGAACAGCGAGAATTCTAGCTATATAAGGGATTAGTGGTAAGTTTAATATCAGCAAAATTACCATTCCAATATACATAGACATAATTATTGACCAAAAAATCTCTGGATTCGTCATATAAAGTCTAGGACCGGGCTGAACCCCAAAACCTAGAAGAGCCCCTAGCATTACAGCTGTAGTTCCACTCCCAGGAATTCCTAAAGTGAGCATTGGCACAAAAGAACCTGAGCAAGCAGCGTTGTTTGCAGTTTCTGGTGCCGACAAACCATTTACACTGCCTTTACCAAATTTTTCTTTTTCCTCATCACTAACTACGTTTCGTTCCATTCCATAAGCTAAAAAAGATGCAATTGTTGCACCAGCTCCAGGTAAAACACCAATTAAAAAACCAATTACTGATGATCTTGGAATTGTTTTATACATTTTAGTTCGTTCTTCTTTATTAATCTTAATCGAGCCTAATTCAGTTAAAGAAACTTGTTTAGCAGCACTGGTTGGATCATTTCTTTTTAAAATAATTGTTAATGCTTCACTCATTGCAAAAGTTGCCATCACAACTAGTACAAAACTAATTCCGTCAGTTAAGTTCATATTATTAAATGTAAATCTTGTAATATCAGACAAACTATCTTGGCCAACAGATGCTAACATCAATCCAAGAACTACCATCATCATTGCTTTCAAAAATTGTCCTTTAGAAGAAAAAGCAGCAATCGCTGTTAAACCTAAAATCATTAAAGCAAAGTAATCTGGTGATCTAAAAGATAAACTTACTTTTGACAAACTTGGAGCCATAAATAATAAATAAATTGCAGATAATGTTCCACCTGCAAACGAACTCCATGCTGCAATCGCTAAAGCCTTACCCGCCTTACCTTGTTGTGCCATAGGATAACCATCAAATGAAGTGGCAACTGTTCCGGGAACACCGGGTGCATTTAACAATATAGAAGAAGTAGAACCACCAAATACTGCTCCATAATAAACACCAGCCATCAAAATTAATCCTGTTGCAGGATCGAAACCATAGGTAATTGGTATCATCAATGCGATAGCTGTCATTGGTCCAAGACCAGGGAGCATTCCAATTATTGTTCCAAAAAAACAACCAACCATAACCATTAATATATTTTGAAAAGTAAGTGCTGTTGTTAATCCAATTAATATTCCTTCAATCACCCCATAACTCCTATTGATTGTAATAATGGATCCCTCAAATATATATCAAGAATACCGTGTAGGAGATACATAAAGGCTGCAACAAATGGAAAGGATAGTAAAAACATTAAAATCCATCTTCGTTCTCCTAAAAAGTAATATGACGCAAATAAAAATAAAGATGTAGTCAAAAAATATCCAACTTTTAAAATTGTAGCTCCATAAATAATTGCAATTAGTATAAGTATACCTGTTTTCTTATATTCTAAATTTTTATGATCAACTTTAATAGTATTTGGATCTGGTAAAATAAGTTTTAATCCAGAAAAAAATAATCCTGCATAACCTAAATAAATTGGAAATGTTCGTGCATTAAATGGTGCATTCTCATCAAATGCAAAAACTTGAATTTGGTAAGCAGTGTATAAATAAAATGCTGAAAAAATAAAAAAGAGCAGTGATATAATTTTTGTAGTATTTATATTCACTGCTCTAATTTCAAATAATCCTAAGGATTATATAACTCCTAGTTTTTTCATAAGAGCTGTCATTTCTTGAGTTTGTTTTTCTAAGAAAGAAACAAACTTACCTTCTGGATTATAAATATTAACCCAAGCATTTCTTGCTCTGACAGTTTCCCATTCAGGAGTTTTTTGTACATCGCCAAGCATTTTTGCAATAGCTGATCTATCAGCATTGCTCATACCTGGAGGGCCAAAGAAACCTCTCCAGTTAACGAATTGTACATCATATCCTTGTTCTTTAAGAGTTGGTGCATCTGGTGCATCAGAAACTCTTGAAGGAGCAGTAATACCAATAATTCTCACTTGGTCTCTTGCACCCATCAATTCACCTAAACCAGTTGATATGATTTGAGTTTCTCCAGATAAAAGTCCAGCTAAAGCTTTTCCACCAGCATCATAAGGAATGTATTGAACAGCATTCGGATCTGCACCTGCAGCTTGGAAAGCTAAAGCACCAATTAAATGGTCCATACTTCCTCTTACTGATCCTCCAGCCATTTTAACTGAATTTGGATCTTTTTTATATGCATCAACTACATCTTTAAAATTTTTAAAAGATGAACTTTTTGCAACTGCGATAGCACCGTAGTCACCAATTACACCAGCTATTGGCACAACATCTTTATAAGATAAAGTTCCACTTCCTTTTACATAACCTTTGTGTCTAGTAATTGATCTTAATACTAATGGTGTTGATTGAACTAAAACTGTATTAGCAGGTTTAGTATTGATCATGTAAGCTAACGCTTTACCACCACCACCACCTGACATATTTTCAAATGATGCACTACTTAACATACCAGCTTTTGTTAAAGCTTCTCCAGTACCTCTAGCGGTTCCATCCCAACCACCACCAGCACCACCACCAATTACAAAGTGCAATTTGTCAATTGCTACTGAGCTTGTAGTTGTTGCTGAGAATAATAGGATTGCTGAGAATAATACTGAAACTATTTTTTTTAAGTTTTTCATTATTTATCCCTCTCTAATTTAAAAACTATAGTTAATTATAGTCTTAATGATTATTCAACCTGTAATTAAGTAACACAACTTTTAATTGAAACTACTTTAGCAAAAAAAATATCAATCTAATATGATGATTTATTTTTTTTAAAGATTAAAGTTTCACTTAATTCACTAGTTTTAATTTCTTTTTTCTTATCTTTTAAAAAGTTGATGATAGAAGCTTAATGAATGATTAAACATCAAATCAAATCTTATCTTGAAAATAATAAACAAGTATTTTCAATTAAATTTATTTCTGTTCTGATAATTTCTTTTCCTAGCGCAATTATTGCCGACTATTTTAATATTCCTCTAGCTTGGTTTTTAGGCCCTATGATTATCACCTCAATTGCTGCTTTATCAGGTCTAAAAATCCTGATGCCTAAAATTATATTAAGTTTTATCTTGATAATTTTAGGTTTGCATATTGGAAATTACATAGACCAAAATCTATTTAATCAAATGTTCGATTGGATTTGGACTTCATTAATTATGTTAATCTACATAATAATTTGTATTTTAGTTGTCGCTAAATACCTCCAAAAATTTGCAGGTTATGGAGAAAAAGCCTCAATATTTTCAGCAGCACCTGGTGCGCTGGGCCCTTTGATGATTTTAGCAGAAAATGAAAAAACAGATTTATCTCAAGTTGCAACTTCTCATTTAATTAGATTAATCATCATAATAACTATCATCCCATTTATTATAGTTAACAATACTGACAATAATATTTTGTTAAATGATGACTTCAATTATTTAGCTCAAAATCATTTAAATTTAATTTTACTTATTATTGTATCTTTGTTTTTTATTTTTGTTTTTGATAAAATTAGAATTCCTGCAGCTTTACTATCTGGAACATTATTTGCGAGTGGTTTTTTGCAAATTACTGATATAGCTTCTTATAAATTACCAGATGAAACAGTAAATTTTTGTTTGCTAATTCTTGGTTCTTCGGTTGGTTGTAGATTTGCTGAAAAAACTGTTAAAGAGATAGCTAATAATTCTCTTCATAGTATTGTGGCTACTACTATTTTGGTAGTGTTAGGTTTGGTTGCAGCCTATGTTGCAACATTATTTGTTGATACAAATATTTTAACTCTAATTTTATCTTATAGTCCTGGCGGAATTTATGAGGTGGCAGTTATAGCAATTGCTTTTGATTTAGACCCAGATTTTGTTGCTTTTCACCATATAATAAGATTACTTTTCATACTTTTCACTGTTCCAGTATTTTTAAGAGTATTAGAAAAAATTAAGAAATAATTTCAGAAAGTCTTTCAAAAACTTTTTCTGCTGAGAGTTTAGACACTTCAGGAGCTTGTATTGCTTTAAAATTTTCCCTTTCGATACTTACTTTTAAAGGAGTTGTATGAGATCCAAATAAAGCAATTCCTTTTGATCCTAAGTGTGCTGTCATATGTGCTGGTCCAGTATCATTTGCAACAACAAATGAACTATCTTTAATTAATGTTGCTAACTGTGAAATATCTAAAGCTTTGCCATTATCCAAAACACAAAGTGCATTAATATTTGATGCTTCTTTAATTTCATTCGGTCCAGGTGCAATTACTACTTTAAATTTGTTATCTGATTTTTTATTAATCATAGCTATTAACTCATTATAATAAGGCCATTTCTTTGAAGTTAAATGAGGAGAGCAAAATGGAAAAAGAAGAATATATTTATCTAATTGATGGTGATTTTTTATTTGAGATATGTCTGTTGTGCTCCATGAAAAATCAGGCTTCAAAGTATGATTTGTATTTATGCCTGAACTTTTTAATTGATAATCAAATCTAGATAAAACAGAGTCTTTATCAAAATCTTCTTTAGTAGTTCCTTCAGGCAAAGTGGTTTCTGTAGAAGACCAAATATCTTTTGTTGCTTTTGGAAATAAAATTTTTTTATAAAAGGCTGTTCTACTTGAATTCTGTAGATCGTAAACTTTAGAAAAATTATATTTTTTTATATTTTTCATTAATGAATATAAATAAATCAGGTTTAGTCTTGATAATCGCTTATCTAAAATAACATCAGAAATATGTGGATTTTTTTTAAATAAATCAAAATATGGTTTAGTTGTTAGTAAATAAATTTCATCTCCTTTGTGATTCTCAGAAATATCTTGAATTGCACCACAAGCTTGAGCTATATCACCCAAAGATCCATGTTTAATGATTAAAATATTAGACATATTTTTAACAATTTAACATAGTATAAAATTTAATGAATAAAATTATAGTAGAAGTATCGGTTGGTGAGCTTTTAGACAAAATTTCAATCTTAGAAATTAAAAAAGAAAAAATTAAAGACCCTGAAAAACTAAAATTCATATCAAATGAACATTCGATTCTTAAAGATCAATTAGAAAAAAATGTAAAATCTGACGATAAACTAAATAAATTATTCCAAGATTTAAAAGAAATTAATGCCAAGTTGTGGGTTATAGAAGATGACAAAAGAGATTGTGAAAAAAATAAAGACTTTGGCGATAAATTTATAAAATTATCAAGAGATGTTCATTTTTTAAATGATGATCGAGCAAAAATTAAATTGGAAATGAATAATCACACTGGATCAAGTATTAAAGAAATTAAAGAATATACTACCTACTAAAAACTTTTGGAAACCAATCATCTCTCATCAAATCTCCCGTTTTTAAATCAATTCCGTCAAATGGAGGTGAAGTTGGCCCTCCTCTATCAATATATTTTACATCATCTCCTATAAATCGCATCGAAAATGCTCTTCGTGATTTAGAAGAATTGTTTCCTGTTGAACCATGTACAGTTTTAAAATTAAACAAAACAGCATCCCCTAAGTTTAGTTCCGGAATTAAAATATTTTTTTCAAATTCTTTTGAAGGAGGTAAATCCATAAAAGTACTATCATCATCATACCAAGATTGGTTATTTGACCATTTTGTAGGTCTAATTAACTTTGACCATTTGTGAGAACCTAAAATTAATTTAAGATTATTTTTCTGATTAACTTCATCTAATGGAATCCATAAACTTCCGGTATCGTTACCATCAACACAGTAATACGGCATATCTTGGTGCCAAGGTGTTTCTTTGTAAGTACCCGGATCCTTTATAAAAATATGTTCATGAAAAATTTGAGTAGATTTAGAATTAGTTGCTTCTGCAACTATTTGAGCTCCTGGTGAATTATATAAACAATCCTTAAATTCTTCTATCCTCTCCCAATTACAATAATCCTCAAAAAATCTTCCATTGTCATCAGTTACATTTTCTCTCCCATGCTTACTTGGACTATCTAAAACTTTTTGAAATCCTATTGTAAGTGGATCAATCCAATTTTTAAATACATTTTTAATTATTATTACACCATCACTTTGATAATCATTAATTTGTTTCTCTGATAAAAACATTTTTATTGTTGAAAGCTGTACTTTTTCTCTAAATATTTAATTACATTGTGAATGATAAAAGTCATGAACAAATAAATTCCACCAGCAACAATAAATACTTCAATTGGTTTAAAAGTTGTTGAAATTATATATTTAGCAACACCAGTTAAATCCATCAAAGTTACTGTACTTGCTAAAGAAGTCCCTTTCATCATTAGTATTATTTCATTTCCGTATGCAGGGAGTGATTGTCGGATGGCGATTGGAATTTGAATTTTATAAAAAATTATTTTGTTTGATATTCCTAAACTTTTTCCAGCTTCAATAATGCCTGGTCTTATTGTTTGGAATGCTGATCTTAAAATTTCTGAAGTATAAGCACCGGTATTTAAAGTAAATGCTATTATTGCACACCAGTAAGGTTCTTTTAAAATTACCCATAGAAATGTTGTTCTTAAATATTCGATTTGTCCTAACCCAAAATAAATTATGAAAATCTGAACTAATAATGGTGTTCCTCTAAATATATATGAATAGCCATAAGCAAATTTATTAATAAATATATTTTTATTTAATCTTAAAATTGCAAAGAAAAGACCTAGGAATAATCCAAAAAATAAAGATGCAGATAATAATTTTAAAGTAACTACTGTTGCTCCTAGAAGTTTAGGAAAACTAGTTATCATTAAATCAAAATCCATTAATACCCCCTGCTATACTTTACTTCTAATTTGTTAATTAGCTTCATGCTTACATAGGTGAGCAACAAATATAAAACTGCCGCAAAAGAATAGAAGAATAACGGATCTCTAGTAGATCCTGCGGCGATATAAGATTGTCTCATTATTTCAACCAATCCTGTTACTGAAATCAGAGATGTATCTTTTAATGTTATTTGCCAAACATTACTTAAGTTTGGAATAGCCAATCTTAACATCTGGGGTAGTATTATTTTATAAAATTGCCCAAACTTATTTATTCCAAGAACTTTTGCGGCTTCAAATTGACCTTTATCTATTGATTGAATTGCACCCCTAAATACTTCGGTTGAATAAGCTCCAGAAATAATACCAATAGCCATTGAACCAGTAATAAATGCGTTAATTTCTATGTATTCGTAATAACCAAAAATTGAAGCTACATACATGATGGCTCCACTACCACCAAAAAAGAAAAGGTAGATTACTAATAGTTCAGGTACTCCTCTGATTACTGTTGTATAAAAATTACCAACTAAATTTAAAGTTTTATATTTAGATAGTTTTAAAGGCGTAAAAAATAGTGCAAAAAAGAAACCAACCATCATTGCTGTAATCGATACAGCGATTGTCATCAAGGTTGCGTAAAATAACTCATCCCCCCAACCTGTTTTTCCAAATGAGAGAAGTTCCATATAGATTGGCGACTATATATTATAGTCGCCAAATCTGAAATGAATTACATAGAAGCGTCGAAACCAAAGTGCTTAATAGCAAGTTTGCTAATTATTCCTTGTTTTCTAGCTTTATCAATTGCTTTATTGAAGTCTTTTAAGATTTTGGCATCTCTTTTTCCGATAGCACTATCACTAGCTTGTCTGATACCAACACCTACACCATTACCAAATGCACCACCTGAAAAAGTTGGTCCAACTAATACAACTGGTTTGCCTGATTTGTCTGCATAATCTGTGAATGCTACTGCTGCAGCTAAAGCAACGTCACATCTTCCAGAAGTTAGATCTAGGTTAACTTCATCTTGAGTTTTATAAGTTCTAACATTCACACTTCCTACATCACCAGACTCTAAAAAGTTTTGGTGAATTGTTCCTGTTTGAGTACAAACAGTTTTACCAGCAAGTGCGCCTGTTAAAGTTTTAAGAGCTTTTTTAACATCAGATCCACCCAATGATAAATTAATACCTTCTGGTGTATCCATGCCCTCTAAGCTTGAACCTTTCATTACCGCAAGAGAAGCTACTTCATCAGCATAACCTTGTGAAAACGTAATTGTTTTTTGTCTTTCTGCAGTAATTGACATTCCAGCCATTATTGCATCAAACTTTCTCATAACTAGAGCTGGTATCATACCATCCCAGTCTTGTTCAACAATTGTACACTCATACTTCATAATTGTACAAAGTTCCTGAGCAAGCTCAACTTCAAAACCTATTAGATTACCTGATGCATCTTTTGAATTCCATGGAGGGTAAGCGCCTTCAGTTCCGATTTTTATTTTTTCAGCAGAAACATTTCCGATGATTAATAAAGAACCAAGAACTGTTAAAATAGTTTTTTTGAATATATTCATTATTTTCTCCTTTAATTAAAGAAGAATTATTTCACAATTTTTAATAAGAAAAAAGTAAAATTAATGATTAATTGATGAAGAAAAATTCCAAGAGCAATCAAAGCTTGGTATGTAAACTCTTGCTAATTTCGCGTTTCCAAAATTTTGGTTAAAAACATTCAGCCAATTTTCAACCTGTTGTGGTTTTTTATCCTGACTCCCTACTTGAGCTGTAATAACTCCCTTCGGTTTTAATATTCTGACTAATGAATCCATATTTTTTGCAGCTAAATCTATACAAAATTGATCGTCATTTAGATCAACAAAAATGTGATCATAAGTATCATCACTTACTGATTTAATACTTTCGAAAGCATCACCCCATACACATTTCACTGAATTTTTTTCTGTTGCTTTTTTTCCAATATCTCCAAGATGTTTATTGCAAACATCTACAACTTCAGGATCAAGCTCATACCAATCGATAAAGTTAAAATTTTTTGAGATACATTCTCTTGCAACTCCTCCATCTCCACCACCAATAATTGCAGCTCTTTCGTTATCTTTGTTTAAATTTAAACCAGAACCAACGAAAGTAGAGCTATATAAATGTTCGTCAGTAGCGGCAACTTGTATCTCGCCATCTATAAATAAAGACTTACCAAATTGTTCTAAATCTAAAATCTCAATATGTTGACCTACTTTAGATTTAAAATCTTCTAAAACATCATTTACTACATATGATTTTTGTAAGCCCGGCGAACTGTAAATATCATGATAAAGAGATTTTGTGTCTCTATTAAATTCTTTTTTAACTATTCTTTTATGTTCAAATTCTTTTTTTATTATATCAATTGCAACTGATGGGCTTACTTTGCCACAAGTAAAAAAATCAAAGCTAATAATTCCTTTTTCTGGAAATGTATGAAAGCTAATGTGACTTTCAGCTAATAATGCTAAAATTGTAAAACCTTGGGGTTCAAATTTATATTTTGAAATATTTAAAATTGTTACTTTTGCAGCTTTTGCAATATCATGAATTACTTTTTCAAACACAGATGGATCATACTCTTTAATTGTTCCAATGATGTCTAGAGTAATATGTTCCCCAACTTTAGTCATATAACTAATTGCTTTTATAATTTTTAACTTTTTCTAAGATTTTTTTCATTTCAGCTAATGAAAGTTTCTTAGGTTCACCCATCTTTAAAGCAATAATATATTGATGGCAAATATTTTCTACCTCTTGAGCAAGCTCGAAAGCTTTAGATAAATTTTCTCCAAATGCAACCTGTCCATGGTTCGCCATAAGACATGCCTTCCTATCTTTTAAAGCTTTAATCATATTCATTGAAAGTTCATGGGTACCAAAAGTTGCATATTCAGAGCATCTAATATCTTCACCACCTGCAAGGGCAATCATGTAATGAAATGGTGGGATAGTTTTCCCGTGAGTAGATACTGCTGTAGCATGAGGTGAATGAGCATGGACTATTGCTTTTGCTTCCCACATGTTTTTATAAATATCTTGGTGAAAACGCCATTCTGATGATGGATTTTTTCCAGAATTAAACCAAGATAAGAAGTCTTTTTCCTCGGTTAAAGATAAAAAAACAATATCTTCTGGTTTTAAAGATTCATACTTCTTTCCAGATGGAGTTATAAAAAAACCCTCAATACCATCTTCAATTCCTCTAACAGAAATATTTCCTGATCTTAAAGGAGATAAGTTAGTTGTATTCAGTTTAATTGAATACTCAATTACCTCTTCTCTTTCTTTTAAATTTTTCATTTAAATAATTTGCTTAATCCATCGAAAGAAGCTTCTGAAATCCCTCTTTCAGTTATTAATCCAGTTACATATTTTGCAGGCGTTACATCAAAAGCTAAATTCATAGCTTTACTTTTAGTTGGATATATCAAAACTTTCTTAATTTCATTATTCTCATCTATACCTTCTAAGTGAGATAATTCCTCTGAATTTCTTTCTTCAATAGGAATATCTTTAGCATCTTTGATGTCCCAATCAATTGTTGAACTTGGAAGCGCCACATAAAAAGGAACGTTATTATCATGAGCAGCTAATGCTTTAAGGTAAGTACCAATTTTATTACAAACGTCTCCATTAGATAAAGTTCTATCAGTACCAACAATACACAAATCAACTTCACCCCTCTGCATTAAAATACCTCCAGTATTATCAGCGATAATTGTGTTCGGAATTTCTTCTTCATTTAATTCGTATGATGTTAAGTTTGCACCTTGATTTCTCGGTCTTGTTTCATCCACCCATACATGAACTGGTATTCCTTTTTTATGAGCATGGTAAATTGGTGATGTTGCTGTACCCCAATTAATAGTTGCTAACCAACCAGCATTACAATGTGTTAATATGTTTACTTTATCTTTCTTTTTATTATAAATTTCTTCAATTAATTTTAATCCATTAATACCAATATTTTCACAAAACTTTTCATCCTCATCACATATTTTTTTTGCCTCGTTTAAAGCTATACTTAATATTTGATCACTGTTAATTCCTGATAATTTTTTTATCATTCGGTCTACAGCCCACTTTAAATTAATAGCAGTAGGTCTTGATTGAATTAATTCTTTTGCACTTTTTTTTATAAATTCTGGATCATTATTTTCTTGAACTGCCAAAGCTAGACCATAAGCAGCTGTTGCTCCAATAAGAGGTGCACCTCTTACCTCCATTATTTTAATTGCATTTATTGCATCATTTATAGTTTTAAGTTCTTTGATTTTAAATTGGTGAGGAAGTTTTGTTTGATCAATAATCTTAACAACATTATTTTCAAACCAAATAGTTCGATACTCTTTTCCTTCTATTCTCATTTATTTAAAACTCTACCTGCTACAGTTTTTAATTTATCTATAGTTTTTTTTGTTCTTTTTTCTGGAGCAGTAATAATTGCTACATCTAAACAATTATTTGTTGGGTCATTCGGGTCAATATGATTTTCAAAATTATCAATTAAATTTTTAATCATAACTTTTGCTTTTTCAGCATTACCTAATAAAACTTTGATTACCTGTTGAACATCAACATTTTCGTGTTCCGGATGCCAACAATCAAAATCAGTTACCATTGAAACAGATGCATATCTAATTTCAGCCTCCCTTGCTAATTTTGCCTCAGGCATATTTGTCATTCCAATTACATCTGCTTTCCAAGATCTATATAAATTAGACTCTGCTAATGTAGAAAATTGAGGCCCTTCCATAACTACATATTTTCCATTTCTTTGATAATCTATGTTTGATTTTTTAATTGCTTCTTCGCATGCATTCATTAATCCGTTAGAGGTTGGGTGGGCCATTGATACATGAGCAACAATCTCGTCATCAAAAAAAGTTTTATTTCTTGCAAAAGTCCTATCTATAAATTGGTCTACAATTACAAATTTTCCAGGAGGTAAATTTTCTTTAAGAGAGCCAACAGCTGATACAGACACAATATCTGTTACACCTAATTGTTTAAGTGCATCTATATTTGCTCTAAAATTTATATTTGAAGGAGAAACAAAATGTCCTCTTCCGTGTCTTGGTAAAAAATAAACTTCCTTACTATTATATTTAGTTTTTAAAATCTGATCAGAAGGTTTTCCCCAGGGTGTTTGTAAATCAAGTAATTCTCTTTCTTTGAATTCCTCAACATCATAAAGACCACTACCACCAATTATTGCTAATTTATTTGTTGTCATACTTTAAAAATTACTTATTTATACTTTTATATTTAACTATTATGAATTTAAAAGATTATATTAGATCTATTCCTGATTATCCAAAAAAAGGCATTTTATTTAGAGATATAACTACCTTAATCAAAGATGAAAATGCATTCGCAGAAACAATTAATCAAATTATTGAAAGATCAAAAAAGTATAATTTTACAAAAATAGCAGCTATTGAATCTAGAGGTTTTGTATTTGCTTCAGCCGTTTCGTTTGTCCTTAAAAAACCGTTTATTATGCTTAGAAAAAAAAATAAGCTACCTGCTGAAGTGCATTCGGTTGATTTTGAACTTGAATATGGAACTGCAACTATTGAGGTTCATAAAGATTCAATAAATGATAAGGACAAAGTTTTAATTATAGATGATTTAATTGCAACTGGTGGGACGGCAGAAGCTGCGGCAAAACTAGTTGAGCTATCAAAAGGAAAAATTGCTGCTTTCATATTTGTTATTAACTTGTTCGATCTTGGTGGATCAGATAATTTAATTAAAAAGAAATATAGTGTAGAAAATTTACTGGATTTTCCAGGACATTGATTAATAAAAAATTAATTAATCAATATATTTAAATGAATGAATTTAAGTGAATTACATAAAAAAATTATTGATGATTTCAAAAAAGGTAATTTTAGAGAAAATTTCAAAGATTTAATAAAAATTTTTATATTGCAAATAAATTAGGAGTAATTTTTGTTAATCTTAATAAAAAAAAATTTGCAAAATATTTTTTTCAGATATCAATTAAAGATGATAAAAAAAATTATAAAGCCTATTTTAATTTAGCAAATCTGCTTAGATTATCAAATAGCAGTGCAGCTAAAAAATATATTGATATTGCTCTAAGTATTCAAGAAACCAAAGAAGCAAAATTAATTAAATCTCATCTACTAATTAATGAATATAATTATATAGAAGCAATAAAATTTCTTGATGAGATTAAATCTAGTGAGAGTTATTATTTGCTCGGCATATCTCACTTAGCTTTAGGAAATGACTTAGAAAGTAAAATAAACTTTGAAAAATCTTTAAAATTTGAAAACGCAAATATAAATTTCTTAAATTTAAATACTTTTCCAAGAGTTTATAAAAATACAAGACAATTAAATTATTTTAGAAAAAAATTTCTTTTATTGATTAACAATATTAATAATTTGCTATTAAATAAAACTTTATCTAATAATGAAAGACTTAATATAATTAAATCAAAAACAAATTTTCATTTAGCATATCAGCAAGAAAATGATTTAGAATTAAATAAAAAATATTATGATTTGCTTTCTAAGATTTATCCTGAGGATAAAAGATTTAAGATAGATCAATTTATTGAAAACAAAATTCTATTTGTATCTGGTTTTTTTCATAAACATACAGTATCAAAAATTTTTTTTAATTTTGTAGAAGAGGTTACAAATATTAAAAAATTTGAAGTTCATATGCTACATCTATCTCATATCGAAGACGACTGGACTGCTTTGTTTAGAAATTTAAATGGAAAATTTCATCAAAAAACCTCGATTAATGAGATTTATAATTTTTTAATGAAAGAAAAATTTAAGACCATAATTTTTCTAGATCATGCAATGAATAATATTACTCAAGCTATTCTCAATGTTAAATTAGCAAAAAAATATATTATGTTATGGGGCCACCCTATAACAACTGGATCAAGAAATGTTGATTTTTTTGTTTCTTCAAAATTTATGGATAATAATAATCAAGCCAATTATTCTGAAAAATTATTATTACTTGATGGTATTGGATTTAATTACAAAGTTGATAAAAATTTAAATACTTTAAAAAAAATAATACCTAAAAATAATTCATTTTATATTCCACAGGCATTATTTAAATTTTTACCAAAATATGATCATTTGCTTGGCGTGTTATTGGAGCAAAATAAAAATTCAACTATTTCAATAATCAAAGATAAGGACCCTTATTATACAAAAATATTTGTTGAAAGATTATTAAAAAATAAAAAAATTAATAAAAATTTTAAAAGAATATTTTTTCTGAACGGACAAGATAAAAAATTTAACTTTATTGATAAATTAATGGAACATAAAATCGTGATGGATACTGTTGGTTGGTCAGGAGGAAACACTTCAATTGAGGCTATATACTTAGATAAACCAATTATTACTTTAGAAGGAAACACTTTAAGAGGTAATCATACTTCTGCGATATTAAAACAAATAAACTTGGATATTTTAATTGCAAAAAATTACTCTGAATACTTGGCTTTGGCTAAAAAAATAAATGATGACGAAAATTTTTATAATTTTGTGGTAGAAAAAATTAAAACAAATAAAAAATTTTTATTTAGAAAACAAATTTCATTTTTAAACAAAATTGAACCATATATATAATTTATTACAAAAATTAACAAAAAAACTTATCCACAGCTTGATTTATTGATATAAAAAATCCTTGATTGGTTGTAACTTATGTCGCGATGAGAATTGAAGAAGAGCTAAAGTTAGATTATTCAGATGTGCTATTTAGACCCAAAAGAAGTACATTAAAAAGTCGTAAAGATGTAAATCTGCTAAGAACATACAGATTTAAATATAGTAAAAATGAATGGTCAGGTATTCCAATAATGGCAGCTAATATGGATGGTGTTGGAGAGCTTAGTGTAGCTGAAAAATTAAATGAGTATGGAATGATTACATCGTTGACAAAACAACATGATGTAAAAAAAATTAAACAAAATAAAAATATTAAAAAAATATACCCTAATATTGCACTAAGTGTTGGTATAAAAAAAGAAGATTTTCAAAATTTAGATAAAGTATTAAAAGAATTTAGTTTTTTTAAATTTATTTGTATTGATGTTGCTAATGGATATACAGAGCATTTTACTAATTTTATTAAATCAGTAAGGGATAAATATCCAACTAAAACAATAATTGCTGGTAATGTTGTAACGGCTGATATGACCCAAGAATTAGTTTTAAGTGGAGCGGATATTGTTAAAGTTGGAATTGGACCTGGAAGTGTTTGTACTACAAGAATTCAAACTGGGGTTGGATATCCTCAATTAAGCGCAGTAATCGAATGTGCTGATGCAGCACATGGACTTGGCGCACATGTAATTGCAGATGGTGGATGTACATGTCCTGGTGATGTTGCTAAAGGTTTTGGGGGTGGTGCAGATTTTGTAATGCTTGGAGGTATGCTTGCAGGACATGACGAGGGAAATGGTAAAATTGTTAAAATTAATGGTGAAAAGTATATAGAGTTCTATGGATCTAGTTCTGAGGTTGCTAATAAAAAACACTATGGCGGACTATCAGACTATAGAAGTAGTGAGGGAAGAAAAGTAAGAGTAAAATATAGAGGCAAAATAAATGATACTATTTTAAATATTCTTGGTGGTGTCAGAAGTAGTTGTACTTATGTTGGTGCTCCTTCTCTCAAACAATTAAGTAAATGTACGACATTTGTTAGAGTATCAAATCAGTTTAATGATAGTTTGATTAAATAATTTATTTTTCAAACTTAAAATCTTTTATATTTGTAGTTTCATATTTCTCAAAAGGCATATGTATCCATGGAGAATCTTTTAAATAATCTACTGAATAATCAGGTTTAAATTTTGAAGTAGATTTATGCCATATAACTGCAGTTTTAATTTCTTCTTCTAAATAAAATCCATAAAAATGTTGTAACCATTTAATACTTTTTATTAAAGTTTTTCCAGAGTCTGCCAAATCATCGACCAACAAAACATGTGAGCCTAAATTTGGAGTAGTTTTTGCTAAATCTCTTGAGAAAGTGAATTGTCCTTGCTGATTTTTAATATCGTCACTCTCACCATGGTAAGATTCAACAGATAAAATGGCCAGAGGGACATTGAAAAGTCTACTAAAAATATCTCCTACTCTTAATCCACCTTTTGCAATGCAAATAATTTGATTAAATTTTAAATTATCTTGATGAACTTTTTTTGCTAGTAGCTCTATCTTGCTGTGATAATCTTCCCATGATATATAAATATCTTTCATAATTTATGGTAGCGGGAAGTGGGATCGAACCACTGACCTCGGGCTTATGAGTCCCGCGCTCTAACCAACTGAGCTACCCCGCCAAATAGTCTTATTAATACAGATGTTTTATACTTGAACAAATTTCAAAATCAAATGGTTTATATTAATAAATCTCTTCTTTGTTTAATTAATTTATTTATTTTTTTAAATTGAGTATCTTTTGAGATTGGAAAATTTAGTATTTTTTTTTTATTAATTTTTTTTGAAAACCTAATAGCAGTGGGTATTCTAAATATAGAATTAGACATCAAATTGTATTTTTTTTTTAAATAACTTAATAAAAATTTACTATTATCATCATTAAGCACTTCTCTAAAATTTATAAATTCTATATTTTTTGTTTTACGTGCATTCAAAATCCAAAAATCATAAAAATCTTTATGGTATTTTTTTAATTTTTTTTTGTCCTTTATGGTCATGGGTTTTATATTAAATTTATTTAACTTTAAAAAAAAATCTGCAGGATTTCTTTTTATACTTTCATACCATAAGTTAAATTCTTTATATAAAATAAAAATAATAAAATTTTTCTTAAGGTTTATATCCAGTTTAACCTTTGGATTATGTTTATAATAATTTAAATTTTTTTTTCCTTGTTCATAATTGATAAATAAATTCATTTCAATTAATTGTCTAAAAAAATTTGAGAAAGACCTTTGAGGTGAGTAAATTACAAAAATATTACTTTTGCCAAATAAATATAAAAACTTATTTATTATTCTTTTTTCCAGTTGATAAAGTTTAATCACAAATTATTTGATAAATTAAAGAACTAAGACAATTAAACTACTAAGAATTGTGGCTAATAAAAAAAACAATATTAATTTTTTTTTTAAATCTTTTTTTTGATCTAATCTAACTCTATTAAGCAAAATATTTACGTTTGTTGTTTTAATTTTATTTTCTGTTTTACTAAAAGAAGGGTTACCAACTATTTTTTTAATTTGGTCTATTTTTTTCACAATTTATTTAATCAAATATCTCTATAAATTACAAACTAAATAATTTTTCCTTACAAGTTTTTAAAGTTTGTATTTTTTAAAGGTTTTAATAAAAGCTTAGCTTTAAATTTTCTTTTTTCAACTTCAATGTAAATATCATTAGCAATAATATCATTATTTGAATACTCATTTTTAATATAACCAAAACATAGATTTTTTTTAAAATTAAATGAGTAATTTCCAGATGTAGTTCTGCCTATTATTTTTTCATTAAAATAAATTGGTTCATCATGTAATAAAAGTGGTTCTCCAGGTTTATTTTCTTCTAAGGCAAACATCGCCAACCTTTTTTTAATTTTATTATTTTTAATTTTTTGAAGCGCCTCTTTACCAATAAAATTTTCTTTTTTAGTATTACTTATTGTAAATTTAAGTCCTGCCTCGAATTGATTCTCTTCGGGTGAAATATCGTGCCCCCAATGTAAAAAACCACTTTCCATTCTCATGGTATCAAGTGAATGCATTCCACAATTAGAAATATTAAAATTTTTACCTTCTTCGATAATTTTTATATATATTTTTTTTGCCTCTGAATTTTTTACATATAATTCATAACCTAATTCACCAACATATGACAATCGCTGCGTCCAAACTTTAATTCCATCAATTTTTAAATATTTTGATGTAGAAAATTTAAAATTCTCATTACTTAAATTTTGATTTGTTAGATTTTGCATTAATAATCTACTTTTTGGACCAAATAGGCCAAACACACAGTAATCATCAGTTACATCTTTGAGCTCAATTTCTTCTGATATATGTTTTTTAATATGAAATTTATCTCTTACTCTTGTTGCTGCTGAACTTATAATTCTAAAATAATCTTTATCTAAACAAACAATTGTAAGGTCGGTTTCTATGCCACCGTCTTTATTTAACATATGTGTATAAGTACAACTACCAACTTCATTTTTTACGTTTGAAGTACAAATTTTTTGTAACTCTTGATGTGCTTTTTCAGATTTTAATTCAAATTTAGAAAATGGAGTTAAATCAAATATACCTACATTTTTTACTGTATTGTTTGTTTCGTACTCTACAGACGGATACCAGTTTTGAAAATTATAACTATATGTATATTCATTTTTTTCACCATCGAGGGCAAACCACATGGGTCTTTCATAACCACCTGAAACACCAAAACATGCACCAAATCCTTTTAATAAATCGTGATATGGTAAAGTTTTAATATTTCTTGAGGTCTTGTGTTGTTTATATGGCCAATGCATACCATATAAATCACCTAAAGACTCAGTTATTCTATTTTTAATAAAATCTAATTCAGAGTGAAATTTTTGAAATCTTTTAATATCATAATTAAAAATATCTTGGTTAATATGACCTGTCATTAACCATTCAGCTGTAACTTTTCCTACTCCCGCTCCAGTCCCAATCCCAATACTATTTAAGCCACAACTTACAAATAAATTTTTAATTTCAGGCACTTCTCCTAATAGTGAATTAGTATCAGGTGTAAAAGATTCAGGGCCAGCAAAAAATTTTCTAATACCAACTTTTTCTAGTATAGGAAATCTTTTCATCGATTTTTCTAAATAAGGTTCAAAGTGTTCAAAATTTTCTGGAAACTCTCCAAAAGAAAAATCTTCTGGAACTTTGTTTGTTTTATCAAATGCTGGTATAGATTTGCCTTCAAAAATACCGATTAATAATTTACCAGCATCTTCCTTGAAATAAACACTACTATCAAAATCTCGAATTACGGGAAGTGTTTTTGAAAGATCTTTAATTGGTTCTGTGGTGACATAAAAATGCTCAGCAGGATAAAGAGGAATGCTTACACCAATTTTTTCTCCAATTTGTCTTGACCACATTCCAGTCGCCATAACAACGTAATCGCATTCAATTTCTTTATCGTTAACTTTTACTGAATGAACTCTTCCATTTTTAGTCAAAATATTTTCTACAGGAGAATTTTCGAATATTTTTGCGCCACCTTTTCTAGCTGCTTTTGCGAGCATATGTGTTACTCCACTAGGATCAGCAGCACCATCACCTGGCATAAATACACCACCTTTTAAATCTTCGGTGTACATCATTGGGTAATTTTTTTTTATAGTTTCTTTATCTAAAATTTCGATATCAACATCATATAATTGAGCTGTCGTTGCTTGTCTTTTAAGCTCCTGCCATCTACTGTCAGTTTGGGCGATTGAAAGTGCACCATTAAGCCTGAGTCCAGCTGAATGATCTATTTCTTTTTCTAATTTTTTATATAAATCTAAAGTATATTTTCTAATTTTAGTTACTGCAGCGGTTGGTCCTAATTGGCTAACTAAGCCAGCTGCGTGCCAAGTTGTTCCTGAGGTCAATTGATCTCTCTCCAAAAGCACAACATCTTTCCAACCAAATTTTGTCAGATGATATGCTACGGAACAACCTATAACACCTCCACCAACTATAACTACTTTTGTACTTCTAGGTAACATTTGATACATATTTAAAAATATTTATAAGATAAATACAGTATCAAATTAATATGTTTAAATTTAAATTTAAAGAGATAAATTTCTTCAGCGGAAACTTCCTAGAAATAAAAAAACAATTTGATAAGGGTGGCGTTCTTGTTGCTCCAGCAGCATCTGCTTTAACAGATATATATGATAATAAAGATTATTATAAAGCTTTAAAAAAAGCAGATATTGCAATTCTAGATAGTGGTTTTTTTTGTATTTTATTAAGAATTTTCAAAAAATATAAAGTGATTAAACTTTCAGGTTTTTTATTTTTAAGAAGATTTCTTTTTGGTTTTAAAAAAAATAAAAAATTATTTTTAGTAAATCCATCTATTAAAGAAAATAAAACAAATTCAAAATATATACGTAGTTTGGGAATAAGAAATTTTAAAACTCATATCTCACCTGTATATAAAAGAATTGAAGACAAAAAATTAATAAAAAAAATAAATGAATTTAAACCTGATTATATAATGATAAATCTTGGTGGTGGAATTCAAGAAGTACTAGGTATTTATATAAGAAATAATATTAAATTTAAAACTTCCATTATGTGTACTGGAGCAGCAATAGCCTTCTTAACGGGAGAGCAAGCTCCAATTAATAAATATGTTGATAGAGCTTACCTTGGTTGGCTAGTAAGATTTTTATGGAGTCCTAAAAAATATTACAAAAGAACTTTAAAATCATTTAGCTTAGTAAAATTATTTATATAATTTTTGCTGGATCTACAAAATCATATCCAAAAACATCAGCCACTGCTTTGTAAGTTACTTGACCCTTGTGAACATTTAACCCTGCTAAAAAGTTTTTATCTTCACTTAATGCTTTTTGATAACCTTTGTTAGCAAGCTTAACTAAGAAAGGCAAAGTTGCATTATTTAGTGCTAATGTTGAGGTTCTAGGAACGCCACCAGGCATGTTTGCTACACAATAATGCACTACATCATCAACTATATAGGTTGGATCGCCATGTGTTGTAGGCTTACTTGTTTCAACACATCCTCCCTGGTCTATAGCAACATCAACAATTACAGATCCTCTTTTCATTGTTTTGATCATTTCTTTAGTAATTAATTTTGGTGCTTCAGCACCTGGGATTAATACCCCACCAACTAAAAGATCAGCCTCTGCAACTAATTTATCTAAATCTGTTTTATCACTTTGTTCTGGAATAATTTTATCTCCAAACATTTCAACAAGTTGTTTTAATCTTGCTTCTGATTTATCTACAATATGAACTTTTGCTTGCATACCTGTTGCAATTACCGCAGCATTTTCTCCAACAACTCCTCCACCCAATATAACTACAGTTCCACCTGTTACTCCTGGAGCACCTCCTAAAAGCAAACCTCTTCCACTTTGGTTTTTTTCTAAGCAATGAGCTCCTGCTTGCACTGACATTCTTCCTGCAACAGCACTCATTGGAGCAAGTAAAGGCAGTCTTCCATTATCATCTGTAACTGTTTCATAAGCTATATTAATACTTTTTGATTTTATTAATCCTTCAGTTAATTCTTTTGCAGCAGCTAAATGGAGATAAGTGTATACGATTTGATTTTCTCTAATCATATCAACTTCTAATTTTTGAGGTTCTTTAACTTTAACAATTATTTCTGCATCATTAAAAATATCAGCTGCTGTATCAGCAATTTTAGCTCCCGCTTTTATATATTGATCATTGTCAAAGCCAGCTTCAAATCCACCATTATTTTCAACTAACACTTCATGACCTTCTGAAACTAAAGTTTTAACACTATCCGGTGTTAAACCAATTCTATTTTCTTGTGGTTTTATTTCTTTGGGAACTCCAATTTTCATAACGAAAATTAATTCTTTTTACTTTTTGCGTAATTTGTAATTCCAGTTCTAAGTTTTTCAATAATTTCGTCAATGTGTTTTTTTTCACAAATAAACATTGGAGCAATAATTAAACAATCACCTGTAGCTTTGAAATTAACACCTGCTTCATAACAATGTTTGAAACAAGTAAATCCTGCTGCGCCTGGTTTTTTGTCCATAACAATATCTATTCCACCCATCATTCCATATCCTCTGATGTTATCAACAACATCGATATCTTTTAGAGACATTAAACCTTCTTGGAAATATGGTGCTAAATTTTTAGCTCTATTAAAGATATCATCCTTTTCAATAATATCCTGTACAGCTAAACCTGCAGCTACAGAAATTGGAATTCCAGAATAAGTATATCCATGAAATAGTTCTATAGTTCCTTTAGGAGCATTTTCTGCAATGGCATCATAAATATCTTCTTTGCACGCAACAACTCCCATCGGGCTTATACCGTTTGTAGTAGCCTTTGCCATTGTCATCATGTCTGGGGTTACTCCATACTCTTGTGATGCAAATGGAGATCCAGTTCTACCCCATCCTGTGATTACTTCATCAAAAATTAAAAGTATTCCGTGTTTGTCACAAATCTCTCTTAATCTTTGCAAATATCCTTTTGGTGGAACCAAAGTACCTGTTGATCCTGCAATAGGTTCTACAATACAAGCTGCAATATTCTCGGCTCCAAAGTTCATACAAATTCTTTCTAAATCTTCTGCTAACTCAACACCTGTTTCAGGTTGCCCACTTACAAATTTGTGTTCTGGTAAATGTGTATGTCTCATATGAACAACACCTGGCATTAAAACACTTGCAAAAGTTTTAACATTATTAACCATACCTCCAACAGAAGTCGCACCAATGTTCATTCCATGGTAACCTCTCTCTCTACCAACAAATCTAAATCTTTGACTATCTCCTCTTGCTCTGTGATAAGCGATTGCAATTTTAATTGCAGTTTCAACAGCAGTTGAACCACAAATAGTATAAAACATTCTATTAAGGTTTCCTGGAGTATGTTTTGAAATTCTAGTCGCTAATTCAAATGATCCACCAAATCCTTGTTGGAAAGGTTGACAATAATCTAAAGTTTTTAATTGATTTGTTATTGCTTCAATAATTTCTTCTCTGCCATGCCCTAAAGGATTGCAAAATAATCCTGAGCTTGCATCAATTTGTGTTTGTCCTTGATGGTTTTTTAAATACACACCTTTAGCTTCAACAATTAATCTTGGATTTTCTTTAAAGTCTTTGTTAGATGTAAATGGCATCCAATGCTCATTTAAAGAATTTGGAATTGCTGTTTTGTTTTGTGTGCTCATAAAAATTTCTTTCTAAAATATTTTAATTTTAATCTTAAATCCTCTTTAGACTAAAATAAATGGATTAACTACCACATTATTGACACAACCAATGATTGTATAAACTTTCTTTTTTGTTTTACTTCGGAGACAATTTGAATTTAAATATCCAGAATTTAATTAATTAAACATAGGGGAATAAATGAAAAAAATACTGAGTTTTATTCTAGGATCTATTTTTGCACTTAACCTATCAATTTCAGTTGCTAATTCAGCTGCAAATGAGGTTAGAGTTGCATACTTTCTAGAATGGCCAAGCCCAAATTTAGAAGACATGCAGAAAAAGAATTTTGCTAAAGCTCTTGGTGTTCCAGTTAAATGGACAAATTTCACTAATGGTGGAGCAATGACTGATGCAATGTTAGCAGGAGATATTGATATTTCTTACTCACAAGGATTAGTACCTTTTATCAATGCCGTAAAATCTAATGCGCCTATCAAATTAGTTGATATTGCTATGGAATACGGAATGGGGGGAACTACTTGTGTTACATCTAATGCTTCTGGAATTACAAAAGCAAACGCTACTGAATTAGAAGGTAAAAAAGTTGCTGTTCCATTAGGAACAATGGCTGAATACGTTTTTGATGAAAGTATGAAAGTTGTTGGTGCTGACAGAGGTAAAATGGACATTATTCAAATGGACCCAGAAGAAGGTGCTGCTGCATTAGTAAGCGGTGATGTTGTAATGGCATGTTTATTTGGTGGTAACTCTATCAAAGCAGCAACTGCAGTTGGATCAAGACTTTTAACTGTAGATGAAGCTAGAGCAGCTGGTATCTTAGGTATAGATATTACATCTGTTACAGATAAATTCATGAAAGAAAACCCAGGTATGTTAAGAACTTTCATCGAAGTAACTCATGAAGCTAATGCTAGATACAAAGCTGGTAAAGCTGATATGAATGCTATGGCGAAAGCTTCTGAAATGACAGTTGCGGATATGAAAGACACTTTAAGTGGTTTCAAATTCTTGACACCAGAAGAAACAAAAGCATCTATGGAAAGTGGTAATCTTGATGGTTTCCTAAAAGGTATGGGAACTCCAGGAGGAGCTGTAGATACAAGTTTCTTACCTTTATAATTTTAAGGGTTTAAAACTTTTTAAATAGGCACTGATTTTATAATTGGTGCCTATTTTTTTTATAAAATTTCTAATATAAGGCACTTATGAGTGATCTGATATCTCAAAATCTAAACATGATTTTTAAAACTCCAAAAGGAGAAACAGTTCACGCTTTAAAAGATGTAAGCTTTACTTTAAAAAAAGGAGAGTTGCTTACGGTTCTTGGTCCCTCTGGTTGTGGAAAAACAACTTTACTAAATATTACTGCTGGATTTTTAAGACCTACCTCAGGAAAAATAACACTAAATAATAACGAAATTGACGGACCTGGTGTTGAAAGAGGAATGGTTTTTCAACAAGGTGCTTTATTCGAATGGTTAACAGTAGCTGAAAATGTCAACTTCGGACTAAGAATGAAAAAAGAAGACCCTGAAGTTACAGCTAAGAAAGTTGATGAGTGGTTAGATATAGTTGGACTTAAAGGTTTTGGTAACACACCTACTTATCAATTATCCGGAGGTATGCAGCAAAGAGTTGCTCTTGCAAGATGTTTAATCAATGATCCAGATTTAATTTTAATGGATGAGCCATTAGGTGCGTTAGATGCATTAACAAGAGAAAAGATGCAGTCTCTAGTTTTAAAGATTTGGAAAGAAACTGGAAAAACTATTATCTTAATTACTCACTCTGTTGAAGAAGCATTATTACTTGGAGAAAGATTATATGTTATGGCTCCACGACCAGGGCGTATACATAAAGAGTACAATCTACCATTTGCAGAAATGGGTCTTACTCAAGATTTAAGAGAAATTAAAAAAAATAAAGAATTTTCATCCACAAGAGAAGAAATTTTATCCATGATTTGGAATATGGAAGAAGAAATAATGGGGAAAGATAATTAATGTTAACTCAATTTGTAACAATATTAATTATCGTATCTGTTATTGGCTGTATTCTTTATGGAAGAAGATTAATTAGAACTGAAAAAGTTGATGCCGTATTTGGTAATCCAGAAAGAGCAAAAGGTGGAACCCACTGGGTAATAGTTGGAACTAGTGCAATTCTCATGTTATGGCTTTATTATTCATGGGATATTGCGAAAGGCTTTTATCCAAAATCAGCAAATGAATTATGTCAAGTTGCTAAAATTAACGAGTCATTATTAGGTTTAAAATATCAATTTCCTATTGAAGAAAGAGAATTCAAAAGTACATCAATTATCAAAATCGAAAATAAAAACCTTAAAAAAATTGCTAATGAAATAAATGGATCTCCAGATTTAAATGATCAGCAAAAAACAATTCTGGTAAGCTATATAGATAGAACTTCAAAATTAATTCCTTTCTTAACTAGTGAAGAGTTAATGGAAATGGAAACTAAAATTAAAATCAAAGAAATGACAGAAGAAATAAAACTTCTAAGTTTAAATTTCCAAAAGAAAGATTATCCTTTTGAGACAGATGCTGAAAAAAATGAAAGACAAAAACTTATTGATGAACAGGGTGGATGGGGAATAACAACAATAGATTCTGGGAGTGGTTCTATAGAAAATACCATAGAAATCCCTACTGCACCACAAACTAATAGAGGTTTAAAATTTGCTGCAGCTGCGGCTGAACTAAAAATTATTGATGATAAATTTTTTAAACTAAGAAATCATAATCCACAGTTTAAAAATGCAATTAAACTACTTAAAGATGACATTAAAGCTTACAGAAAAGGTTTAGAAGATAATCAAGAAATTGCATCTGATTATGCAAAAAACGTTGTTAAAATTGCTAGGAGAATAGAATTTGCAAGTATCTATCCCCCTAATGCATTAAATGAAATGCAAGAGGCAATAATTGAGTTTGATGAATTGCAAAATAAAGAGCAAGGCGGATTAAGGTTAATTGATATCCTTTTATTCCCAGCTGGAACAATAGTTGCAAGTGGACCTACGTGTTCTGAGCAAGGATCAGGTAGATGGCTACCAAAACCATCAGATACTTTTAATAAATTCATCCTAATGTCAAAACCAAGTGTTGGGTACAAAAATATTCCTCTTCTATGGATTGAGATGGTTGATGTTAGTAAAATGATAGGATTTATTTTACCAGATTGGATTGCAGATATATTGCCTGGTGAATATCCGGTCCATACTAAAGATGGAATTGTAAAAGAAAATTTTAAAAGCAATGTATTAAAAGTTGTTACAGGTGACTTTAAATTATTTAAAGTACCGGTCCCATACGGACATATTTGGGATTCTTTTTTAAGAGTATTTTTAGGATTAATTTTTGGTATAATAATTGGTGTACCTTTAGGACTGTTTATGGGCCTAAACAGATTTGCAAAAGGTTTTTTCGATCCATTAATTGAACTTTACAGACCTGTTCCTCCTCTTGCATGGGCACCTTTGATTATTTCTGTACTTGGAATTGATAACTCAGGAAAAGTATTTTTATTATTTATGGTTTCGTTATCGATAATGATTATTTCTGCTAGAGCTGGTGCTTCAGGAACACAACTATCAAAAATCCATGCAGCTCACTCATTAGGAGCTACTAAAAAACAAATTTTAAGACATGTAATTTTCCCAAATTCACTTCCTGAAATTCTTACAGGAATTAGAGTTGCTGTTGGTATGTGTTGGGGAACGCTTGTTGCTGCAGAGTTTTTAGCGGGTACAACCGGTATTGGTTTTGTTGAAAACGTTGCTAAAAAGTATTTCCAATATGAAGTAATTTGGATAACGATATTTATTATGGGTCTACTTGGTCTTTTATTTGATATTACATTAAGAAAAATAATAGATAAAACTATTCCTTGGCGTGGAAAAGGTTGATGAGCTTTAGAAATATATTAAATCTTTTTAAATTTCCTGTAGACATAATATTGTCAATTTTAATAATTCCAGCTTCTTATTTGATGCTTTTTTTTAGATTTATAGGAGGTCATAAATTAAAAATTAGCAAGAATATCTTAAAAAAAATTGGAGTTTTCCCTATAACTAAAAACTATTATGAGCCAATTTTTGATTTTGATAATCTAAAAAATGACCTAAGTTACAAAAGAAATTTGCCAGGTATTGATTTTAATATTGAATATCAAATTAAATTTTTAAAAAATTTAAATTATTTCAATGAACTAAAAGAACTAAATCTCTCAATATTAAGTCCAAAATATAACTTTAATATTAATAATAATTTTTTTGAAGCTGGAGATGCAGAAATTTATTATTCAATAATCAGACATTTTAAGCCAAAAAAAATTGTTGAAGTAGGATCTGGTCACTCATCCCTAATTGCTTTAGAGGCGATTGATAAAAATTTAAATAAAGATAATGTCAAATCTGAACTTCTATGTATTGAGCCATATGAAAATAAATGGTTAGAAAAAAATGGTGTAAAAGTCATCAGAGAAAAAATTGAGGATATAGATGAAGAATTAATTTTAAAACTTGATAAGAATGACATTTTATTTATTGACAGCTCACATGTAATCAAGCCCCAAGGAGACATTTTAAAAATTTTTTTAGAGATATTTCCTAGGCTGAAAAAAGGTGTAATTATACATATTCATGATATTTTCAGCCCAAGAGATTATCCATCAAAATGGCTAAAAGAAGAAAATCGATTTTATAATGAACAATATTTATTAGAATCTATTATGGATCATTCAAAAAGATACAAAATATTACTTTCATTGAATTATCTTAAAAATGATTATTATGTAGATATAAAAAATAACTGTCCTTATCTAAATGAAAATTCTCAACCTAGCTCAATATATTTAGAAGTAATTTAATGAAAAAAAAAGAAATTAAAAAAAAAATTATAATTATTTTTAAAAAATTTGGTCTAAGCAAAGATCATGCTTTAATTTCTGCTAATGCATTAATTAATGCAGAATTAGTAGGTGCTTACGGACATGGTTTATCAAGACTTAAAATGTATTGTGATCGAATTTCTAAAAAAGTAATTAATCCAAACCCAAAAATTAAAATTAAAAAAATTTCTTCTTCTATTTCTCGTATTGATGCAAATAATAGTATTGGTTTTGTTGCTGCTGATCTAGGAATTAAAACTGCAATTAAACATGCACAAAAAACTGGAATAGGAATGGTGGCTGTTAAAAATAGTGGTCACTATGGTTTATCAGGCTATTACGCTGAACAAGCAGTAAAGAAAAATTTAATCACAATGATATATACAAATGCTCCCCCTGCAGTTGCTCCACATGGTGCATTAAAAACTTTATTTGGAACTAATCCAATTTGTTTTGGGTCTCCTACTGGTTCTAAAATTCCTTTTATTTTAGATACATCTATTTCAATGATTAATAGAGGAAAAATTAGAGTTGCAGCAAGAAACAATCAATCAATTCCTGCGGGAGTTGCTTTAGATAAATTTGGTAAACCAACTACAGATGCTAAAAAAGCATTAGCAGGAGTTCAATTACCAATTGCAGGTTTTAGAGGATCGGGACTTGCTTGGATGGTAGATATTTTAAGTGGAGTTTTAACAGGAGGAAATCACGCAGGAAGAGTTAAGGATCCATTTGATGATTTTTCAGGTCCACAAAATATTGGACATTTATTTATTACTTTTAAAGCAAATTTATTTCAAAAAAATTATAACCAACGAATTAAAGATAATATTAAAACAATAAAAAAACTTCCTAAGATAAAAGGTGTTAAGGAAATAATGTATCCAGGACAAAATAAATTTAACCGGTATAAAAATAACTCAAAAAAAGAAATTTCTATACCGGATATAATAAAGAAAGATTTGGAAACCTTAATAAGTTAACATCGTTAGAGCACCCAAAGAAACGATAACAGATGATAAAATTATTGTTCGTTTAACTTTTTCCTTCTTCTTTTCTTCTAGAAGTCTTTGCTTTAGAACATCCACGTTAACTCTTTTTGGAGTTTCGACATATTGAGAGGGGGTCTCTACAATCTCGGATGTTCTATGTAAGCTTTCTGTACTCATATTTGTTTTATACTGTTTATTTTAATCATTATTAGTTTATTTATTACATACTAGGGTTGTCCAAAATGGGTTGACTCTAATTTAGCTTTTGTTCATATTGGGTTTTTTTAAAAGATATGAACGCTTTACCAAGTATTTCCGAGCATATAGATCAGAATACAATCAATAAAGTAATTGAAGATAATTTTGCCGCACTGGCACCCTCTTTTTACACTCTAGCCAGCAATTGGTTTGTAAGAGCCTACGATCATTACAAAGACATAGATAAGTTCGTCATCATTATATATTTGATAAATCAAGACCTTATATATTTCAGACAAAATATGATCAAAATTGATTACGACACATTTTATAAGGATAAATCAATCGAAATTAAAAAGATTAATATTTCAGACATCTCAAAAGATCTTGGTATTCCTAAAGAGAGTGTTAGGAGAAAAGTCTTAGAATTAGAAAAAAGTGGAACAATTAAAAGATCTGGTAAAAAAATATTTATTGTAAGAGATACGCTTTACTCTGTTAGAGCAACTAATACGCTGACAGAGCTAGCAACTATATTACATGAATTTAATAAAATTTTAAAAAAAGAAAAATTAGCAACTGAAGTTTATTCAGTTAATGAAATAATATCTGCAATGAAAGAAAATTTCTCTTACTGCTGGTATCAGTTTAATAAATTCTGGTTTATTTATATTGGTCGATGGAGAGAAGAATTGAAAGATTTAGAAGTTTTTGCAATTGGTATGGTTGTACTTATCAATGCAATTAAAAATACAAAATTTAATCCAAAAAAATCAGATATTAATACATATCGAAAAGAAATTATGGGATCAGATAAAAGGGGGGTTAATGCTATGTCTATTGCTGACATTACTGGTATACCAAGACCCACTGTTGTTAGAAAGTTAAAACATTTAATTGATAGTAAATTTCTTATTATAAATGAAAAGAAATTAATTTCATATAACGAAGAATATACAAGAAGAAAAAAAACAGATAAACTGTTAAAGGCAAATGTGCTTAGCTTAAGCTATTTTATTTATAAAGTTTTTAATCAAATAAGAATAATTAATCCTTAATTAGATTTTTTTAAAAAATAAATAAAAATAAATCCTGTTAAATACATGATTAGCGCATAAGCACCTGTTGGTAATGCATATAATATATCAGTACCAAATATTTGTGTAGAAACAAATAATGCTAAAGTACCATTTTGCAATCCACATTCTAAAGCAATACACTTCATTTGTTTAACACCTGAAGCAAAAACTTTTGCAATGTAATAGGCAATTACCATCATTGAAATATTTAAAATTAGGGCAATTAAACCAGCTTGTTTTATAAAGCTAATAAAATTTTCTCTTTCTGAATAAAAAGCTGCTACGAAAAAAACAGCAAATAAAATTATGTTAAGTTTATTAAATATTTCAACTTTGGATGAAATAAAATTTTCAGCAAATTTTCTAATAATCATTCCTAATATTACAGGTACCGTTACCACTAAAAACATTTTTAGTGCTATTCCAGTCATTGAAATATTTCGAGAAACTTCTGTTACCCCTAACATGTCTGCAGAAGTAAAGATTATTAAGGGAACTGTAATTATACTTAATAAACTTATGACAGCAGTTAAAGATATTGATAATGCAACATCACCATCAGCAAATTTTGTCATTACATTAGAGGTTACACCTCCTGGAGCTGCAGCTATGATCATAACCCCTATTGCTATTTCAGGTGGTGTTTTTAAAATTAAAATTAATATGTATGCTACAATTGGAAGAATTATTAATTGAGAAATAAAACCAACTATAAAATCTTTTGGTTCTTTAAATACTCTTCCAAAATCTTCTAGTTTTAATCCTAGGCCTAAGCCTAGCATAATCAGAGCCAATATTATTGGCGCTATCTTAGTTACAATCTCCAACGACTTCCCCCTCTAGAATAAAATTTATACAATTTTTATGAGTTTGATAAGTAAAATAAATTTTAAACCTAGAAGTGAATTTGACAATAAAACAGTAACAATTTTTAATAAAACATATTAACTTTCTGAACAATATAACTTTAGGGAGAGGAAATAATGAAAAATCTAATTAAGATAGCATCTATTGTCCTTCTTTTTTCAATAACATTGTTTGGTCTTACAAACAAAGCTTCTGCAGCAAAATTAACTTTATATTGCAGTGTAGAAATTGATGTTTGTGAAATGCTTGAACAAGCTTATGAAAAAGAAACAGGTACAAAAGTTGCAATGACAAGAGCAAGTAGTGGTGAAACTTTTGCTAAAATTAAAGCAGAAGCGTCTAATCCAAAAGGAGATGTTTGGTTTGGTGGAACAGGTGATCCACACTTAACAGCTGCTCAGGAAAATTTAACTGAAAAATATAAATCAAAACACTTTGATGATTTGTTACCAGCAGCACAAAACCAAGCAAAAAATGCTGACTATAAATCTGTAGGGATTTATGTTGGTGCACTAGGTTTTGGATATAATAAAGATCTTTTGGCTAAAAAAGGTCTTCCAGCTCCAAAATCATGGATGGACTTAACAAAACCTATTTATAAAGGTGAAATCCAAGTAGCAAATCCTAATTCATCTGGAACTGCTTACACAACTTTAGCTACTATTCTTCAAATTTTTGGAGAAGATAAAGGTTGGGATTACATGAAAAAACTTCACGCAAATATAAATACTTATACAAAATCTGGTTCTGCTCCAATTAAAGCGACTGGAAGAGGTGAAAACTTAATTGGTATTTGTTTTCAACACGATGGTGTTAAACAAACTAAAAAAGGTCTACCTGTTGTAACGGTATCTCCTGCTGAGGGAACTGGTTATGAAGTAGGATCAATGAGTATTATTGCTGGTGCAAGAAATATGAAGGAAGCTAAGAAGTTTTATGACTGGGCATTAAGTCCTGCAATACAAACTATGGTTTTCACTTCAGGAAAATCTTTGCAAGTACCATCAAATACTAAAGCAAAAGCTGATCCTGATGCTCCAGATTTATCTACAATTAACTTGATTGATTACAATTTTAAAGTTTATGGAGATAAAGCTACTAGAGCGAGCCTGTTATCCAAGTGGGATAACGATGTATCTGTAATTCCTAGATAATTTTAGGAATTAATGAGAGGACTCGTTATCTGTTGGATGCTCATAGGAGGATTGGGCTTCCTAATCTTTCCATGGTATGTAACAGGTGACGGGTTTTTCTCAATAAACTGGATATTAGAATATTCTTTAGAAGATTACGGTTCAGTATTACCCCAAGTATTTATAAATAAAAAATATTGGCTTTTACCAATATTGCTTCCTTTAGTTTTTCCTTTAGCAACATTAAAATTAAATCAGAACAATCCTCTGTATTCTAAAATTTTCTTATACTCAGGAATAATTGGATTTATTTATTTTTTTCTACAAGGATTTTCCATTGGTATTCGAGGATGGAATTTTGAAATTTTACAATCAATTTTTGGTGAAGTAGAAAATCAGTATGGTGTTGGATCAGGTGCAGTTTTAACTTGTTGCACATTTGTATTTTATATTACTCATGGTTTATCAGCACGTGGATGGCTGAATGGAGATAATTTTATAGTTGGAAGTATAGGTAGTATTATAATTTTAGTTTCAACTTTTGTATTTTTTCCAATTTTTAGAATGTTTACCGTTGCTTTTAAAGGAACTGAGGGTGGTTATGAAATAAGTAATTTTTCAGACAAAATTTTTAATAAAGGAATTTGGGGACTTGATTGTCTTTATAGCGATTATGCTTGTGGTGTTTTTTGGAATACCATTACTATGGGTACGCTTACTGCCTTTTCATCAACAATTTTGGGTTTAGGATTTGCTCTTTTAATAGCAAGAACCAGCTTTAAATTTAAAAGAACAATTAGAATATTATCGGTATTACCAATAATTACCCCACCATTTGTAATTGGATTAGCGATAATAATTTTATTTGGAAGAACTGGTGTTGTGAGTTCGTTTCTTGAATGGGGATTTGATATTGAGCCCTCTAGATGGATTTATGGTTTACCTGGAATATGGTTTGCCCAAACACTTGCTTTTACCCCTATTGCATTTTTAGTTTTAATTGGTGTTGTTGAAAGTGTCAGTCCATCTATGGAAGAAGCATCTCAAACTTTGAGAGCTTCTAAATGGCAAGTTTTTAAAACAGTTACTTTACCATTAATGAGACCAGGAATAGCAAATGCGTTTCTACTTGGTTTTATAGAAAGTTTAGCAGACTTTGGTAACCCTTTAGTACTTGGAGCAGAATACGATGTATTATCTACTGAAATATTTTTTGCAATTGTTGGTGCACAGTACGATGAAACTAAAGCAGCAATTTTAGCTATGATTTTATTATCGGTTGTTCTAGTAGTGTTTTATTTACAAAACCAGTGGTTAGGAAAAAAATCCTATATTTCAATTTCAGGTAAAGGAGATAGTGGTGTTCATCCTGAACTTCCAAATAAAACAAAATGGGTAATTTATTCAACCGTACTTCCGTGGGCTTTATTGACATTTATAATTTATGTAATGATCATGTTCGGTGGATTTGTAGAAATGTGGGGTGTTGATCATAGCTTTACATTAAGACATTATATTGAAGCATTTAGTGTTGATTGGGTAAAAGAAAGAGGTTTCTTATGGACAGGAACTGCTTGGAACTCCTTTAACACTACATTTACTATAGCTTTAATTTCCTCTTTACCAACTGCTGCAATTGGAATTTTAACTGCCTACCTATTAACAAGACATAAATTTAAAGGAAAAAATGCTTTTGAATTTGGAACAATGTTAAGTTTTGCAATACCAGGTAGTGTAATTGGTGTAAGTTATGTTTTTGCTTTTAATGTTCCTCCTCTTGAATTGACTGGAACTGGAATAATTTTAGTAATTGCATTTGTGTTTAGAAATATGCCAGTTGGAGTTAGAGCAGGAATAGCTGCTATGAACCAACTTGATCCACATTTAGATGAAGCTTCATCAACTTTAAACGCTTCTAGCGCCCAAACGTTTAGGAATATAATTCTTCCTTTGCTTAAGCCTGCAATTACAGCATCTTTAGTTTTTAGTTTTGTTAGAGCAATGACAGCCATTAGTGCTGTTATTTTCTTGGTAAGTGCAAATTATGACTTAGCTGTTTCATACATACTGGGACGATTAGAAAATAATGACTATGGTCTTGCAATAGTGTATTCATCTGCATTAATTGTGGTAATGCTAATTACAATTACTTTAATGCAATTAATAATAGGAAAACGTAAATTAGGAAGAAGAGATCAAGCAGCTGGAATTTTACAAGGAAATTTAGGATAATGAAAAAAGCAGAAGTAAAGTTTGAAAATATAACAAAAAAATTTAACGAAACTACAGCCGTAGATAATGTTAGTTGTAAGTTTGAAGCAGGAACTTTAACGACTTTGCTTGGTCCATCTGGTTGTGGAAAAACTACTTCACTAAGAATTATTGCAGGTCTAGAAAGAGCTACCAGTGGTAAAATATTAGTAGATGATGAAGACGTAACATTATTACCTGCAACTGACAGAGATGTATCAATGGTATTTCAATCTTATGCTTTGTTTCCACACATGAGTGTAATTGAAAATGTTTCGTATGGCTTAAAAATGGTCAATGTAAATAAGGAAGAATATATTCAAAAATCTTTAGAAACTCTAAAATTGGTAAATTTAGAGGGGTATGAAAACAGGATGCCATCAGAACTATCTGGCGGACAGCAGCAAAGGGTTGCGGTTGCAAGAGCAATTGTGTTGGAACCAAAAGTACTGCTTTTCGATGAACCTCTTTCTAACTTAGATGCAAAATTAAGAAGACAAGTAAGAGAAGATATTAGAGAAATTCAACAAAAATTAGGAGTTACAACTATTTATGTAACCCATGACCAAGAAGAGGCTTTAGCTATTTCTGATAAAGTTATTGTGATGAATAATGCAGTCATCGCTCAAGAAGGTAGTCCAAAAGATCTTTATAATTTTCCACAAAATAAATTTGTAGCTAATTTTATAGGTGATGCAAATGTAGTAAAGGCTGAAATCTTAAATAAACAATCTAACTCTTATGATTTAAAAATAGCTGAAATGAACATTAAAGTGCAAAATGATAAAGATTTTGAAAAAACTGTTTCTGTAGCGCTTAGACCTGAAAAAATTTCAATTAATAAAGATAAAAAAGAAAATTCTATTCATGCAACCGTAAATAATGCTTCATTTGTGGGAAGCAGCTATCAATACATATTAAATTCAAATGCTGGAAAACTGTTTGTAATTTCTGGTGAAACAAATGACATATTTAAAGTTGGAGAAGAAGTCTTTTTGAGTATAAATGACCAAGAGGTAAAAATTCTTAACGATTAAACATTATGCTATCAAGTAAAGAAATTGTATGCCCAAATAACCTTCTGGATTTAGCTCATAAAAAAAAAGGTGTTAAAGTTGCTGTTGTAAATGCAGGAAAACCTTTACCAATGTTATCCATTCAAGATGCGGTAAATGAAAATCTAATTGAACCTATTTTTATTGGGCATGAAGTTGAAATACAAAAATGTGCTGAAGATATTAAATGGGATATTTCTAAATACGAACTTATTCATGAACCTGTAGAAAATGATACCGCAAAAATTGCCGCTAAACTTGCAAGTGAAGAAAAGGTTAAAATAATTGTCAAAGGACACATTCATACAGATGTTCTAATGAAAGAGGTTTTAAAACGTGAATATAATTTGTTGGGCAAAACAAGACTAAGTCATATTTGGCATATGAGTATTGGTAAAGATGATAAGCCTTTGATAATCACTGATGGAGCATTAAATGTATTGCCTAATGTAAAAACTAAAATGCATATCTTGAAAAATGTAGTAAATTTTTCACACAGAATAGGAATAGAAAGACCAAAAATATCTGTTTTATCAGCAACAGAAGAAGTTTTAGAAAGTGTGCCAAGTTCCATTGAAGCAGCAGAAATTACAAAGTTAGCTAAAGAAGAAAATTTAAATGCTGATGTTTTTGGTCCTTTAGCATTTGACAATAGCATTTCAAAAAAATCAGCAGCAATAAAAGGAATTAAAAATTTAGTTGCTGGTGAGGCAGATGTATTGTTAGTGCCAAGTGTAGAAACTGGAAATGCGTTAGTAAAAATGCTGATATATTTTAGTGGAGCATGTGCCGCAGGAGTTGTTGTCGGTGGAAAAGTGCCAGTCGTTATAACAAGTAGATCTGATGAAGCTCAAGCACGATTAGCTTCTATTGCAGCTGCAGTTGTTGCATTGGACTAAATGATTCATTGAATTTCAAAAGAAATTCATTTAAATAAACTGAAATTTAAAGGAGAGAAATGGCAATTACATACTTAAAAAAATCACCAAAAACATCATCAACTGATGACACAAAAACAAGAGAAATAGTGGAAAATATTCTAAAAGATATTGAGACTAGTAAAGAAGAAGGTTGTAAAGAGCTTTCAAAAAAATTTGATAAATATGAAGGTGATGTAATTGTTTCAAAAGAAAAAATTGAAGAAATAAAAAAAAATTTAGATCAAAAAACTAAAGATGATATTCAGTTTTCTCATGAAAGAGTGAGAAAATTTGCTGAAGCACAATTAAAAAATTATGGTCAGGACTTTGAGGTTGAATTATCTGATGGTTTATTTGCTGGACAAAAACTTATTCCAGTAAATACAGCAGGTTGCTACGTGCCAGCAGGGAGATATGCTCATATAGCTTCAGCTGTAATGAGTGTAACAACAGCAAAAGTTGCTGGGGTTAAGAATATTTTAGTTTGCAGTTCACCAAAACCTGGAGTTGGTGTACATCCATCAATTGTTTATACAGCTGATTTATGCGGAGCTGATGTAATAATGAATTTGGGTGGTGTGCAAGCTATAGCAGCAATGACTAATGGTTTGTTTGGAAATGCCCCTGCAGATATTTTAGTTGGTCCTGGTAACCAATTTGTTGCTGAAGCAAAAAGAATTTTATTTGGAAAAGTTGGTATAGATTTATTTGCAGGTCCAACAGAAATTGCGGTTATTGCAGATGAAACTGCAGATCCTGAAATGGTTGCATATGATTTAGTTGGACAAGCAGAACACGGTTACAATTCTCCAGCTTGGTTGTTTACTAAAAGTAAAAAAGTTGCAGATTATGTAATGGAAAGAGTTCCAGAATTAATTGCAGATTTACCAGATCTTCCAAGAGAAAATTCAGGTGCTGCATGGAGAGATTATGGTGAAGTGATTCTTTGTGACACTGATGAAGAGATCGCTAAAGTTAGTGATGAATACGCTCCAGAACATTTAGAAGTCCAGACTAAAAATTTACAATGGTACCACGACAGATTAAAAAATTATGGATCTTTGTTCATTGGTGAAGAAACAACTGTTGCTTATGGAGATAAATGCTCAGGTACAAATCATATTTTGCCAACAAAAGGTGCAGGTAGATACACGGGGGGTTTATTTGTTGGTAAATTTATTAAGACATTAAGTTTCCAAAGAATGAGTAAGGCCGCAACAAAAGAAGTTGGTGCTGCTTGTGCAAGAATTTCTAGATACGAAGGAATGGAAGCGCATGCTAGAACAGGTGACGTCAGATTAAGAAAATACGGATTTTCTAATTAATAATTAATTAGTTAATTTTAAATCTAAATAGAGCGCTGCAGACCAAGAAAAATTATTTGCACCCATAGGTTTACCATTCTTACAACTATAATATTCATGAAATCCTTTTTTTTCTACCAATCTAATAGTGCTTTGTTTAATTTTTTTTGAATATTTTTCGTCCTTATTAATTAGACCCTTGCATATAAACCAATTACAATTAACCCACACAGGACCTCTCCAATAACGTTTTTCCTCGAAGCTTTTGTGATTAGGTTTTATTGAAGAAAAAAAATATTTTTCTTTTAAGTTATGTTTTTTTAAGTTTTTTATTAAAACATTATTTATCTTATGATTGTTAATGTCGGCAAACAATACTAAGTAATTTGTTATTGATGGGACTGATATTCTTTTTTTATTTCTTAAATCAAATGAGAAAAAAGTACCCTTTTTTTTGTCAAAAAATCTTAAAATATTTCTCTCAGTAAATTTTACATAATTAATAATTTTTGAGCTATCTAGATTAAATTTTTTTAAAAGAATGATTAAATCTTTATTTGCTTTAAGAAATATAGAATTAAATCCAATATCGACGACATTGAATAATCCAGTATTGAAAATTTTTTTTGGATTATATTTTTTTTTTCTTAAATCGTTTTTAATCGTTACATATCTATCATAGTCAATATTTAAAGGTCTATGTTCTGGATTAATAACTTTATTATCAGCTCTTTTGTATTGTATATTTTTTTCAATTTTAACTTTACTCATTGGTCCATCCCAAAGCGAAGAGTTATCATAGCCACTTTCCCAAGGATGAAGTATTGAAACTAAACCAGTTTTTTTGGGATCTCTATTTTTAATAAACCACTCATGAGATTTTTTAATTTTAATTATAAATTTTTTAATTTCTTTTTTTTGTTTTTGAGAAATGTTGTTTTTATCTATTATTTGTTTTAAAATACTTGCAAGTATTGGTGGCTGAGTTATCCCAGACGAGCGAACTTTGTTTCCACAATTCCAAGCCGTATGGTTAGGATAATAATTTGTGTTTATATTATGAAACAATATATGTGGAACCATTCCGTCTTTCCATTGCCCATCTAAAAGTGTCTTAATTTCTTTTAATGCAAAATTTAAATTAAAATAAGAATATCCTAATGCAATAAATGCTGAATCCCAGTTCCATTGAGCAGGATAAAGTTTGTTATTTGTTGGTAAGGTATATCCTCTTTTTCTATTTCCAATTAAAATTTTTTGAGCATTTTTAATAAACCTGTTCATTATCCTTTAACGCTTCCTGCTGTCAAACCACTCACTAAATATTTTTCAAAATAAACAAATATAAACAATACAGGCAATGTTACTACAACTGATCCTGCCATTAAATATTGTCTAGGCGTTTCAGCATCTCCACTTAAGTATTGAATAGCTCTAGATAATGTAAATGAATTTGGATTATCTAAAAACATTAATGAAAACAAAAACTCATTCCAAGCAATCATAAAAACATACAAAGCAACAGACGAGATCGCAGGAATGCTTAAAGGGATTATAATTTTTATTATAATTCCGAACCAACTTAATTTATCTAATATTGCAGCTTCCTCTAATTCTTTTGGTATGCTTTTGAAGTATCCTTGTAACATATAAATAGCTACTGGGAGTGTTGTTGCCGTATACACAATTAGTAAACCCTCTATTGAATTACGTAAACCTAATTGACTAAATATTGTATACAACGGAATAACAAGAACGATTGCAGGAAACATATATATTATAAGTATAGATGTAGATAAAAATGTTTTTCCAAAGAAATTTAATCTTGCAACTGCATAAGCAGCAGGTATTGCAAAAAGAAGAGTGATAATAACAGTGCCGACAGAAACAATTGTACTAATCACAATATATTTTCCAAATTTATAAGATTTAAAAATTACAAAATAAGATTTAAATAAATCTTTTATATCTTGGCCAAAATTTATACTAAAATCTAAAGGATTCACTAACAATGCTATTTGTGTTTTAAAACTTGTTACTAACATCATGTAAAATGGAAAAAGTATTACAAATGAAAAAAATAAAATTCCAAATAAAGTTAAAAAATCAAATAAAATTACTTGAGTAGAGTGTTCTTCTTTTAAACCTATAAAAGTATATTTGCTAATTTTATTAGTGAAAAAATATAATATTAAAAATACGCCCACATTATACCAAATTGGTAATTTTTGTATTAAGTAACCATCACAAAAGACGAATATGGCAGAAAAAATTATTGATTTATAAATTGATTTAATTCTGTCACCTATTCCTAGGTGAGCTAATGATATTAAAAGACCAAATATAAAAATTATTTCTATATTAAAACTATTAATACTTAAACCTTGCAATGTTGCTAATATCTTCCAAATCGAAATTAAAAAAATTAAGAAAAAAGTAGATATCAACGAAAATAGTATTGTGTTTTTAGTTCTCATCTACTCTTTTTCCTAAAAGTTTAAAATAAAAAAACATAAACATTAAAAGTAATACTACGATTACTATTGAAACAGCTGAGCCCATTCCAATGTCTGATATCGCAAAACCTTGTTGATAAACATTTATTGGCAAAGTTCTTGTTCCTGATGCACCTCCGGTTAATAAAAAGACGTCCTCAAATTTATTAAAATTCCAGATAAATCTAATCATAAATAAAATCGAAATTACTGCAGTAATTTGGGGAAGTGTAATATTAAAAAATTTTTGAAAGGGACTAGCCCCATCAACATCAGCTGCCTCATATAATTCTTTTGGAATAGCTTGAAGTCGTGCAAGAATAAATAAAAAGGCTAAAGGAAAATACCTCCAAATTTCAAACATTATAACTGTTGTAAGTGCTAACCTTAATTTAAAATCAAAACCTAAAATACTAATTTCAATATATTTTTGTCCAAGAAGGTTTATTGGAGTTTCAATAATTTGATAATTTAATAATAAGCTATTTAAGGTACCGCTATTAGGGTCTAGTAAAAGTTCCCAAGTGTAAGCTAAAGCAACAACTGGGGCAACATATGGGAAAAGTAGAACACTTCTCATAAATGTTCTTCCATAAAATTTTTGATTAACCATCTGAGCGGTTAAAATACCGAATACTATTGAGCCAACAGTTCCAAAAAATGTGTAATAAAAAGTTGTTAGTAGTAAATCTACAAATTCATTTTCAAATAAAACTTTTTTAAAATTTTTAAGAGTAAAGTTGGTATTAAGCAATATATTATCAGATTTACCGTCCAATTTTGGTTTAATTGATTTAAGATTTTTTTTGTCTATTTTTGATCCATTATTTGTTGCAAATATTACTTGGAAATTTTCCCTATATTTAGCTGGCCAATTTCCAAATTCACATTTTAAGTTATACTTTTTAAAAGAACATCTTGGATCTAAATTTTCAATTTCAAAATTTTTTGGAAAATTATCTTGAAACGAAACATCTCTAATTTCTTGAATTAATGAACTATTTCTTAACTTATATAATATTTTTATTTTAGTAGGTTCATCAGAAATAGATTTTACAATTTTTTTTGCTCTTGGTTCTGGAATTCGAATATCTTTTAGTTCAACTTCTTTAAAACTAATCCAAATATTTGCAAAAATTGGAAATAAAATTATTGAAAAAACTAAAAGGACTGCAGGTAGTGTTAGTATATATGCAGTTTTTTTTTCTGTATTTGCTAAAGTATCATTCATAAAAAAAGCGGATAATTTATATTATCCGCTTTTTTAAAAAATTTAAATTAATTGAATTTAGCTAATGATTTATTAATCATATCAACAGCCTCATCGACATCAATTTGATCATCAATATAAAGTCTAGTGATTCTATTTATAAATTGAGAATTTATGACTTTTGATGCTCTTGATAGTTCACCTTCTTTAACACCCCATCTATTTGCAGTATCTAAACCAGCTACAATGTTATTAATAACATCTGGGTCATATAAATCTGACAAAGGTGCTTTTCTATCAACTCCAACAGGTAGTTTACTCCAAGCTTTTGTGAAAGCCTCAGGGTCACTTGAATTTCCTCTTCTTACTGGAAATTTACCTTCTGGAGCTATCGATAATGTATTTGTGTAACCTTCATCCATTGAGTACATGATAAATTGTTTAGCTTCATCTGTATCAGCATCAGCTGTTATACCAAAATATCTAACATCTGCCCATGCAGCACCTTTCTTATTACTAGGTCCGCTAAAATTAGTAATGAAACCAGTTTTAGAAGCCAGCTCAGGTGATGTTGGATCACTGTTAATAGTTGGTGGAGCTGAGTCTCTTAAACCTGCAAGCTCATCCATGATGAATGGAGACCAAATAATCATTGGAGTTTTTCCTGCAAAGTAAAGTGCTCTAGATTGTTTCCAGTACAATTCACCTGGAGGACTTGCTTTAGCAATTACTTTATAAAACTCTAATGCTTCTTTTAGTTTTTTACCTTGTTTCTTGATACCACCCTTTTTAACAATATTAACCCCATTTGCTAAAAGAACGTGTTCTAAAACCTGACTCATGAAATTTTCATCAGTTTTAGTTGCAGCAACAAAACCAAACATTCCGTTTTGTTTTGATAGCTTCTCAACAGCAGCTACAATGTTTGCATAGCTTGTTGGTGGTGCTAAATCTGCATTTTCAAAAAGGTCTTTTCTATAAACAACCATTTGTGTCCATCCATCAACTGGAACAGCTGCAATTTTTGAACCTTTTTTTGCCATGTTAAGTGCACCTGGCGCAAATGTATTTTTTCCAAGTTCTTTCACAACATCGTTATTGGCATCTACATCTAATATTCCTGCTTCAGCCCATGGCAATACATATTGTAAAGTATGATAGATCACATCTGGTAAGTCGCCTGCTGCCGCTGCAGCTGTAGCTCTAGTTCCCAAATCTTTTTCTTCTACTGGGATCACATCTACTTTAATACCTGTTTTAGCTTCAAAAGCTTTAGCCATTTCCTCTTGCTTAGCCATTCGGGCAGGCTGAACTTCTGTAGTCCAAAACTTTATGTCTGCGTAAACAATATTCGAAATAAAAAACGAAATTACGCAAAACATCTTTATTATATTTTTCATTTCCCCTCCTATTAATATTTAAAACTATATTAAAATGATTCTATTTAGCAAAGACAAGACTGACACATATCAGGTATGTGCTTGATACATGTTAATTATTCAAAAAAATGGTAAAAATTTGAAATTAGACAATTATAGGTTGTGTTATGATTTTACTCTTTTTCCATTTTCATCAAAAATAAAAATGTCATTTAAATCAAAACCTATGGAACTTCCTATTTCAACATTGCTTGGAATTTTTGCACTTAATTGGTGTTCATCTTTTTTCATATATACAATTTTTTCATTACCAAGGTTTTCAATTAATTCAATTTCAGGATTAAAAGTAAATTTTGTATTCTGAATTGCTTTTAAATGTTCGGGCCTAATACCCACAAAATGTTTTGATTGTTTTAATTTTAAATTATTAAATTGAATGTCGTTACCTAGCAATTTAATTGTATTTTCTGAAACAACATTTTCCTCGTTTACCTCTAAAATATTCATTTTGGGTGTGCCTATAAATTGTGCAACAAAAATATTTGCTGGATCATTATAAATTTCCTCAGGAGTGCCAACCTGTTCAATATTTCCCTGATTTAAAATAACTATTCGGTCTGCTAAGGTCATAGCTTCAACTTGGTCATGAGTCACATAAATCATATTTGTTTTGATCTGGTTGTGTAATTTAGATATTTCAACCCTCATTTCAGCTCTTAATGCTGCATCTAAGTTAGATAAAGGTTCATCAAATAAAAATATCTTTGGATTTCTTGTAATAGCTCTTCCTATCGCCACTCTTTGTCTTTGACCTCCAGATAATTGTTTTGGTTTTCGCTCTAATAGCTCTTCAATTTTTAAAATTTTTGCAGCTTGCATTACTTTTGTGTTGATTTCTTCCTTTGGCCTTTTTTCAATTTTTAGACCAAAAGACATATTTTCATAAACATTCATATGAGGATAAAGAGCGTAAGATTGAAAAACCATTGCAGTTTGACGTTTCGAAGGATGAAGTTCATTAATTTTTTGATCATTAATAAAAATTTCACCTTCGTCTATTTTTTCTAATCCGGCAATCATTCTTAGAAGAGTTGATTTTCCACATCCAGATGGTCCAACTAATACAAGAAACTCATCGTCTTTACCTAAAAGATTAAAATCTGTGATTATTTTATTAGATCCAAATGATTTGTGTACTCCAGTAAATTTTATGTTAGCCATTTTATTTTTTTATACTTTCTAAAACATCAACTCCAATTTGTTTTAATATGTGGATTATATCAATTGGAACCCAGTTTTCACGAATTTTTCCTTCATCATGGTGATAAAAATCCATAACTCTCATAGTTACTTTTTGGTTTTCAGATTTATATCCTAACCAATCCTCAGTTCCATATATTGCCTGAATACTATTCCATCCTGCCGTTAAAGAAAATTTTCCATCCCCTAACTCACAATAATGACCAAGTTTCCAATAATTTCTTTCCTTAAAAGTTTTTCTAAAAGGTAACTGATGATTATCTACAAATCCTTCTAAAGATCTGGCAGTTCCAATACCACTTGGTCCATACCAAATCATTTTTTCATGCCAATAATCTTTTTGTGGATGGTTTATTAATCTCTCCTTAAGATCTTTATTAGAAGAAACCTCTAATTCAGGTTTTATATTTAAACTTCTCTGCATGATAAGTGATTGCTCTAAACTAGCTTTAGAAATTTCCATGTCTTTTTCAAAAAAATTTACACCATCGGTGTTAATTGGATTTAACCAATTTCCTTCAGATCCTCTTGAAAGATTAATTGGATTTGCTCCAGTTTGTATTAATAAATCTATTAAATCGATTAAAATATAACTCTCAATAATTTTACCATCTTTAAGCTGATGAATTTCACAACACTTTAAATTTACCATTTTGTTATTAGGTTGAATGCCCAACCAAGTATTTTTAAACACTCCTGACAATGAAGAAATTGAACCTACTTGGATTTTATCTCTAAAAGCGCCACTAATTACTATTTGCTCTCTTCTTTCAAGATCAGGAAATGAATTAAAAAGAGGTTTCCAAAATTTTTCTTTAAAATCATCAACTCCTACAAATTCATTTAATGGGTAAAAACAATTAACATTAATATTCTGAGAAAAAGCATTTTTAAGATTTTGATCAAGTTTAGAGATGCCGTCATTTACTATTGAATTTAAATATTTTCTGACAACTTGTTTGTAATTATAATTTTCTTCGGGTGAGATGACTATTTTTTCTACTTTCCCTTGACCCTTAAGACCTGTATCAAATTGTTCAATTTGCATATATTTTTTGTTAGATAATTTAACTATCACAAAATATAGTTTAAAAAAATATGAATAATCGAGTAGCTAAATTTGATGATCTTGTTCCAAGTACTTTGCCATTTGTTGAGGGCAAACTAGAAGGTCATAAAGAAAGGAAAAATTATTCTATTGTAGGCCCAGGTGTCGCAGAAGATAGTAAACAATTTGTTAAAATAGCAATGCCTCATAGTTTTAATCTAGGTGCTGTATCTGCTATGCCTAAAAATGGTTCTGGTTTACATAGCCATACAACTGCAGAAGTTTTCATTATCTATTCTGGTAAATGGAAATTTTATTGGGGAGCAGAAGGTAAAGATGAAACGATATTAAGTGCTGGTGATATTATATCTATGCCCACAAATATGTTTAGAGCATTTGAAAATGCGGGTGATAAAGAAGGTTTAATTTTTGTTGTTTTAGGTGGAGATGATCCTGGAATAATAACTTGGGTTCCAAGTGTCTTAAAAAAAGCAAAAAAAACAGGCATGGCACTTTTAAATGATAATTCATTAATTGATTTATCTTTAAATGAAATTCCAAAAGGAAAAAGTATTCTCGAACCAATTTCTGAAGAAGAAATAAAAAAATTTGATAATTACAAACTAGATCAGCTAGAAAAATTCATATGTAAAGATAATGAAAATTCTAAACAAGTTAAAAAAATAAACGATAAATTTGATTTAATTCAAATTCTTGGAAATAAATTTGAAAATAAAAAATACGCTCCATTGATAAATCAAGATACTGGATTTAACCTTTCAATTTTAAAATGTAACAAGGGGCAAATAAATAACTTAAAGTTTGAAAAACCTACAATATTATTTTCAAGAACTGGTAAGTGGGAAATTATGATTGATGATTTTCAATGTATTTTAAATCCCAAAGATACAATTTCTATTCCAATCAATTCAAATGTTAATATAAAGATAAATGAACAAGAGGATTGTTACTTAAATTGTGTAACACAAATCTAATGAAAGGATTTGACCAAAAATATAAAAACCTTCCTGATTATATTCTTAAAATAACTAAACAAATTTGGGAAAACAAAGATGTTGAGTCTATTGCTCAATTTTACACTGATAATATTCCTGTTAGGTCTCCTTTTGGAGTTACTTATGGAAACAAGCCTGTAATTGATGCAACTTATGCAACCTTAAAAGAATTTCCTAACAGACAGTTGCTTGGTGAAGATGTGATCTGGAATGGAAATGATGATGTGGGTTATCATTCATCTCATAGAATTTTAAGTAAAGGAACCCATCTTGGTGATGGTTCATATGGTAAACCAACCGGCAAAGATATTTACTATAGAGTAATTGCTGATTGTGCTTGCAAAAATAATCAAGTCTATGATGAATGGATTGTCCGTGATCAAGGTGCAATGGTAAGACAACTAGGATTTAAACCAAAAGAATTTGCCCAAATGATTATTAATAAAGAAGGAGGCGCCGACAAAGCACAACAATTATTCAATTCAAGCTCTGAGATTAAATCAGATTATAAACAAAGCGTTGTGCCTGATGACTCAGCTGGCGGTAAATACTCAAAAATATTGAAAAATATCTTTAAAAATAACTATGATTTTTTTGATTATGTAAGAGCTGCAACTCTCTATTGGCCTGGAAATAAAATTGGACATGGAAGAGAGGATATTGTCAAATTTTGGAATAATTTAAAAAATACTTTTACCGATATAAAGTTTTCAATAGAACATGTTGGTTATTTAGAAGAGCCAAATAAAAATCCCAAAGCATCAATAAGATGGTTTTTAGAAGGCTGTCATTCTAAAGACACTTTAGATTTTGGAGAAAAATCAAATAAAAATATTTTCATAATGGGAATAAACCATGCAGAAATAGTTGATGGAAATGTTATAAGAGAATGGGTTTTATTTGATGAAGTTGCAATTTGGAAACAAATTTTAATGAAATAAATTATGAGCAAAATTAAAACAACACATGTAGGAAGTTTACCTAGATCAAATGAATTATCTGAACTCTTATTTAAAAAAGATCAAAAAGAACAAATAGATTTTAATCAATTTGATAAGATTGTTCAAAAAGATGTTAACAACATTGTTAAAAAACAAATCGAGGTTGGAATTGATTATATTAGCGATGGTGAAATGTCTAAGATTAGTTATGCTACTTATGTTAAGGATAGAATTGATGGATTTTCTGGAGAGAGTGAGAGAAAAGCGCCAAAAGATTTAGATGACTTTCCTTCTTTCAAAGAAAGAATTGCAAGAACAGGTGGGACACCTACTTACACAAGACCATGTTGCACTAGTGAATTAAAAATTAAAGATAAAACTTCCCTAACAAAAGATATTAATAATTTTAAACAAGCGTTAAAAAAAAATAATCATAAAGATGGTTTCATGAATGCTGCCTCTCCTGGAGTTGTTTCTGCTTTCTTGCCAAATAAATTTTATAAAAATGATGATGAATATTTAGAAAATTTATCCAATCTTATGAAAGATGAGTATGAAGAAATCACATCAAATGGATTAAAACTTCAGTTAGATTGTCCAGATTTAGCTCTTGCTAGACATATGACTTTTAAAGATTTATCAGAGTCAGAATTTCTAATTAGAGCTGAAAAACAAATAGAATGTCTAAATAATGCTATCAATAATATCGATAGCTCTAATATAAGACTACACATCTGTTGGGGAAATTATGAAGGACCTCATCTGCATGATATCCCGTTAGAAAAGATAATGCCAATTGCATTGAAAGCCAATGTTCAGACTTACTTAATTGAGTCATCTAATCCAAGGCATTCTCACGAGTGGCAAATTTTTGAAAATTTAAAAATTCCAAGTGGCAAAATAATTGCCCCAGGTGTAATAGATTCTACAACAAATTTTGTAGAACATCCCGAAGTTGTAAAGAATAGAATTTTAACCTTTTCTAAAGTCATTGATGCCGAACAATTATTAGCTGGGACTGACTGTGGGTTTAGTACCTTTGCTGGCTTTGGTAATGTAGACGAAAATATAGTTTATAAAAAACTTGAGTCTCTTGTAAGAGGTGCGGAACTTGCGTCAAAAGTGATTTAATTATCACTTTTATTCTATTTCAGGAGTAGATATAGTTTTCTTACTTAAATTATAATTAACAACAAAAAATAGAGAGAAAACATATGAGAAAAATACTAGTTACTTTATTGTTTCTACTTTTTGGAACTTCTGCATTTGCAGATTGTAACATTAAAAGTGGTTCAATAAATATTTTGGCAAATGATTTTCCTGCATTAAGAACTTTCGTTGAAACTTCTAAACAATGTAAAGGAAGTGCTGATTTTAAAGTGACTCACTCATCTGAGCATAATAAAATCGCCGTGCCAGCTTTAACTGCAAATCCATCTGAGTTTTCAGCAAGAATTGCAGCTAATAGTTCAATTGTTCCTTTGATGAACCAAGATTTAATTAGACCTTTAGATGATCTTGTTAAAAAATATGGAAAAGGAATTCAAGACTCTCAATTAATTACAATTGATGGAAAAGTTATGGCTGTAGCATTTATGGCTAATACACAACATTTGTATTACAGAGAAGATGTTTTGAAAGACCTTGGTATAGCTATTCCAAAAACTTATGAGGAAGTAGTTGCAGCATCTGAAAAAATTAGAGCCTCAGGTAAAATGCAATATCCTTACGCAGCTGCATACAAAGCTGGTTGGAATTTAGCAGAAGAATTTGTGAACATGTTTATTGGTCACGGTGGTGAATTCTTTAAATCTGGAAGTGCAGAGCCTAATATTAATAATGCTAAAGGCATTGCTACTTTAAATATGTTAAAAAAATTGTCTGAATTGAGTAACCCTGATTACTTAACTCATGATAGTGAAGCAATTAAAGTGGAATGGGAATCTGGTAATGTTGCATTGATGACATTATGGGCATCTAGATCAGGAACACTTTTAGATGATGAAGGTGATCCTAACATTACTAAGGCAACTAAATTAACTGGACCTGCTACTGTAGGTGGAGGAAATATTCCAGCTGCTACATTATGGTGGGATGGTTTCACACTTGCAAAAAACAGATCTGATGCAGATGCTGAGGCAACGTTTAGATCTTTAGCGCATGCAGCATCAAATAAGAAGATGGTTGCTGACGCTGCTGATCAAGCCGTTTGGTTAGTAGAAGGGTTTGTACCAGGACCAAAATCTATTGGTGTTATCGAAGCTGTAAAAATGGGAGCAAAACCATATCCAATGTTACCACAAATGGGTTTAATGCATGGTGCATTAGGAAGTGAGATTGTTGAGTTTTTACAAGGTAAAGAGTCAGCTGAACAAGCATTGAAAGATGTTGAGGCTGCTTACATTAGTAAAGCTAAAGAACAAGGCTTTCTATAAAATCTAGAACTTATAAGTGGGGATTTACTCCCCACTTAATCAATATTTAAATGCCTAATAAAACTTTTTTTTGGTTTTTCTTACCAACAGGCTTAGCAATGATCCTGTTTATTGGTTTACCAATTATATCTACAGGCATTCAATCCTTTTATGCACAACATGATCAAGTAGTAAAAGAAGTTAAAAAATGTGATCCTTTTGGATGTACTGTTTCAATTGTCGTTGATAACGAAGAAACCTCAAAAATCAGGGAAGCAAAGCCTCTAGGAAAATTTAATGGTTTTGGCACTTATACTGATCGAAATCATTTAGCAGTTGACGAAATAAAAAAATTTTGGAATGAAACTGAAAGTTTTGGCGCTTTTGTAGACCAAGTAACTAATCTTCCCTTTTATAAAGCTCTGATATTCACTTTAACTTATTGTTTGTTTGTTACACCAAATGTGCTCCTCTTAGGATTTATTATTGCATTAAGTTTAAATGCAGTTGCTAGAAAAATTAGAGGACCTTTAATCTTTGGTACAATTTTACCGATGATTGTTACACCGTTGGTTGGATCATTAGTATTATTTTGGATGATAGATTCTCAAGGTATAATTGGTGCAAATATTCAAAATTTGATGAATGACCCATATTTATCACTTAAATCCTCAAAAACGTTAACATGGATAACAATAATTATTTACGGAATATGGCATCACTCCCCTTTTGCCTTTGTAGTTTTTTATGCAGCTCTTCAAACAGTTCCTCAAGAACCAATTGAAGCAGCAATTATAGATGGTGCCTCAAGATTTCAAAGAATTAAACATATAGTTTTACCACATATTTATCCTGTGGTTACATTTGTAGCTTTGATCTCTTTAATGGATAACTTTAGGGTATTTGAACCCATTATAGGGTTTAGTGCTGAGGGAAGTGCACAGTCTTTATCTTGGTTAATCTATGACAATTTAGTTAATGAGGAAGTGATATTGTTTGGTTCTGCTGCAGCTACTTCAATGATGACTATTATTGGTATAGCTATTCTACTGGCACCAGTATTAATTAGAACTTGGAAAGAATTTAAAACGGCAAGATAATTATGGATTATGGACTAGATACAAAATCAACTCGTTTAAAAACTTTTAACACTATTTTTATAATCACCTGGTTGTTGATTGCTTGTTTTCCTTTTATTTGGACTTTTTGGGGATCATTTAAAGTAAGAGCTGATTTCTTTTCAAGATCTGATTGGTGGTATGCGATATCAGCATTTAATACCTTAATTGAAACAGGCGGACAATTTACAACTAATGCTTATACACAAGCTTGGACTGAAGGCGAATTTTGGAAAGCATCAAAAAATACAATTATAGTTACAGTATTTGTTGTAAGTATTTCTTTGTTTTTAGGAACTTTAGGAGCATACGCTCTTTCAAGATCAACTGAGAAATATGCTTTTTGGATTTTAATGGCAGCTTTAATTTTTAGAGCTATGCCACATATAACTTTAGTATCAGGATATCTTTTTCCTTTCTTTGAATTGCAGATTTGGGGAATTCTTCCAACTACAATTGTTGTTTTGGTTGCTATAAATCAACCTTTTACTTTGTGGCTGCTTTATTCATTTTTCAAAACTGTTCCTAAAGAACTTGATGAAAGTGCTTTAATAGATGGTTGTTCTTATTTTCAAGCTTTTAGGCATATTATTATGCCTGTGATGTGGCCTGGAGTAATTACAGCAGGTTTATTTAGTTTAATGTTAGCCTATAATGATTTTACCGTAACAGCGTTACTTCTTAATCAAGAAAATCATACCATGGTTCCAAAAATTCAAAGTTATTTAGGTACTAATCAACATGAAGGAAATTTAATGTGGGCAGTTTCTGCAGTTGTATCTGCTACTGCACCTTTGTTTATGCTTGTTATGTTTTTTCAAAGACAGGTTATTAGTGGTTTAACTGCTGGAGCTGTGAAAGGTTGAAATATTATAAAGCATTACTTTTTGGTTCTATTGGATCTATTGTTGAAACCTCAGAAATTCAAAGAAAGTCATTTAATAAAGCATTCAAACAATATGGACTCGATTGGAATTGGACCAAACGTGAGTATCAAAATTTATTAAGCAAATCAGGTGGCAAAAATAGAATATCAAGATATGCCAAAAAGAAAAAAATTGAAGTTAATTCAGTATATTTAAGAAATTTAAAGACTAAATTCTTTAATAATTATCTTAAAAAAAATCATCTTAAATTAAGGCCAGGTGTTAAAAATTTAATTTCTTTATGCAAAAAAGAAAATATAAAAATTGCATTTGTTTCATCTACTTCTACAAATAATATAAATGCAATCTTATATTGTTTAAGAAATTCAATTAATAAAAGAGATTTTAACTTTATAGGGAATGCAAAATTAGTAAAAAAATACAAACCCTACCCAGATATATACTTATTAGCACTTAAAAAACTTAAGCTTAAAGCTAATGATTGTGTAGCAATTGAGGATTCTCAAGAAAGTTTAAATTCAGCTAGACGAGCTAAAATAAAATGTATAATTTTCCCTGGAAAATTTCATTCTTCAAAAAAATTTATTGGAGCTTATAAAAAAGTTTATCAGCTTAATAAAAATATTATTTTGAGATAAATTCTTTTACCAAATTATTAAACTGATCAGGCTGTTCTAAGTGAACATTATGAGCACAATCTTTAAATATTTCTAAACGGCTATTTTTAATGTTTTTATTAAGTGTATCAACTTGATCAAAATTATATGAAGTATCTTTATCGCCCCATATTATAAGGGTGTCATTTTTTATATTTTTTAAATTTTCTTTACCTCTCCAATTTTTCATTGCTAGTAATGCATTATCAGCAGCTTCTAATGAAACATTTTTAACAGCATTTTCACAAAGGGAATAATTTTTGTCCTTATCACCTTTTACAAACCACTTAAGAGGCACTCTAGAAAAAGAGAGTTGTGTACCTTCTTGTTTAAGTTTTTCCCTTGTTTCATCCATAGTCTCAAATCTTCCCGGGATATCTCCAATAGATCCTGTTGCAAAACAAATTAATTTATTAACTCTATCCCCAATCAATTTTGTAATTTCTTGAACAATCATTCCTCCCATTGAATGACCAATTAAATTGAATTTATCAATCTTTTTTTGATCTAGTACATTTATAATTTCTTTAGCCATTTTATTAATAGAATCTAAAGATTTTACATTATGACTTTCTCCAAATCCTGGGAGAGCTGGGGTAATTACACGATAATCTTTTGAAAAAAATTCTTTTTGAAAAGTCCACATTTCAGATGAGCCTAGATAACCATGAACTAAAACAAAAGGAAACCCTTCGCCTAAATCATCTACGTAAATCTTGCTCATAATATTTCCTTAATAATGAATAAAGTTAAAATAAACATAAAACATATAATAAAAATATTAATTACTTTCCAAATTTTTTTACTATTTGCATACTTCGATAAATAATTAGATAAATATCCTAATATAAAAAAAAATAAAAATGATGCTATAGACGCACCTATCCCAAATAAAATTTTTTGGTTAAGTAAATAATTTTTTGAAAAATTTCCAAGAAAAAAAACTGTATCAGAATAAACATGTGGATTTAAATATGTAAATCCTAAAGTTTTAAATACAATATTTAATTTTGAAATATTATTTGGCTCAGTGCTAAAATTAATATCAGAATAATGAAATTTTATTTTTTTAAAAATAAAGTGAACTAAAAATAAAATTAAAAATAAATTTAAAATTAATTCAATTAAAGAGTTAAAATACTGATTAAAATAATGGAAAAGAAAAATACCCAAAAAAATTAATATCAAATCTGATATTGAGCATATTAAGCAAACAATAAATATGTGTTGTTTTTTTAAACCTTGCTCAATAACAAAAATATTCTGGGCACCTATAGCTAAGATTAAGCTAATCCCAGTAAAGAAGCCTAATACCAGGTATTCCATTAGGCTTTAAGTTTACTCTGGATTTGCTGTTAATGTTTTGATTTCTAGAATATTTTCGTTTGGGTCTTTAACGAAGAAAGTTTCTTGCTCGTATTTTGTTCCTTTAAATCTCAAATAAGGTTCATCGTAATACTTAGTTCCACTATCTTTTAATCTTTGTTTTAAAGCATCAAAGTCTTTTCTTGATAAATGAACACCAAAATGAGGAACAGAAACATTTCCCATGTCTACATCATGTCTCTCATTGTCTAATTTATGTTCGCTTTTATGCAAAGTTAATTCATTGCCCCAAAAATCAACATCTGCCCACTCTTGTGCAGAGTTATCTAACCTACATCCTAAAGTTTCACTGTAAAATTTTTTTGCAACCTCTAAGTCTCCACATGGGATAGCTAGATGAAAACAATTGGTGTTTTTGTACATATAAACCTCTTTAAATTGAGCGATTAAGTACTATATAAGGCATATAATTTTTTAATCAACAGCAACTAAACTTAAGAAATATGAGTGATTTTTTACAATCAATAATTGATAGAGATCCAGCAGCAAAATCTAAATTAAGTTTAATATTAACTTATCCAGGTGTTAAAGCAGTATTCTTTCATAGAATAGCTAATTTTTTTAGTACTGCAAAATTTCATTTGATTGCAAGAATCATTTCTCAATTTTCAAGATTCTTAACTGGTATCGAAATACATCCAAACGCTAAAATTGGAAAAAATTTATTTATCGATCATGGAATGGGTGTTGTGATTGGCGAAACTTCAGACATTGGAAACAATGTTACAATCTATCATATGGTTACATTAGGTGGAATTGCACCTAGTATAAACTCTAATGATCAACGTAATATGAAAAGACATCCTACTATAAAAGAAGATGTAGTAATTGGATCAGGTGCACAAGTATTAGGTCCAGTAGTTGTTGGCAAAGGTGCAAGAATTGGAGCTAATGCAGTTATAACTAAAGACGTTGCAGAAAATGCTGTGATGGTTGGAATTCCAGCAAGAAGTGTTGGTATTGCTGATAGTGAATTTAAACCTTATGGTATTACACCTGATAGTGATAAAAAATCAGATAATGAATAACACACAAAACGATTTTATTTCAGGAATAGGAAATACCCCACTAATTAAATTAAGAGCAGCTTCAGAAATTACTGGATGCAATATTTATGGAAAAGCAGAATTTTTAAATCCAGGTGGATCAGTTAAAGATAGAGCTGCACTTGCTTTAATTAAAGACGCTCAAGAAAAAAAATTAATTGCTAAAGGTGGAACAGTTGTTGAAGGAACAGCAGGTAACACTGGAATTGGTTTAGGCCTTTTAGGAAATTCTTTAGGTTATAAAACTATAATTGTAATGAATGATAATCAAACCCAAGAGAAAAAAGATCTACTTAGAAATCTTGGAGCTGAATTAAGATTAGTGCCACCTAAACCTTACAAAGATGATAACAATTTTGTTAAAGTGGCAGCTAGACTAGCTGACGAATTAAGACCAACAAATAATAACGGTGTTATTTGGGCTAACCAATTTGATAATACTGCAAATTCCAAAGGTCATTACGAAGGAACAGGACAAGAAATTTGGGAACAAACTGAAGGTAAGGTTGATGGCTTTGTATGTTCTTCTGGAACTGGAGGAACTATTTCAGGTGTAAGTAATGCTCTTAAAGAAAAAAACAAAAATATAAAAATTTACCTATCTGATCCAAAAGGTTCTGCTCTTTATAATTACATTAAAAATGGTGAACTTAAATCGGAGGGTGGTTCAATTACCGAAGGTATTGGCTCAAGTAGAGTGACTGCTAACTTTGGTGAAGCCAAAATTGATGACGCATACTCCATTGATGATCATGAAGCATTACCTATTCTTTATGATTTAATTCAAAATGAAGGCCTGAGCTTAGGTACTAGTTGTGGTATCAATATCGCTGGAGCAATAAGAATGGGTAAAGAATTAGGGCCTGGTAAAACTATTGTAACAATTCTTTGTGATAGAAGTGATAAATACGCAACTAAAATGTTTAATAAAAAATTTTTAGAAGAAAAAGGTTTGCCAGTACCTAATTGGTTTTAGATATAAATTTTATCAGCTAATCCGTAACAAAGTATTGCGCTCAATAAAGTTAAAATTCCTGGTGTAATAACACCTTCAATAGATGTTTGTGGAGTATGACCTAACTTATTTATTTTAATTGTATAAATTCCCACACAAAAAGCTGAAAGGTTTTGTAAAAATACTAAATTAAAAAAAGCCCATGTTCCTTGGAGCCCATCAGGTCTTATGAACCCAACCCATATAGCCATAGCTACAGCTCCAATAAATAATGATCCGAAAAATCTTGTCATTATAGCGCCTGAATCGTCCATACCAAATTTGTCTAAAAATTTCTTTGTAGCAAAAACAGTCTGATATGCATAAGCAGCAAAAATTATGAAATGAACAAGAAAAACGATTAAATAAAATATTCCATTAAACTTTTCGATCATAATTAAACGTTATCAAAAATTAAAATCAAATTAAATAGCTAAAAACAGCATTTCTTATTGATAAAAATTGCATATCTGACGTGCGATATGAACGCATGAGACTCATTCATAAAAATGTAACAGTATTCAGTTACGGTTTAACTATTTAGAAAGGTAAATTATGAAAAGATTAATATTAGCATTAGTATTTACATTAATGTCATCTCTTTCATTTGCAGATGGTCATAGTGGAAAAATAGATCTTAAAGGATTTTTTGTTGGTGATGCTAAAGTAATTGTTGATGATAAAGGAAACCCAATGACTTTTGCTTATGATGGTTTGGTAGGTATGATGGCAGTAGGTGGTACTACATTTGGAGATAATTCATCTCATTATTGTGTTGGTGCTGGATCGATTCCTGGAAAAGGATTTGAGATGGGTCACTGTATTATAAAATTTATTAATGGAGATACTGCAATAACCTATTATGAGATTAAATTAGGTTACTCTATGGAGGGTACATTTAAATGTATCAGTGGTACAGGTAGATATGAAGGTATCGAATGTAGTGGTACTACCGGCTATACCCAAATTAAAACAGCCCAAGAAGGTAAAGTTCATTCAACGAATTATCTACAAGGAACTTATACTTTAAAAAAGTAAATTAATAGAGGATAACAAATGAAAAATATAATTATATTAATAAGCACTTTATTTTTTGCTACCTCAACTTATGCAGGCATGTCTGATAGCGACAAGAATAGAGCATGGGAATGTAGTGGAATCTATATGGCGAACTACTTCTTACCTTCAGGGGAAACATTTGAATATAGTATGAAAGAAAAATCTATGGCATCTGTAAAAGTTTTAAAAGCTTATGCTTTAGAAGTAGGAATTCCTGAAAAGGAATGGGATGAAGGCGTAAACAAAGCTGTCGATAAGCATTATGGATCTAAATTTGACGAATCTAAAACTAATGCATGTCATGACTTTGTAAATTCAACAATACCTAATGGAGAAGATAGAGTTAAAAAGGTAGTTCAAACTCTATATTAACAAAAAAAAAGGAGAAAAAATGGAAAAAGAAATGTTAGTAGTAGCAAAGTTAAAAGAAGGTACTTTTGAAAAATTCATGGGATTTATGCAATCTCCTGAAGGACTTGCTGAAAGAGCAAAAGTTGCAGTGGTTGAAAAAACAATTGGAACTGTAACTCCAGACAAAAGTACTGTAATGTTTAAAATATTTTGTACTGATGAAGCTGCACTTCATAAGTTTATAGAAGGTACCGAGGTATCAAAGCCAATAATGGATGAAGTGTTAGACAGTTACTCAATATATGATTTAACTAAGGTTAAATAGAAAGGAATAACATGTCTATATTAGAGAAATATAGTGCTGCTTTGAAAAATAAAGATGAAGCAGTAATGAATGAGCTTTTGCATGATGATTTTAAATTCACAATGCACAAGTCAGGAAATGTTTTAACTAAAAGTGATGTTATCAAATGGGCGATGAGTGGTGATATTAATCAAGATAAGGTTAGAATTGTTTATGAAAATAACGAAGTTGGTATTCACCATGCATTTGTAACATTTAATGATGGTAATGTTGAGGCGGTAATGGCAGTTTATAAATATGATAATGGAAAAATTGTCAGTTTAGAAACTGGTGCTACACCAATACCAAAATAAGTGAGTGAAATTGATTTTTATTTTTCGATAGGAAGCACATATACCTATCTATCCGTAACTAGAATACTTGATGTTGAAAAACAACATCAAGTAAAATTTAACTGGAAACCTTTTTCAGTAAGAGCAATCATGAAAGAAATGAACAATATCCCATTTCCAAAGGATAAAATGAATAAAGTTAATTACATGTGGAGAGATATTGAAAGAAGAGCTAAAGGTTATGGTTTTTTTGCTAAAACGCCAGTTCCCTATCCATTATCAGAATTTGATTTAGCAAACCAAATTGCAATCCTTGGTTTTGAAAAAGGTTGGGGAGAAAAATTTGTTATTCTTACTTATAAAAAATGGTTTCAAGAAGGTAAAGAACCAGCCATCGAACCAAGTATCTCGGAAGTTTGCTCAGAATTAAAACTTGATAAAGATGAAATTGTCTCTGAAGCAAAATCATCAGATATAGAAACAAAATACAAAGAAAACACAAACTTGGCTCGTGAAAATAAAATATTTGGCAGTCCATCTTTTATTGTAAAAAATGAACTCTTTTGGGGAGATGATAGAATGGAAGATGCTATTAAATGGTCTCTTAAATAATTCTATATATTCTCCTTAAATTCATTTAAAGTCTCGAAATGAGTCTTGCAACTTCATATTTATTTTTAGGCACTGCAGTTTTTTTGGGTGTTACCTCAAATAGTTTTGCTAAAAGTGCTGAAGGCTTTACTCTTCTTTTTCCAAGTATAATTACAGCAATCACAATTGTATTATGTATGTACGCACTTTCATTAGTAATGAAAAATATTCCAATGGGAATTACTTATGCTTCCTTTGCAGGCTTAACAATTATAGCAACTGTTGTTGTGGGTATAATTAGATTTAATCAAGTACCCAATTTATATTCATTAATTGGTTTAGCTTTTATTATTGTTGGTGTTTTAATGGTTAACCTGTTAGGTAATAATTAATATGATTAATAAAAAATATGCTCAGCTATTATTCATGATTTTTATGTCCTTTGGCATGAGTGTGATTATGAGTGGCGTTGTAGTTGCTGTAAACACCGGAGTTACAGATGGCTTTATAAGTAGATGGTTTTATTCTTGGATGTTTGCATTTCCAATTGCTTTAATTGCTGCCTTTACAATGGCTCCAATAATTAGGCCATTAGTTAATAAAATTGCATCAAAAGAATAACCATGAAACCTTTATTTGGTTATATATTTTTAGCTATAGGGATTTCTTTTGGTATTGCATCAAATAGTTTAGCTAAAATTTCAGAAGGGTTTACCAAACTTACACCATCGGTTTTATGTATCTTGTTTATGTGTATTACGATGTTTTCAATAGCAAAAGCTATGCATGCTCTTCCTGTAGGTTTTGCTTACGCTACATATAGCGGCTTAACTGTAACTGGAGTTGTGCTTTTTGCTGTATTAAAATTAAATCAAGTTCCTAATCTATATGGAATAATTGGAATTATCTTAATTATTATTGGTGTAATAATGGTTAATTATTTAGGACGACTGAACTGATACTTTTTTAAAATCTCTGGAAGCTCATGTCTTCCATCTTCATTTAATGGTAATTCATATTCATCAACCACTGTATTAGTATCTAATGGTGAATATAAATGAGGATACATATCTCCATTGGATGCTTGTTCCCATAGTAAATGTTCAAGCTTAAAAGCATTTACTCTTAACAAGATTAGATTTTCTTTTTTGGGGTAATGTTTATTTAAAGTTTCCTCTACCTGATCCTCTTCTGAAAAGTGAATATATCCATCTTTAATATCTTTTTCTGACCCACCATAAGTTCCAGATTGTTTGGCCTTTTGCCACTCATCTTTGTCTATAACTTTGAAAATAAATTCTAAATTCATTTCACCAAGAAGAATTTGGACCTTTTAAGAATTCTATTTCTTCTTCATTAGACTCTCTTCCTAAAATTTCATTTCTATGAGGATATCTATGAAATTGTCTAATTACTTTTGTATGATCTTGCCAAAATTTTTTTATTTCATTGTATCCTTCGTGTTCTCTTAAATATTTATTTAACAAATAATAAGCCATTTCATGATCACTAATTTCCTCACTATGAATTAAAGGTAACAACATAAATAATCTTTGATTTACATTCATAGCTTCTAAATAACCTGAATAAACTGCATCATTTACAATCAATCTAGTTTTTTGATCTTGAGCAAAAGCTTTTTTGTCATTTCTAAACATATTTCTTGAAAACTGATCAAACAAAATTACTAACGCCAGACAACTCATAGGATTATCTTGCCAATCATCATATTCATTTTGACACGCTAATTCATAGTCTTTTAAAAAATTGTCTTTTATTTTTTGATCAAACTTTTCATCTTTTTTGAACCGCATTTCAGATGGGGTTTCTTTAAACCAGAAATCTAGAATTACTTGTGCTCTTTCTGGTATCATTCAGCTAATGGTTTTAATAATTTTAAAATTTTTTTATGATTGGCTTTATTATTTGAAACAATAATATTTCCTCCAACAACAGGGTTTTTATTTCCCCAAGTCGTTACTATTGCTCCTGCTGCTCTTACAATTGGCATTATAGGATGAATATCCCAAATCTTGTTTGCGCATTGTGCAACCATTTCAAGCCTGCCTTCTGCTAACTGACAATAAGTCAATGCATCAAAACATGGAAATTGCATTCTTTTAATAAATTTTTGAATTTTTGATTGTTGCTTTAAAGTTAATTGATTATGAAAAGCAGCGGCTAATTTTGCATTCGTAAAATTTAATTTTGAGTTAACTTTAAGTTTTCTTTTTTTATTATTTTCAAAAACATATGCAGAATTTTTATTCAAATTTAAATAATATTTTCTCATTTTAGGAAAATTTGCTAATCCTAAAATTGGTTCTCCATTGTAATTTAATGAGATGAGATTGCTCCAACTAGGATTACCTACAACATATGATCTAGTTCCATCAATTGGATCAATCACCCATGAAAACTCACTCTTTGTATTTTTGTGACCATATTCCTCCCCTATAATTTGGTGATTTGGGAATTTTTTTGAAATTTTTGATCTTATGAATTTTTCAAAGGCTTTATCTGATGTTGTTACAGGATCGTAACCTTTGCCTTTCATCTTGTTGGTTATCTTGAATGGCTTATCTAACTTGGCGTAATAAAACTTAGTTAAATCTTTAGCAAGTTGATTTAAAAAGCTTGCGTATATTGGATATTTTTTTTGTATCAAATTTTTTCACTATGAACTCTTACTATTTAATTTATGTTGATTAAAGTTAAATTTTAAATAATCCTTGGCTTACTATTATGAAAATTGAGCTAATTGAAAATAAGGTTTATTTTAATAATGGATCTGAAAAAAAAGAAATTCACCCATTCTGGTTACGAGAAAGAGTTAATGGTGAGGAGTATTTAGATAAAGGAACTCAACAAAGACTTTTTGATCCTACTTTTTTAAGTAATGATATATCAATTAATAAAGTAAACCTTAATGAAAAATATCTAGAGGTTAATTTTAATGATGGTGTTAATTCAAAACTTGAAATTGACAAAATTGCTTCTGAATTTTCTAAAGAAGATATTGTAATTAGATCTATTGAAAAAACTAAATGGGACTCAACTTTAAAAAATATAAAAAATTTTAAATACCAAGAAAATTTTTATGAAAGTAAAGAGATGCATGATCTACTTGTGTCGTTTTATAAATTTGGTTTTGTAATAGTAAAAAATATTCCAACATCTAAAAATTACATTGTTGAATTTGCAAATTCAATAGGCAGTGTTCGGAGAACAAATTTTGGTGAATATTTTGACGTAAAATCTAAACCTGATCCAAACGATCTTGCTTATACTTCATTGGCATTAGCACCTCATACTGACAATCCTTATAGAAATCCTGTACCATGTATTCAAATTTTACATTGTATAGAAAGTAAAGTTTCAGGTGGATTATCAACATTGGTGGATGGTTATACAGTTACTGAAGATTTAAAAAATCAATACCCAGAATTTTATAAAATTTTAACTGAAGTAAAAGTTAGATTTAGATTTATAGATAAAGAAGTAATTTTAGAGACTATCTCTCCTTTGATTGAACTAAATGAGGATAAGAGTTTCAAGCAGGTAAGATTTAGTCCTAGATTAGACTATGTTCCACTTTTAGAAAAAGAAAAATTAGATCTTTACTACCAAGCAAGAAAAAAAATATCCGAAATGTATAATTCAGATAAATATAGGATTGAATTCAAACTCGAGCCAAAAAACTTAATGATGATGGATAATCACAGACTGCTCCATGGAAGAACAGCTTATGAGACAAAAGAGGGAGAAAGATTTTTACAAGGTTGTTATATTGATTACGATAGTACAGAGGGAAAACTTAGACACTTAAAAAGAAAGTTTAATCTTTAAACAAATTTTCTATTTGCGCTTCAGCCTCTTTGATTGATTTTTCATAATCTAGTGCCATTTGGTCTGCACTAATTATATCTACTTTTTCTATACCAAAAAAGTTAAGAATAAATTTTAACCAAGGAGTTAAAAAATCTTCTGAACTATTTAGTTTTGTTCCTCCTGAAGTTATAACTAGATATGCATGTTTGTTTTTTAACAATCCTTCTCTTCTTCCATTTGGTTTAAATCTAAAAGTTTCACCTATACGAGCAGCTAAATCCGACCAGGCTTTAAGAGTTGCTGGAGGTCCATAATTATAAATTGGTGCAGAAATTATTATGATATCACTCTCTTTTAATTCTTTTACAAGCTTATCAGAAAGCTCAAACATTTTTTTATGTTCTTCTGTTTGGTCTTTTTCATCAATATTCATTCCAGACTCTGTAAGCCCACTTACAAAAAGCATCTCATCATCTAAATCTCTATAAATTACCTCATCTTCTGGTTTTTTAATTTTATCTAAAAGTTTTTTTGCTAAAGCTCTTGAGGTAGAGCCTTTTTTTCTAGCACTGGAATCTATTTGATAAATCTTCATTAATACCTTTTATCCGAATTTTTGCATAAAAGGAAAGATTTCAATTATATAAAATCCTATTGCTTGTAATTGATTAGTTAAAATTAAAATACCTGTAACTAAAAGAGTTATTCCACCAATTTTTGAAATTAAATTTATGTTTTTCTTAAAATTTTTAGAAAATAATAAGAATCTTTGAATTAAGTATCCAGACAAAACAAAAGGAATAGCAAGACCTAATGAATATGAAATTAACAAAATTACAGCTTTTGATAAAGTTTCTTCAATAGATGCTAAAGCTAAAATTGAACCTAAAATTGGACCGATGCATGGTGTCCAGCCAAAACCAAAAGCAACACCAATCACATATGGAAAAAGAATATTTCTTGATTCTTTTGCATCAAATCTTTTCTCAAAATTTAAATATGGAATATTGATTATTCCAATTAATTGAAGAGAAAAAATTATAATAATTATTCCGGCTGAAATTCTTAACACTTCTGAATTTTGTAGTAGCGCCTGACCCAAAAAAGATGCTGATGCACCTAAAAGAACAAATACAGTTGAGAACCCTAAACAAAATAATATTAATGGAAAAAAGTTGATTTTTTTTTGATTTAAAATTTCTTGTAAAGATTGACCAGAGATATAAGAAATATACCCAGGTATTAAAGGTAGAACACACGGAGACAAAAAACTTATAAGTCCTGCTCCAAAAGCAATTGAGTATTCAAACATTTATCCAGTATTTTTCATTGCTGCAGAAATACCTGCAATCGATGTCATTAAAGCATCTTCAAGAAATTTTTTATCTAAATTTTTATATTTTTTATTTGTTAATTTATTCATTACATTTGCCTGAAGTATATTTAGCATTTCTGTATAATTATTTCTTATAAATAAGGCTTTTCTAAATTCTTTCCTCTCTTTTACCACTTCTTTGGGAGTAATTTTATTGTGCAATTTGACCAATGCTTCAAATTGAAATCTTAATTTTTTACCAATTCTTTTCAGTGATGCATCGGCTAAATTATTTTCATAAATAACTGATATTTCTGGATCTACTTTGGAAATTACCATATCTAAAATATCCATCGTTGATACAAAGTATGGCCAATTTCTTTCCATGTCAGTCATTGTTCTTTTAAACTTTTTAATTGATCCATACCTCAATGCTTCAGTTGTACCAAGCCAAGCGGGTAACATTAATCTAATTTGTGTCCAAGCAAATACCCAAGGGATAGCTCTTAAACTTTGAATATTATCAACATTCTTTCTTTTGGTTGGTCTTGATCCAATTGCAAGTTTTCCTAGTGATTTATGTGGCGTAACTGTTTTGAAGTAACGAATAAAATCCTCACTTTGATTTAAGTATTTTCTGTATGAGGATGTTGAAATTTCTGACATTTTTTGAATCAAATCACGCCAATTTGATTTTGATCTTGGTGGTGGATTTAAAGAAGCATCCATTACAGAGCCGATATAACTACAAAGGTTATATTCAGCTAAAGGTTTGTATCCATATTTTTGTTGAATCACCTCACCTTGATCAGTAATTCTTATTTTGCCATTAACTGTTCCTGAAGGTTGTGATTTTAAAGTAGCCTGAATAGGTCCACCTCCTCTTCCTGGAGATCCACCTCTACCATGGAAGAAAACAAGATCTATTCTATATTTTTTAGCTAAACTTCTAAGCTCCTCTTGAAGTTTATATTGATGCCAACTCGCAGATAATTTTCCAGCATCTTTACTAGAGTCAGAATATCCAATCATTACTTCCTGCTTTGAATTAATCATTTTTCTATACCATGAAAGTTTGAATAAATTTGTCATTACACCATTAGCATTTTTTAAATCATCCAAAGTTTCAAAAAGTGGCACGACTCTTAATAAATTTTTGTTTTTTGCCTGCATTTGTAAAAAATAAACAGATAAAATATCAGACGCTGTTGAGGTCATTGATATTACATATGCACCTAGGCACTCAATTGGTATTTTTGATATCTGTTTAAAAGTATTCCAAACTTCTTTATTTTCTTTATCTTTTATTTTTATTTTATCTACAAAAAATTTTTTTTCTTTTATAGATTTATTTAATAATTTTACTTTTTCTATTTCAGTTAAAGAAGAATATTTAATATTTTTTTTCTTTTTAAAAATTTCATTTAAAAGTTTTTCATGTCTATCTGCCTCTTGTCTTATATCTAATCTTGCTAAATTAATTCCAAAACATCTGACTCTTCTCATTAAATCTAATAGGTCTGCATTTGCAATATACTCTCCTCTGTTTGCCTTTAATGATTTTCTTACCTCTCTTAATGGAAGTGTTATTTCATTTTTATTTTGAATTAATTTTTTTTCATCTAAATCTGCATCGTTATTTAAATGATTTTCAATTAATTGATGGGTTAGTCTTACCTTGTCCCTAATTGGTCTCAAATAAACTCTATAAGGTTCATAGCTATTTCCTGTTGCTCTTTTAATTTTTGTAGAGCATTCTTCCATTGATAAATCTTGTATCAATTTAGTCAGTTCTTTCTCATATAATTTTGCAGCTTGCCATCTAGAAAATAAAATTACCTTCTTTGTAACTTCAGCTGTTACATTAGGATTTCCATCTCTATCTCCACCCATCCATGATCCAAATTGAATTGGATTAAAATCACGCGGTAAATCTTTCTTTAAATTTTTTCTGAATATGTCATTAAGTCTTTTATAAACTTTAGGAATAGTGTCCCATAGACTATCCTCTATAACAGCTAAACCCCACCTCGCTTCATCCAATGGAGATGGTTTAGTCCTTTTAAGTTCATCTGTTTTCCATATTATTGCGATTTCCGCGTAGAGCTTTCTATTTAATTCGATAATCTTAGACGGATATTTTTTATAAAGATGTCTTTGCTCCATAATTTCAATTAAATTGGCATATTTTTGAATTAAAGTTCTTCTTTTTACTTCAGTAGGATGAGCGGTAAGTACAATACCTATATCAAGTTTTGTGGCTTGTTCGTAAATTTTTTTATCCGAAATTTTTTTATTTTTAAATAAACTTTCTATTATATCTTCAATGAAAAGATTTTGATTTTTACTTTTAAAATATGGATTTTCAAATTCATTTAACTTTCTAGATGCATCCAATGACTCAGCTAAATTCATTAAATTTAAAATATGTGAAAATGCTCTTGTTAATTTAAATGTATTTTTAGGAGAAAGTTTTTTTACTTCTTTCGAAATTTTTGAAAAAATTTTACTTTTATTTTTATCTGATAAAGTATTTTTGGATAATAATCTGAATTTTTCAACAATTTCAAAAAAAGCTAAACCTTCCTGATCTTTGATTACTCTTCCAAGAAAAGTTCCTAATAATCTAATATCTTCTCTTAAAAGCTTTGTTGGTATTCGCTCATAGTAAAGATCTCTTTTCTTCATTACTTATAATAAATTTTTTTTGTAAAACTCCTCTTGCATTTGTTTTTACACTAAAAAAGAATCCTGAATATCTAAATTTTCGCAGATCTGCTTTGCTCATCCCTTTTGTAGCTGTTGAAACGTAAAGTTCTTTAGTATTTTTACCTCCAAATGCACAATTAGTTATATTTTTTGCAGGAAACTGAATTCTATGAATTAATTTTGCTTTTTTATTAAAAACAGAAATACATGCACCATGGAAATGAGCTACCCATAAATTTTTATTTTTATCTAAAGTCATTCCATCTGGTGAACCTTCTTCAGGTTTTAATTTTTTAAATATTTTTTTGCTAACTATTTTATTATTTTTATTTATTTTAATTTTATAGATAGTTTTTTTTGGACTATCTGTGTGATAAAAATTATAGTGATCAATAAATGCTGGTCCGTTAGTAATTCTATAATTTTTATCAACTTTTATTAATTTAAAATTTTTATCTAATTTATATAAAGAACCTTTTTCAATTTTTCTTTCAAGATTGTCCATAGTGCCAAACCAAAGATTGCCTGCAGGATCTGTTTTTCCATCATTAATTCTATTTAGCTTTAAGTTTGGTTCTATCTTAATTGATTTTAAAATTTTTTTTGATATTAGATTTTGAATTCTTAATTCTCCCTGAAGACCTAAAATAAAAATATGATCTTTGATATGAGCGATAAAACCAATTTCTTTATTTACTTTAAAGATTTTCTTTTTTTTATTTTTAATATTAAAAGAGCAAATTTTCTTTTTTTTAATATCTACAAAATAAATTGAGTTATGTTCACTAACCCATAACGTTCCTTCACCTAAAGTACATCTTAATTTCCAAAGAAGTTTCGGTTCTGATGTTTTTATTTTATTCATTTACTTCAAACTCCTTTATAAAGTCTAGATCAGGGTTAATACCAATGCCTATATTATCCGTTACTGATGCATAACCGTTATTGTTTTTAACTTGGTCTAAAATTGAAAATTCTTCCTTTGGCAAATCTGTGATAAAAATATTTTTTTCTGTTGTATCAAACTCAAGCATAGATTTTGATGGAAATAGTCCACCTGGCATATCAGGTTGTGCTGTCAACAAATGAAGGTTAACCGCAATACTAACTGCAGAACCCCATACATGATTAATTACTGGTATAAAATTTGCTTGCGCTAATGCTGCAACTTTTAAATACTCGGTAATTCCGCCAAGTCCACAAACCTCTGGTTGAGCTATATCTATGCATTTGTTTGATATCAATTTATTCCAGCCATATTTGGTAAATTCAGCTTCTCCACCTGCAATGCTAGTAGAGATTTTTTGTTTTAATTCCCTGTAACCCTCATAATCTTCAGGAGCAACAGGTTCTTCAAACCAATAAATATCTAGCTCATCTAAACCTTTTCCAACATAGAGAGCATCTTTCAAATTATAAGCGTGGTTGGCATCAACCATTAATTTAAAATCTTTTCCAACAGAGTCTCTTACAGCTTGAACTAACTTTAAATCCTCTTTTGGACCTAATCCAACTTTCATTTTCATAGCTTTAAAATTTTTTAATTTTATTTGCTTAGACTCTTCTTTGAACAAGGTGATCAATTCATCAACTGTTTTTTTTTGTAACATCATTCCATATCCATACACTGGAACTTCATTATTACATTTACCACCAACAAGTTGATAAAGAGGAGTATTTGTTTTCTTTCCAAGAATATCCCATAGCGCAATATCCACTCCTGATAATGCTTGAATTGGCATCCCCTTTTGACCACTATCTCTTAAAAGATTGTATACTTTTTGCCAGATATGTTCTTTATTTAAAGGGTCTTCATCAATTAATAAAGGCTGTATAACCTTTTCAACAATAAACTTGTTTGCTAAAGCTATATTTCCAGGACCAAAACATTCACCCCAACCTGTTATTCCTTCGTCTGTTTGAACTTCAACAAGATGAGCTGTACGATGTTTATAATACTGTTGTGAGTAACCAAGTTCTTTTTCTAACTCATATCTAAGTA